>CAZPWQ010000111.1:0-11386 GCA_964590495.1 uncultured Balneolaceae bacterium
CCACAATATTCATTTTATAAGTCTCCAGGAATTGATCGTCAATAACATAGCTCTCCACCCGAATCGGTTCCTCACCGGACGGTAATTCAACCGAACGTCCGTCACTACTGATCGTATTTACAGGTACGCGCTGTGATACAGATGCACTGATGATACCCGTATGCTCCTCAAAGCGGTTTAACAACATCTCTTCATTGGAACTGTAGGGAACTACTACCACCAGTTCTTTATCAAAACCCAGGTTTTTGCTGGTGATGTAATCCATTTGGCTGTAGATGGTAATGGTGGACACAATCAATATGATGGAAATGGCAAATTGGAATACCACCAGGCCTTTTCTCAGGGTTTCCCCGGATGTTTCTTTCCCCATTTTATTACCCAGCACCAAAACCGGTTTGTAGCGGGACTGCAAAAATGCGGGATAAAGCCCCGCCAGAAGTGCAACACAAATCCAGAGTGTTGTTATTTTCAACATTAAACCGGGCCCATCCCCAAAAGGAATGAAAAGATGTTTATCAGCCAATCCATTTAGTACCGGCAGAGCCATTTCAGCCAATATCAAGGCCAACAGTACTGCGAGACCTGAAATAAGGAAAGCTTCTCCCATAAATTGCTTTACCAGATCAACCCGGCTTGCTCCAAGGGTTTTTCGAACTCCTACTTCTCCTGCCCGTGTAAGCGATCGGGCAGTGGAGAGGTTGGTGAAATTGATGCAGGCAATAAGCAGCAGAAAAAAGCCAATTAAAGAAAAGAGGTAAACATAGGTGATATTACCACCGGGTTTGAATCCGCCATCGTAACCGGAGTAAAGATGCACGGAGGTTAACAGTTCCAGGTCCACTATGTCTGTTACAGCCGAAGATTCTTGTTGGTTATCCAAAAATTCCGGCAGGTTCTTTTCCAGGGAAGCAAGATCTGTTCCTTCTTCCAGCCAGAGATACGTCCAGATCGGTTTGTGGGAACCCCAGTTATTTTGTTCGGTTTCAATGCCGGACATTGTGGCAAGCATCTCGAACTGAAACTGGGTGTTGGAAGGAAGGTTTTCCATTAAGCCGGTGACGGTCAATTCAATCTCTTCCAATTCAACCTCTTCGGCCGGGTAGCCATTATAAGATAACACTTTACCGATGGGATTCTGATCCCCGAAATATTTTTTGGCCGTTGCCTGACTTAACACAACCGAGCCAGGTTGTTCCAAAACATTATCGGGATCTCCTTGCACCAAAGAAAATGAGAAGGCTTCAAACACTTCCGGGTCAGTAAAATAGAGATTGCCGCTCTCATTAAAATAATTCTCTTCATATCCAACCACCGGTTCAAACGCTCTCCAGAAACGAATTGCCTCGCGTACACCGGGGAAATTAGATTCGATGGCAGGCCCCATTGGAACCTGCGACCAGGCACTGTTGAACTCATTTCCACCGGCTGTCCTTGTTTTGGCAACCCGGTAGAGTTCATCGGAATTTTGATGGTAAGTATCATAAGAGAGTTCATCGGTGACATACAGAAAAATCAACAGACAGCAGGCAATGCCGATGGCCAGTCCGGCGATGTTGATGAAGAAATAGGTTTTCTGTTTTAAACTATTCTTCATTGCCACTTTCAGATAATTAGGTAGAAGGGAAGGGATCCATGATTTCTGCCTCCAGGATGGCACTGGTCCGGCCTTTTGTGTGGCTCGCGACTTGTACAACTCATCACCGATCGGCTCCGGCTCCCCAATCTCTTCGATAGCACGCTTAAAGGCTTCCTCTTCGGAAAGTCCCTCTGTTTTCAGCCGCTCGATTTCATCCCTTAGGTGAGACACCAGCTCGGCAATATCGCCGTCCTCAAAGGCGGGATTGCTTCGGAGTTGCCGTTTCCAGGTTTGTATGGCGTTTTCGAGATTGAACATATTTTTTAGCTTACAGCTATCAGACTTGAGCTTTCAGCGGTCTCTTTTCTGACGGCTGATAGCTGAAAGCTGACGGCTTGTTTATACCCACTCCGGGCTTGGACCCCACAACTTTTGCAGCACTTCATGCACGCTGAGCCATTGCTGTTTGGCCTCAGCCAGCTCTTCGCGGCCGGCGTCCGTAATCGCATAATACTTTCTTCGGCGGCCTTCCTCGGAAACATCCCACCGCGATTGTACCAGTCCATCCTTCTCCAGCTTGTGCAGTACCGGGTAGAGCATGCCGTCGGACCATTCCAGCGTTCCTCCCGACAGCTCCTTTACATCCTGGATAATCTGGTAACCGTAGCTTTCCCCGCGCTTGAGTATGGTGAGAATAAGCGGACGAGTGGAGGCGGCCATCAGTTCTTTGGAGATCATTTTCCGGTGATTGCGAGATTAATAATTCAGAGTTATTTATACCTTACAGTACAAGGTATTATTATACATAAAAGTTCTATGTAAAACAACATATTGTATTTCAGACGAACCGTGGCAAGGATATACCACTCTTATTAATTTCAGGACGGGTTACTTGAAATGGCGATTTGCTTTAAGAATCCAGTACCCAATGTTGAATAAGATGATATAGGCATATGACACTACCAGGGCAATCTTTCCATATAGGTAATACGCCTCCCAAAGATCAGCGCTGACAAAAAAGGAGAAAATATTATCCAGTTTCGATGGATCAGTCACCAAAATAAAGGCTGCCAAATACGGAAGAAAGACTAAAACATATATGATGGGAGCCAGATACGTAAAATAGTGAATTTGTTTTCCGTCTTTATAATTGGCCCACAGATAAAATCCGGCTAAAAAAATAAAGTAGGGAATGCCGCCGAATAGAATGGTCATCATCAAGAATCCTGAATAACTACTCTCGATTTCACCACCGGTGAACAGAACATATACCCATTCAACAACCATTACAAAAATGGGTAAAAATATCGGGCTTAAAAACGCCAGATAATAATATTTTTTTCCGGTCATAAGTTTAATACATAGCTGAGTTTAATATTAAATCATCAGAATATATTCAGACATTCACAACTGCTCAGAAACGTGCCAGGTCTTAACTCTTCAACCCCTCCGGCCTTATTGATCGCTTTTATTCGGAGGATCCCCGGTATTGTCAGCAGCTGAAAAATCATGCTTGCTCAGCACTTCCGACAAAATAGTCTGTTCGATATAGCTGCGCTGGTCCGATTTTGTCGGTATTCGAATGATCAAATGAATTTCACCGGCCGCAGGTACCTGTATGGTTACGCGCGGATCGACGGTCGGCACGTCAAGTCCTTTATTTTCGCTGAGCTTCCTCATGTGTTCCCTGACTTTCTCCAGGTAGGGCTGGCAGTGCCGGTTCGCAGATTCCAGAAACATCTCCTGGGCTGTCTGCCAGTCATCCTCGCGTTTAAACGGTACTGTGAAGACGTGGAGAATATAATCGTCGGTGTAACTTTCATTGATGACCGGCTCTGAAACAAATAAAGCATTGGGAATAACGGTCATCCGACCGGTTCGCTGGTGGGTGATCTTGCCCGGCCCAACCTCCAGGATAGTGGTAGCAAGCATATTCTGGTCTATCACATCACCGCGGAAGTCCCTGATCTGTATACGATCTCCGAGATCGAAAGAGCTGGAAACGGCCTTGAGTACAGAGCCGGTGATACAGAGAATCAGTTCTTTTGTGGCAACGACCAAAGCAATAGCGATGGCAACCAGCGACAAGGCAAGGGTACGCAGTTCCTCTCCCCATATAAAGACCAGGCCCATCAGTAGAAGCAGTACCAAACCATTGCGCGATTGGACCAACCAGCGGCGCCGGAGTTCAGTAGATGTAACACTTTTACGAATATAACGCGTAATAAGCAGGCGAAGAATAAGGATAGTAACAATGAGCACTGTCGTACTTACAAGCAGGTTCAATAACGAACCTGGAACCATAAGGTTTTCTGAACTTATTCCCAGATCTTCTATCATGATTTTTTAAACTGTATTTATGGGTGTCAGTCAACCGTAATTTTAGAGAAAGTTGTACCTATCACAGGACGCTCTCCCGGTTAATTTTATTCGGGATAAAGAATTGAACAAAGCCCTTTCCCTGATGAAGAAAACAGGTACAATCTCTCCGAAATTACTCTTAAAATCGGATATAACAGCCCATCTTACTTCTCAAAATGCTTCCAGGATAAAATTGGCATCAAAGCTTCTAATGAACTGTTTAAATATTTATGAAGCCATTTTCTCCTTTTCAGGCATAACCTTATTAAGGACATAATAGACTGGACAGAAACCGGTAAACATGCTCATTATCTGAAGCACTGCCACCGCTCCCGCCAAATAAAGCCATTGAATATTAAAAGTAACCCCCAGAATTATGCTCAATAGGTAAATTGTCCCGACAATTCCGTCGTGAAGTTTGACTTTGGTTTCCATAGTAATTCCACCATAATTTTATTGAAAGGCAGTTAATATTAGCTATGTTACTAAATTAATTCCTGATTGTACATACCCGGCAAAATAAATAGGCAGAATTTCATTTCCTGTAGCCGACTACCTAAACCCCGAACATCAAATAAAACATTTCAGTCGCTATCTGGCGACAGCGTTCGTCATAGGTTTGTGCTTCGTCCGGAGTATCATCTGCCTCTTTGGGATCTACGTAGGGAATAGACGCCCGGAATGACGCTCCCGGCACATTCGGGCAATTCCGGTCGGCATCCGAGCAGGTCATAATCGCGGCAAAATTTTCCTGAGGATTATAAGGATCATCAAATGTTTTTGAGAAGCAGGTCATCGGCTCCCGGTCTTCATCAAACCAGACCTTGTAGCGGGGACTTTCTCCGCCCGGTTCTTCCACCCGGAAGCCCGCCCGTTTTACGGCCGCTACAGCGCGGGGATTAAAGGCTGTTGCTTCGGTGCCGCCGGAAAATGTCCGCACGTGCTCATAACCGTAGTAGTGGACAGCTGTTGCCGCCCAGATCTGGCACAAATGGCTCCGGCGGCTGTTGTGGGTGCAGATAAAGGTAAGATTCGCCTCGTTCCCCGCTTTCCCGGCTAACCGGATGTAATCCGATATCCGATCCAGTTTTTCCTTTCGCGAAACAGATATATCGGCGATATCTTTCTCAATATTTTTTATATACTGGTCTAGTTTCGAGTACATATGTATTTTAACTGGTTAACCTGCATTTTTCACCAAAAAATTTAGTTGAATGTAAAACGAAATGGCACAGCGCATAGAGCCGATTAATTAGCATTTTCCGTATTATTTTTTTGAAATGCCGGTTAACAGCAACCAGATCCCGGGGCGCAGCCTGATCCTGCTTCCGTTGCTTGTGGTGATGGTTTGTTCCGATCGACATCCTTCCCACCACCCGGCTTTTGAGCAAAAACGGTGATGCTGTAGATTCCGGTGGAGCCATTTTTGAACTTATCTCTCTCTTCATCAGAAAGATACCGGCTCAATATATCATTGGGAATGTCGATGGTTTTCTCTTTCTGAAGGGTAATATTGTCAAATCCGGCCTTATCGATATATCCCAGATAATCCTCTTTTTGAATGGCTCCGGCCACACATCCGGCATACATCTCCGCATCTTCGCGAAGTGCATCGGGCAAATCGCCGACCAGAACAATATCTGAGATACTGAAGTGTCCGCCCGGCTTCAGCACCCGGAATATTTCAGAGAACACTTTTGGCTTGTCCGGAACAAGGTTCAGTACACAATTACTTACGATCACATCGGCCGTATTGTCCGAAACCGGCATATCTTCAATATCTCCGTAACGGAACTCGACGTTATTGAACCCCAGCTTTTCAGCATTATTTCGCGCTTTTGCGATCATCGATTCAGCGAAATCTATTCCCAGCACTTTGCCCGTCGGACCGGTTTCGTGACGGGCCACGAAACAGTCATTACCGGCTCCGGAACCCAGATCGATAACAGTATCGCCTCTTTCTATGCGTGCGAATTGGGTGGGCAATCCGCATCCGAGACCGAGATCTGCATCCTGATTGTAACCTTCAATTGTACTGTAATCATCATTCATGATATTATATACTTCCTCAGAAGAATCACCTGCCCCACAACAGGAACTTGCATTGTACTCCTTCGATTGTTCACTTATCTGGTTATACTTAGCTCTAACAGTTTCTTTCAGTTTTTCGGATGTTTGTCCATCGGTATTCATATTAGCAGCAGTTTTCATCGGTTGCAGTTGTTATTTTTTTAATAAGTGGTATAAAGAGTTCATTTATCTGCCTGACGCCTTCCTCATTCAGGCAATAGCAGGTTCGCACACCGTCAATCTCCCCTTTAATAATCCCGGCACTTTTCAGGGCTTTGAGATGCTGAGAGACGGTTGATTGCGCCAATGGAAGTTGATCGGTAATGTCTCCGCATATACAGGTATTTCGATCCGCCAGAATTTCTATGATAGCAACACGTGCCGGATGGCTGAGAGCTTTCATTAATTCAGCCGTTTGTTTTTGCGAAGTATTAAAAAGTTTTGCTTTAGTAATGGCCATGGATAAATCGGTTATCGTAGATTTACGATTAAATTAACTTTAATATCTTCATTTGTCAATTATTTTTTTCGGTAAAGTTTACTTTCTGGAGAATGCCAATAATCCAAATAAAAAAGAGCCTGATCGATTGATCAGGCCCTTATACAGTTTTAAGAATATTAACTTAAACGCCAGCAAACTCCAGCTTTTCTCCCTTGAATGCGTCATCAAGCGGAGTATCAGCCAGATGGTTGGTATAGTTGCTGATCGTCTTTAAAGCGATAATAAGATTCACCTCGAGTACCTGGCGTTTGGTATAACCGGCATCCAGGAAAGCCTGAATATCACTTTCTTCTGCAAAACCACGTTTTTCAACTGCTTTTCTGACATATTTTACCAGGGCATCAGCTTTTTTGTCCGGCACAGTTTCTCCGCTGCGAACAGCATCAACGATATCATCATCAACTTCTAGTTGATTTCTTAGAATAGTAGAATGTACAGCCGAGCAGTAATGGCAATTGTTTTCTATACTTACGGCAAGTATAGCCAGCTGCTGTTCTTTGGTCGTGAAGTCGGTTTTCCCGACTATTTCGTTCAGCTTGAGATAACCTTCAAGCACAGCCGGTGATTCGGCAAATTCTCCCAACAGATTAGGGACAAACCCAAAGTTTTCTTTAGCTGCGTTAAGCAGCGGTTTTGATTCATTCGGTGCATTTTCGGTTGTATAGATTTTAAATTCCATAGCTTTAACCAGTTTAAAGTTTTGTTCAAGTTTTGATTCTGACTCAATATCCATTGAACAAACCGGAATGCGAATGACAGCTATTCCTGAATAGTTACCAATTTTTCCCTTGTTTCTTTTTTTCTGTCTGTTTTCTGTACTCTGAAGGGGCCATGCCTGTCTCTTTTTTAAAAAACCGGCTGAAATGAGACTGCTCTTCAAATCCCAGATCATAGGCAATTTCTTTTGCCAGCCTGTCCGTTTGCAGAAGTTGACGTTTCCCTTCCAGGGCTATACGATCATGAATCATTTCGAGCGGCATCTTATGTCCCGCTGATGCAAAAACATTTGATAGGGTTTTAGGAGACTTATAAAGCATATCAGCATAGGAATTTACCTGGTGATGCTCTTTATAATGTTGTTCCACCAGGATATTAAACCGCCTGATTAATTCGGTTTGTTTACTTCCGATTCCATCCGGGAAAAGTTGTCTGCGGGCTATTCTTGTACTTTTAATTATCAGGCGCTTTAAAAGCATTCGAAGCATTTCTCCCTGAATATTATCCCGTGTATTCAACTCATCTTCAAATACCTGGAACAGCGAATGGAACTTTGGCTTTTCTTCCTCATTCAGTTGTATAACCGGCAGGTCAGAAGAACCCCAGAAAAGCAACCCTTCACAAGATACTTCATTGTCATTTTCATGGATGCAATAAAATTCTCTGTTAAACAAGAGGAGATAATATTCTCCTGGATAATCTGAAAGATCAGGGTTCTGTAATGGTGTTAAACTAACGATTTGATTTTCTTTCAATTTCAGATTCCGGTCATCGATTTTCATGACAAGCTGCTTTCGACGATTCCATAATATTTTAAAAAAATCTCTGTCGCTAAATCTACTTAGATCAGTTTCCTGGTCGGCCAAAATTATTATACTGTTAAGTTCAAAATCACGGTAATAGTTTGCCATAGCACCTTATTCTTTTTTTAATTCTACTTGTAATAGACGTATTTGTAAGAAGAATTCTTACAACAACCGGGGATATCGCATTGCTGAATATGTTTGGCAAATATGACTGATGATGGTTGCTTTCCTGTTAAAGATTCAAACGTCGAACCAAAAACAGATTTCATTTATGGAAAAATTTGATGCAATAATTATTGGAACCGGACAGGCGGGCCCCTCGCTTGCAGCACGATGTGCCCGTGAAGGACTTAAAACAGCAGTCATCGAGCGGCATCTTTTCGGTGGAACATGTGTCAACACCGGCTGCACACCTACCAAAGCCCTGGTTGCAAGTGCCCGCGCCGCTTATATGGCGAGGCGAATGGACGATTTCGGGATATCTGTCGATGGTCCGGTTACTGTTGATATGGAAAAAGTTAAAGCACGAAAAGATGCTATTGTAAAACAATCAACCGAAGGCGTGGAAAGCTGGCTGAAGAATACCGAAAACCTGACTGTTTACGAAGAGCATGCCCGTTTTGAAAAAGATAACGTGTTGTCGGTTGGAAATGAACAGCTCACAGCCGATCAAATATTTATAAACGCAGGCGGACGCGCGTCTGTACCGTCGGGATTTGAAGATGTGGATTACCTTACCAATTCCAGCATTATGGAATTGGATATCATACCCGATCATCTGGTTATAGTAGGCGGGGGATATATCGGGCTGGAATTCGGGCAAATGTATCGAAGATTCGGCAGCGAAGTTACGATTATTGAAAAAGGAGGGAGTCTGTTGTCAAAAGAAGATCAGGATATTTCTGAAGCGATCAGGAATATTCTGGAAGATGAAGGTGTTAATTTTCGCTTCAATGCAGAATGTATTGGCGGATCAAATCAAGGTGGACAGATTGTAGTGGATGTGGATTGCAAGGAGGGGCCGCCCAAAGTGAAAGGATCTCACCTGCTTTTGGCTGTTGGGCGCAAGCCCAATACTGACGACCTTGGTCTGGAAAATACATCCATCCAAACAGATATGCAGGGTTTTATCCGGGTAGACGACCAGTTGCGAACCACTTCGGAAGGGGTTTGGGCTCTGGGTGATTGTAACGGCGAAGGTGCTTTCACGCATACGGCTTACAATGATTTTGAGATTGTGGCTGCCAATCTTTTTGATGACGATCCGCGCCGTGTCTCCGACCGGATCATGTGTTACGGATTATTTATTGATCCGGCGCTGGGCCGGGTTGGAATGACGGAAGAACAGGCAAAAGCATCCGGCAAAAACATATTAATCGGCAAAAGATCCATGCACCGTGTCGCAAGAGCCAGGGAAAAGGGTGAGACCAAAGGCTTTATGAAAATCCTCATTGATGCTGATACCGACAAAATTATGGGCGCAGCCATTTTAGGGATTGAAGGAGATGAGATTATACACTCAATTATAGACATTATATATGCAGACGAACCATATACAACTATTAAAAGAGCTGTCCATATTCATCCCACTGTTTCGGAACTGATACCTACGATGCTGGAGAATTTAGAGCCTTTATAAATACCGACCTACCCAGGCGGCTGTCACAGAACCGACATATTTCGCATCCTCTTCATTGCTCAGCAGATGATCGGCATCGTCCAGTGATATAAAGCTTTTGGGATGTTTTGCCAGTTTATAGATATGTGCGGCATTATCTATCCCCACAGTCTGATCGACAGGAGAATGAAAAATCAGCAGCGGCCTCTCCAGGCTGCGAATAATGCTATCCATCTTTTGTTCATTCAGATCATCCAGGAATTGTTTTTTAATGGTAAATTCCCTTCCGGCCAGGCTTACCCGAGCTTCTCCTTTTTTCTCGATTTCCTCCCTCTTATCGACCAAATGGTGTTCAACATGTTGAGGGTTGCAGGGTGCTCCGATCGTTGCCACAGCTTCGACCGATGAAATTTGATGCGCAGCCTGCAATACGGCAGCTCCGCCCAGAGAATGACCGATTAGCATCCGGGCGGCAGACCACTCTGCTTCCATATATTTTGCAGCCGCTATAAGGTCTTCTATATTCGACGAAAAGTTAGTATCCGCAAAATCACCTTCGCTTTCTCCCAGTCCGGTAAAATCAAAGCGAAAAACGCCCATACCCTGTTCGGTCAGAGTACGACTAATAGTACCTATTGCCCGCAGATTTTTGCTGCAGGTAAAACAGTGGGCAAAAAGTACCGCCCCCTTTGTTACCCTATTTTTCGGTTCATCAATGCGTGCAGAAAGCTGCACATTCTGGCTGCCGGTAAATGTTATTTTACGACTTTCCATTCTTTAGATTTGTAAGAAAAATTGGGTACGTAATTATTTTCAATATAAAAATAATTATGCTGGTTCGTAGATTTCCGTATCCGGCCAAAATACCAGCCAGGCGAAGGCAAAATAATCGCCAAAGGTTACCTGTTCCAGCTGCTTCCCCTCCAATTCGCCAGCAACCGCCTTACCTGTTATGCTCCACCGGGAGTTCGTTTCTGAATCATAAATGCCATCCGATCGCATTTCAAATATTAGCAGTTTCCCATCCAGGCTCCGCTGAAACACACCGGTTGAGCCATCTTCCCTTGAGTCCGAAATTTGAGCTTCGTCCATTGCCGATCGTGCTCCCTCCACATGAAAAACAGCTACCGGAGTATTTTCAATCTGGTCATTTATCACTCTTTCCTCTTGTGTAATTGAATAGGGATATGTTTTTGTTTCATCGCCTATTTTTACCCCGACCACCTTTTCCATGGGTCGCAGTCTTTCATCACCACCGGTATCGCCGAACAGCGGAGTATTATTGATATCATCATATCCGGTATAAGGATTACTGCCGTAATCTCGCCGATGTCCCGTATTCCTGGATAAAACTTTCCCATCGGGATTATTTTCCCTGAACTGATCAAAAGAAATTATCTGGCTTGGTATCTGTTTTAATGTAATACCAACAAAATCACCTACAATAGCTTCACCGGTGAACTGCTGCCAAAGAGTTTCCGTTTTCCGATCGAACATCACCAGATCTGAATGACGCAAAAAACCGGAAACTCCGAATTCCAGCACTTCACCTTCCACAGTTCGCTCAAAAACAAGAGCGGAATAACAAAGGGGACAGAAGGTAACGAGAACCGGCTCCTCTCCGACATGATCATTAACAATTTCATGCCAGATCATAATTTGTAGAGGATAGGCTCGTTCTTCTCCCTGGTACGTAAATGAAATCACCGGCTCTTTTCCCGATATCCATGATTGTG
>CAZPWQ010000112.1:0-11356 GCA_964590495.1 uncultured Balneolaceae bacterium
TGAGCTAAAGCCGTCATGGGAGAAATATATCCTTGACTTTCTTTTTTATATAAGATACTAAGAACACTTAGTGCCCTTCGTGCCTTAGTGGTATTCCGAATTTGAGGTGAGTTCCGGTTCAGCTTTTCTTATTTTGGAAGCTATGAATAAAATCGAACAACAGATCGAAGAAATTAAATATGAGCTGGATGATAATCCCGGCGATTCGTCCCTGCTGAATGAGCTTGGCGTCGGCTATCACATGCTGGGAGAATACAGGAATGCCGTACAGTCATATCAAAAAGCTTTAAAGAAAGATCCGGCCAATCATCAGATCCACTACAATCTGGCAAATACTTTTTTCGAGCTGGAGGTGATCGAAAAAGCGGTAAATCATTATCTTGACGCACTCGACCACAAACCGGATTATGTGCCGGCTCTCAATAATCTGGCTGACATCTATGAACTGGCGGACGAACAGAAACGTGCACGGGAGTTATTTGAATATATAACCAAGATCAAACCATCCGACCCCATGGGGTTCTTTAACCTGGGGAACCATCACCTTCGCAATAACAACACAGTAGAAGCGGGCAGCTGCTATAAAAAAGTTCTGGAACTGGATTCCGAATTTCATGAAGCCTACAACAACATCGGCTTGATCCTCAAGCATGTGGGTAAATATGAAGAAGCCATAGAATATTATGAAAAGTGCCTGGAAATCGAACCCGGATATCAGCCCGCGATAGATGACCTTAATGAAATCCGAAAAAATAAAAACTAGCCCACTCCCGTCTGACCGCTGATTCTGCGGTCCGACGGGTTTGACAGGGCTGGAAGCCTTCCCTTCGATTCCCATACCCTGCCCCTTTCTACCCATCGGACGGCAAAACCAGCCGTCGGATGGGGAACTTTAGTGTCCTTAGGTAATCCAAAAACATATTTCTTAAAATCTTCCTGTTCCCTTACATTATAGCCGGAATTTTATCTTGTAATCATAAAAATAAACAATGCGTTTTTTCAGCCGTAAATTAATTAAACCACAAGATCTCAATGCCCATGGCACACTGTTCGGCGGTACCGTTTTGAGCTGGATAGATGAAGAAGCTGCTATTTTTGTAACATGTCAGCTGGAAAAGGGTAACCTTGTAACCAAATTCATGACCGAAATTAATTTCGTTAGTTCAGCAAAACTCGGGGATATTATCGAGATCGGGATGGAGACGGTTAAATTCGGCAAAACCTCAATTACAGTAAAATGTGAAGTCCGAAACAAGTTTACCAAGGATTCTATCATCAAAATTGATAAAATTGTATTCGTTCACATTGATGAGGAAGGCAGGCCGACTCCGCACAATATAAAAGAACCTCAGAATTAAAATGGAATACCAGATTATCGTACCCGAAAAGATCGAAGAATTAATGTTTAATGAAGGGGAATATATTATTGAATTTTGTGAAGCCGGATTGTCTTCTTATGCCGAATTCAGCGGAAACTTCGTAAAGCATTTGCAAAACCGTGACCTTGAGGGATTGAAAAATACCGGTCACAAGATCAAACCGGGCCTGCAGATGATGGGGGCTGAAGTTATTCTTGAAGAATATGAAAATGCCAAACAACTTCTGGAATCAGAAGCGGGGGAAGAGCAGATCAATAAGTCTATAGAAAAGATGACGGGTTTTTGTGATACCGTTGAGAAAGAGTTGAAATACATGGCCACGCAGTATTAGCAACCGGGATACCATCTTCTTTTCTTACCACTAAGTGATCTGAGTGCTTTAGCGGTGACAGTAAGAAATATAATTAAAGTTAAATCTCTGAAATGAACATACTTGTAACCGGTGGTGCAGGATATATAGGCAGCCACACCGTAGTTGAACTGCTTGAATCGGGACATGAGGTTATTGTTGTTGATAATTTAAGCAACAGCAAAAAAGAAGCGCTTGACCGGGTCGAAGATATCACCGGCAAAAAGCTTCTGTTCTATGAAACAGACCTGTTGAACCGCAGGCAGCTCGAAAAAGTATTTGCCAGCCATCATATCGATGCTGTAATCCACTTTGCAGGTTACAAAGCAGTGGGAGAATCGGTGGCCAAACCTCTTGAATATTACCATAACAATATAACGAGTACCATTATTCTCTGCGATATTATGAGGAAACATAATGTCAGGAATATCGTCTTCAGTTCATCCGCAACTGTTTACGGCGACCCGGATAAAGTTCCAATCAAAGAGGATTTCCCTGTTACAGCGACCAATCCATACGGACGCACAAAACTCTTTATTGAATATATTCTTCGTGATCTGCATGTTTCGGACGAGGAATGGAATATCGCCCTGCTCCGGTATTTTAATCCCGTCGGGGCACATGAGAGCGGACGGATCGGCGAAGATCCGAATGATATTCCGAACAATTTAATGCCCTATATCACGCAGGTGGCGGTGGGTAAGCTGGGAAAACTATCTGTTTTCGGAGATGACTATCCGACCCCTGATGGTACCGGTGTCCGCGATTATATTCATGTGGTTGATTTGGCGGATGGGCATCTGAAAGCGCTAAACAAACTGCAGGAGAATCCCGGTGTGGTCACTTATAACCTGGGAACAGGTGAGGGATACAGCGTACTGGATGTAGTAAAAGCGTTTGAGGAAGCTTCGGGACAGGATATCCCCTATGAAATTACGGGGCGGCGTCCCGGTGATGTTGCGAGCTGTTATGCCGATCCCACCAAAGCCGAAAAAGAACTCGGCTGGAAAGCAGAGCGCGGGCTCCAGGACATGTGCCGCGATTCATGGCGCTGGCAGCGGGAAAATCCTGAGGGGTATTGAGAATTAGGAATTGAGAATGAAGAATTAGGAATTTCAGGTTACATGATAGCCCAGCTGTATTAATTTAAATGCTATAAATATTAAACCAACGACGTCATTTCGACTGCAGCCCCGGCGGTTTTCCGGGACGGAACGTCCCGAAAGCCTTCGGGATCATCCGTTCTGAAGTAGTTGCCTTTTTTTAAAACCGGCAGGGCACACAAATGAGATGGATTAATTACAATTAGGAATTTTTGCTAGCAGGGCTAATTCACAATGACGCTTGTTTTATCCACTCCTGTATTTCCGGTTCGGGGATCATAGGCATAAACAGTAATTACATACGCTCCGGATTCCGGGGGAGCAAATGATGTTTCGAAAGTGCTCGTTTTACCGGCAAACGACATTTCCGGCTCTTCGACTGTTTCTCCGCCCTTCTGAACCACTGCCCTGATCTCCATTTCACTGCTGTCCCACATACCGCCCGGTTCGGTGGGACAACCACACATCATCACCAGGTTTGCCTTGATCAGCACTTCCGAATCTGTGGTCCTCTCATGAGCCTGCGGTTGCAGGATATCTATCGCAAATCCAGGTATTTCGAGTATAATGCCGTCTCCTGTGATATCTTTTCCCGGAATCAGCCAAAGCTGTGTACTGGATACCACTGAAGATTGCTTCTGTGCCAGCGGAGCTTTAGCGGTAACAGTAACAAATACCGGCTCCTTCAAAGGAATAGTAGTCTCGAATTTAGCGGCACCCTCAGTACTCAGCTGGCCGTATCGCTCACGGGGTTGATCCATCAGGCGTCCGGTATCCCCTGTCGACCCTTCGGTAACACCCTCAGCCAGTATCTTACCCGTCTCGGCATCGGTAATGGCAATATATGCACCGCCCATAGACGTGCCGATGAATTTGGCATCTTTGGATTGCGCCCGTACAACTATGGTAGTGGATTCCTGCGCATAAATCGGAAAAACGATTATAATTGTCAGAATCAAAAACAGAAGCGGTTGAAGCTGTTTCATGATATAATCTTTAGCTGAAAATTTGAGGGCTAATAAAATATAGAAAATTTAATCAACTATGCTCCTGCCATAATTTCGTACTCAATGAACCCTTGGAAGAGTACTCCCGTTCTTTTCTAAAAGAGAGAATTTATCAGGAGTCACTAAAAATAATCAAAACGGAGACGTATCAAAGAGACTAACAATGAAAAAAAGATATTGGATTCCCCTTCTTATTATTTTAATCCTGGTCGGGATACGGATCGCCCTGCCGTTTTGGGTTGAAGACTATATTAATAAAGCACTGGATGACATCCCTGACTATACCGGTTCTATCACTGATGTGGACTTACATCTTTATCGCGGGGCTTACACAGTCGACAGTCTTATCATAGATAAAATCGAAGATAATAACACTGTGCCTTTTCTATCTGTCGACCAGATTGATCTTTCTGTAGAGTGGTCGGCTTTATTTAATGGAGCCATTGTCGGAGAAGTACTGTTAATTTCTCCGACCTTTAATTTTGTGGCTCCGAACAATGATGAGGGAGAATTCGGGCATGAGGTAGACTGGACCGAGCATGTAAAAAGTATGCTACCCATCCGCATAAATCGCTTTGCTATCAGAGGCGGAACCGTAAGATATCTCGATTTTGGTTCCTCGCCGCAGATAAACGTCCCACTGGAAAACCTTGATCTCGATATCCTTAACATCAATAATGCCGAGGATAATGAAAAGGCTCTTCCCACCAATATTTTTCTTAATGCCGTTTCTGTAGGCGGCGGAGATATGAATATCGTAGCTCAGGCAAACCTTCTAAAGCCTATACCTGATATCGATCTTAACTTTGAATTCGAAGAGGTAAATCTAACCGCCCTGAATGATTTTTTAGAGGCTTATGCCGGAGTGGATGCAGAACAGGGTGAGTTTAATTTGTACAGTGAAATTATAATAGATGATGGCATGCTGGAGGGGTATGTGAAACCGATTATTCGAAACCTAAAAATAGTAGATACGGAAGGCAGCGTTCTGGAAGTAATATGGGAAGGTATCGTGGGATTGGTAACGGAAGTATTCGAAAATCAGGCCAAAGACCAGTTCGCTTCCCAGGTGCCTATCGAAGGTGATCTTACTGACCCGGATGCCGGTACATACCCGGCTATCTGGAATATCTTCAGAAATGCCTTTGTGGAAGCATTCTCTAAACAAACTGAAGATGAGATTAAATTTGGAGAAAATGGTGAGGAGAATTAGATGCTGGATGCCGGATGCCAGATACCCTAGTAACCATGATTTACCGCATCCTGATCAGTGTCAATTGCCTCTGCATCCACTATTACTTAACCCGGAGGATAGTCACAGGTATGTAAGCTTCTTGCTTTACAGTGGTTAAGAAGATCCGGTTTCTTTTTCAGACATCGGTGCTGGCTGCTTCAATGACAGAATAAAAAGCCGGTTTGGGATTGTTTTGACGGTCGAACAGCAGCGGATAATTTTCTCTGTCACTTTGGTCCCGGTAGTTAAGCCACGACTGTCCGTCATTAACCCCCCAGAATGTGACACGGGAGATTTTATCGCTGTGCTTCCGGAATACGTTGAACAGATCGGCATAACGTGTAGCCAGTTCCTGTTGCAAAGAGTCGGGAAGTTCACCTTCGAATTCTATATCATTTTCGATCAGCGTTCTTGTAACATTTATATCCAGCTCCGTGACCATTACGTCTATACCAAGTTCTGAAAAAGCCACAATACTGGCTTCAACCTCTTCTGCGGATGGACGTTCCAAGCCAAGGTGGGCCTGCATCCCAACGGCATCTATTCTGATCTCCTTTGACTGAAGATCTTTTACAAGAGCTATAACAGCCTCTCTCTTTTCCGGTTTCCACAGGTTGTAATCGTTGTAATAAAGCTGAGCAGCAGAATCTGCGGCATGAGCAAATCGAAAAGCCTGCTCAATATAATCCTCGCCAATTATCTCATACCAGTTTGTTTCCCTGTAACTGCCATCATCTTCAAATGCCTCATTAACGACATCCCAGCCGTTGATTCTGCCACTGTACTTTCCTGCCACCGCAGATATATGCTCCTCCATTCGTTCGAGAAGATCACTGCGATTTATTTGCTCCTCCTGATCCTTAAATACCCAGTCCGGGATCTGATTATGCCAAACCAGGGTATGTCCCACTATAAACATATCATGGCTTTCTCCGAACTCTGCATACCGATCGGCAGGCTGAAAATTAAAACTATCCGGTTCCGGATGGACATTTTCCCACTTTAACAGGTTTTCAGGAGTTATGGAATTAAACTGTTGCTTAACCAACGCCATAGCCTGGGAATCGGAATTATTGACCTGACTTTGACTCAGCGCCGCACCCATAACAAAATGAGTTTCATAGACACCTTTCAATTCGGGCAGCTCGTCAGTGCGGTCGGTAGAGGAGTTCTCGCAGGCAATTGCGACAAAAATTATGGAAAGCAGTAACAAAGAACTTCTCAGGAAATTATTTTTACCCATAATATTATGGAATTTAGATCACTTTCTTATATTCACCCATCCAGATTTTCAAGAAACAGTTAATAACAATAAAAGGCAGATAAATTTATATTCAGCCGTTATCTGCCCCTTCTTGTATTGAAGTTTTATTTCAACATTATTTAATATATAATCAAGTGCAAACGTTTACACAAATTAAATATATCTGTAAGATTAACAAGATATTATGGCAGATCTACTCTTAATTCACGAGTCAGGAGACAAAAAAGAATAAAAGTATATATGTTTCCTTATTTATTTCATCCGAACTTTCATTATAAAAAAAAGAAAATTGAACAGATCCGACTTACATTTTGAACAAACCTGGCGCTGGTTTGGCTCCTACGATACAATCGCTCTTTCACAAATCAAACAAACCGGGGCTACCGGAATTGTCACCGCTTTGCACCACATTCCGGCCGGTGAAGTATGGCCGGTAAATGATATTACCGACAGAAAAAAAGAAATACAGGAGGCGGGGCTACGCTGGTCTGTTGTAGAGAGCATTCCGGTACATGAAGATATCAAAAAACAAACGGGTAATTATAAAACCTATATCGAAAACTACCGGCAGTCGATTCGCAATCTGGCTATATGCGGCATCGATACCGTCTGCTATAATTTTATGCCGCTGACCGACTGGACGCGAACGGATCTCAATTTCCCATTGAAAAAAGGCGGTACTGCTCTTCGTTTTGATATGACTGCATTTGCGGCTTTTGAACTCTTTATTCTTGAGCGGGATGGTGCAAAGCAACTTTATTCTACGGAACAGCAGGAGAAATCAAAAAAATATTTCGATTCGCTGACGTCTGATGAAATCAAGGAATTAACTAATACTGTTCTGCTGGGGCTCCCGGGAGATGAGGAAATGACTCTGGAAAAATTCCGCGGGCTCCTTGATGAATACCGGGATATCGATGAAACGGAACTGCGATCGCACCTGCATTATTTTCTGGAAGAGATCATTCCGGTTGCTGAGGAAAATGGTGTGCGGATGGCAATCCATCCGGACGATCCTCCTTTCTCCCTGTTCGGTCTCCCCCGTATTGTCAGTACAGAATCCGATGCTTCAGGTTTACTTGAAGCCGTAGACTCCCCTTATAACGGACTCACCTTTTGTACCGGATCGTACGGAGCACGCGCCGATAATGATTTACCCGAAATGATTAAACGACTCGGCGACCGGATTAACTTCATTCATCTGAGAAGCGTAAAACGTGATGACGACGGCAGTTTTCAGGAGGCTGAACATCTTGAAGGTGATGCCGATATGTATCATGTGATGCTTGCTCTCATCAAAGAGCAGCAGCGCAGGATGGAAAATGGCAGAGAGGATCTGATCATACCGATGCGGCCCGATCATGGTCACCGCATGCTGGATGATCTGCAAAGAGAATCCTATCCCGGATATTCAGGACTGGGACGTCTGCGCGGACTGGCTGAACTGCGGGGCCTTGAGATGGGGATACGTAAGTCGATAGGGGGGTGATAAAGTAAAGCAGTGCGACAGGCTTATACCGTACCATAAAAAATTTCGACAAAACCTGTCATCCTGAGCGAAGGACGGGCATTTGGGTTTAAATGCCCGGACGGAGTCGAAGGATCTCGTGAACCGGCTGCTGATGTGGTACGGCAGATCAGCTTCACGAGCCAACCGCTCGATTCCCGGAGATCCTTCGACTGGCTCGTTGGCAGCCCCGATTCATGTTTCAGTGTCTCAGGATGACAGGTGGTTTTGAGTTTATCGAGGGACTGGTTTACTGATTTGTAAAGGAGTTGAGTTTTGATTTACTGAGGGATTGAGGGTAAATGCGAAAAGCAAGAAGCGAGAAGGAGCTGCCTGTCTATAACGTCAAATCACAATTATGATTTGGCTGTTTTTATCGGTATGAAAGTCTCTCAATGATATTAAAAACCTCCAAGGTTTTGGAAACCTTGGAGGTTTGGACCTCATTATCTTTGTTCTCGCTCGTTCCGTAGCTCTGCTGCGGAACGCAAACCAATTTATATAAGGCAGCCGATTAAGTGCAGTGCTCTGCTCCGCGGCTCCTTTACTAATTTCATTCCCCCTGTTTACTGGCTAAAACCGTGCCCAATGATGCGTCCTTTCCTTCTCTTTATAATATTCGAGTGAATGTTCCGGTTTTTCATATCCATCAGGGATGGACTTACCGGAATGAGTCTGGAAATACAGAACACAGGCATCCCTCCACCAAACGGCATCCTCCTCCTGGATTTCGAGTAAAGCTTTTACATGGTCGTATCGCTCCCCGTCGATGAGACCTTCGACGGAAGCCCATTTTTTTTGTATTTCACGAACATCCTCCACCCCCTGATAATAACGGTGAACAAGCTCTTCCCATAATGTCCGCCCGGTAG
Organism: uncultured Balneolaceae bacterium; assembly: GCA_964590495.1. Classification (GTDB taxonomy): domain Bacteria; phylum Bacteroidota; class Rhodothermia; order Balneolales; family Balneolaceae; genus CAZPWQ01. The sequence goes on from CAZPWQ010000112.1 coordinate 8,716, forward strand.
ACATTTCATGATCCCAGCTTGCATGGTGGAACCACAACAGGTATTCTTCGGGCGTGTTTTCCAGTTTGTCATATTTCTCACGTACTGGTCGATGATATTGTTCCAGCGCATTCGATCCGGTTTCAGTCCGATCAAATCCGATACCCTCTTTATCAGCCTTATGGTAGTAAACAGCGGTCCAGTCGGGCCGGGACAGCTGTGAGGTCCATGGTGCAGGACCGTAGTGATGTCCCTGTGCATACAGATGTGTGAGTCCCAGCGGATTTCTATAGCGAACACCCGCCTCACGCGACATCATCATGATCTCCTTCACCGGCTCTATAAAATTTTTATCATGCGTAAAAGTCATACGCAACCAGTCATCGGCGACCTCTTCTGCAGTAAGCGTGTGATCCCAGGCCAGCCTTCCGAAAACATACCAGTTCGACTGCCCGAACGGGTGACCGGTCCAGTTACGATCCCTTCCTGTATTGGCAACCCCGGCAATGCCGGTATTCTCATAATCAAAAACCTCTCCGTCAATGACCCTGGCCACGGTTGATCCCTCTCCCTTCGCGTAGGTATCGGAATTTAAAGCTTCTGTATACAATGGCCCCATATAAGCCAGATGATTACTGAAGCCGAAATATTCCTGGGTGATCTGCAGTTCCAACATAGTGTTTGTATGGGGAAGTGCTCCGAAAAGCGGATGGAACGGCTCCCGGGGCTGAAAATCGATGGGACCATTTTTAACCTGCAATATTACATTATCGGCGAACTCACCATCCAGCGGTACGAATTCGTCATATCCTTCACGGAAACGGTCTTCCTGCTCGGGACTGTAAACAAAAGCCCGCCACATTACGATGCCGCCGTGTGGGGCAACCGCTTCGGCTAATACATTGGCACCTTCTGCATGAGAACGTCCGTAATCCTGCGGACCGGGTTGTCCTTCGGAATTGGCTTTAACAAGGAATCCGCCAAAATCAGGTATATGCTCATAAATTTCATCTGCCTTGTCTTTCCACCACTGCTGCACTTCAGGGTTCAGGGGGTCTGAATCTTCCAGCCCGCCAATTCGGTCCGGTGCAAAGAAATTAGCTGAGAAGTATATGGTTATTCCGTACGGCCGGAATATATCGGCCAGTTTAGCCGCTTTTTTGATATACTGCTCAGTCAACATGTTCGGATTGGCATTCACATTGTTGATCACAGTCCCGTTAATTCCGATTGATGCATTGGCACGGGCATAGTCTTTATAACGCGGATCTGCATAGTTGGGCAATGTTTTCCATTCCCATAAAGAGAGGCCGGCATATCCCCGCTCAACCGTCCGGTCCAGGTTATCCCAGTGGTTTAGCACCCGGTGCCGGATTTTCGGTGCACTTTCAACCGATATATCTTGCAGGTCTTCGTGTGTCTGTAGTAACCGCAGAAAATGGAACATACCGTAAAGAGCACCTACATCGGTATTAGCAGCAATTACCAGGTGATTATTTCCTTCTAGAGAATGTTGCTCTATCAGGAATCCCTCATCGCCTATCCTCTTTAGTTTATCGTCCAGATTCAATGAGGATATTATCTTGGAGTTGGATGGAGTTCCGATAACTAAAGCTCTATTATCGGAGATACTGGTATTAACAGAAATATCCTTTCCCAGTAAACCGTTCAAACCGTTGCTTATCTCCTGCTTTATTAATGAAAAGGTTTCTGAATTATCATTCAGAATTACTTCCTGAACCGAGGATCGATACTCTTGAAGTACCTCATTATTGGAAATCTTATCGTATCTCAGCCAGAGTCTGTAGCCGTCATCGGCTGCTAAATTTTGAATACCCAGTCCGGCAACAAACATCAAAACTAACAGTATACGCTGAGGTAATTTTTTACTCATAATTACGGCTTTTTGGTGGATGATAGAGGAATTCAGTAATAAGTATATTATTTATGGTGGGAAGTCCGCAGTTCAACCTGCTTCCGCTCTACGAATTCGAGGCCATCGCTGTTTTCCGAAACCTCGTAGACCCTGTTAGCTGTCACGTCCCGGAAAACTTGATTCTTTCCGCTGGCCGGCCAGGTGATCTCGAGGCGCTCGATATGCGATATTTCCCCAAGTCCGATCTCCTGCTGCAGGCTTGACGAACCGAAGCTTCCGCCGGTTGTAACTGTCCGGTGGATCCTGCGAGACCCGGAGGATGTCTCTCCTTCGATCATGATCCTGCTTCCGATCCCCGCCCGGTTGCTTTCGGTGCCCCGGAGAATGAGCGTAATCCAGTTGTTGTTGTTTCCCGGGTTCATAAACAGGGAGTTCAGATAGACGTCTCCTTCCAGGGCGCCGCCGATGACCGTAAAAATATCCTGATCGCCGTCATTGTCCAGGTCCGCAAAAGAGATTCCATGCCCCTTCTGCAAATGGCCGAAACCGCCGGGCGAGGTGACTTCCGGAAAATCTCTCCCGGCATTATTGCGGAACATGCGGTTCGGGATGACCGTACGCATATTGGGATCGCCCGTACCGGAGTAGAAGTCGAGCCAGCCGTCGTTGTCCAGATCCCCGAAATTGGAGCCCATCGCATAAATCACCTTCTCCAGGCCGGTTTCGGATTTGACATCCGTAAAAGTGCCGTCCCCGTTGTTTCTGTACAATCTGGGGAACTCCGCT
>CAZPWQ010000113.1:0-11355 GCA_964590495.1 uncultured Balneolaceae bacterium
GCGTTTTTTCATCAGCAAGAATGGCGGGGTCGCTAAGTCTGATAGAGTCTAAAGGAACATCTTCTCTTACTTCGGGTATCCCGCCTTGAGCAAAAACAGCATAAAAATTCAGGATAAATATCAGTGCGAAAAAAATTATTCTCATGGTATTCTTATTTCTTTAGAAACAACAGAGTAAAGTGAATAAAAAGGGTCTAATATCAAAGAAAAGGAAGTGTATTTATCTGTAAAAATTATTAAATGGCGAGAAGCATTTGAATGTGAGATTAAGTTCAAAGAGATTTCGAAAAAAGGAGATGAAATGATGGTTTAAATTCATGAAAAAATAATATCCATGCGTTCTTTCCTTAATTCCTTAAAGTAGCTGGGTGAAATTCCGGTAGTGTAATATTCAACAGCTTACCTCCTCATATCCACTTTTGATTACCGTGGATATCATTTTAAACCGGTCGTTCGCTTTGAATGAATTGCGTGCGTGGGCAGGTATAATGATCGATTGCCCGGATTCCAGGAGTTTTGATTTTCCATCGATTATAATCTCCGCCTTCCCGTCGATAATCTGTATAAATTTATCGAAAGGGGAGGTTTTTTCATCCAGTTTCTCTCCGGTGTCAAAAGAGACGGCATTAATATTCCCGGTCGACTTTTTTATAATCGTTTTAATCACCACCGAATCAGGGACGTATTCGATGATTTCGACAATGATCATTGCCTTAGATTTTTTAAGCTCTGATAGTTTTTTCATTCGGTTACGATTACTTTTAAAAATTTTCGGGTTGTAAAAGATCGGATTATTGAATACTCCTTCTGTTACCATTCTCTTCTTGTCTGTTTATCTCTATAACAATGATCAGAAAATTATTGGGATGATACGTTACAGACTTATAGAAGAAATCTTACATAAATAACAGGTTTAAAGGTCTTAAGCCGATTTAGTAAGAGATCATTATGATAATAAGGCATTGTGCTGGTTTGTCGGCGGTTTTAATTTTCAGATTGAACACCATCTGTTCCCGAAAATATGCAGCGTTCACTATCCGGCCATCAACCATATTGTGGAACAGACGGCAGAGGAGTTAGCGATCCCTTACAATCAGCATGATACCTTCTTCGAAGCAGTGACGTCACATTATTGCACGCTCAAAGAATTATATATATCACAAATCCTCGAGGTTCTGCTCCCGTTTCTCTTTCAGCTCTTTGAAATAGGTGGGAGTGAGGCCGGTAATCTTTTTGAATTGGTTAGACAGATGGGCAACGCTGCTGTAGTGCAGTTTATGGGCAATTTCGGTCAGGGTCAGTTCATCATACAACAGAAGCTCTTTCACTCGCTCAATTTTATGCATAATAATATACTGCTGAATGGTGATACCCTTCACTTCAGAGAAGGTATTGGACAGGTAGGTATAATCATATCCCAGTTTCTCGCTGATATAATCGGAATCATTTACTTTTGGAACTTCATCCTCGTAGTGGATCATTTCCACAATCACGCTTTTTATTTTTTCCACCAGGATATTCTTTTTATCGTCGAGTAGTTCCAGCCCGGACTTTTTCAGGTTCTTTGCGAATGTTTCCAGCTGTTCGCCGGTAACGTCATCCTGAATTTCCACCATGCCAAGGTCAATAGATACACAGTATATGCCAAGTTTTTTCAACTCATCCTTGACCAGCATCTTGCAACGCAGGCTTACCATATATTTAATATACAGTTTCATGATGTACTAAATTATAAACCTTGAGCAAGAAAAATTAGGGAAACAGGCTCTATAAAATTGAGTTGTTCTTCCTTATTGCCAGATGAATCATCTTAAAATAAGGATTCCCCTATTATAAGTATAAACAACTATGTAGCCTGATATGATTCCGAAATATTTAGGTGATAACATATCCTTGCTTCTTCGGGATCAGTGAAATATGTAAGCCTTTTGTGTTATGTTATAACACTTTCGGGGCGAAAAATAGCGACCTTTTGTTAACAGTAATTCAGACCATTAAAGGAAGCATACGCATGACCCCGACCAGGCAAATAATTCTTTCTCTTCAGGTTGATTCAAGGAAGGCAGCTTATTTTAATACTATCCTACATACGCTAACAAATAATATAACTCATTAATATATCATGGAATCAAGAAAAACATTATATGCCATACTTGGTGGTGTGGCATTTACCACAGTAATTGGAATCCTGTTAACCCCCTACAAAGAATCATTCAGAGGAAAGAAAATCGTCGAAAAAGCCAGAGACTATACAGACACTGCCGAAGAAACAATAAAAAAATCGGTTGCCAATGTTAAAAGCCGCGTTAAAAAAATGGGTGAAGACGCCGACCGAATGGTTAATGAGGGAGGAAATGCGGTATAAATTGTGAAAGAAATGAAACAGACTGTTGCCATAGTGCTGTTTATTAGTGGAATGCTAATTGCAGGAACGGCCCGGGCACAAGTTGAGGTACCAGTTACTTTGCAGTACCGACTCGTTGAAGGGATTGTGCAAATATCCAAACCGGGTGAAGAGTCGGTATTGATTAATCTCTGGGGAGATATAATCGCACCCGGGCGATTCATGGTCCCCACCGGTACCACACTCATCGAACTGATCTCAATCGCACGCGGCCCGGCCAGTTTCCGCACGGGCGAAACCACACTTGACTGGTCTAAATTACGTATTGAGGTCAATGTGTCACGACGAAACCAAGAACTGAACATTGATGAGGTGGTCAATTTCAGGTTTCGCTATACGCAGCAATTGCCACCTGGAATGCGCGAATTCATCTTGCAAGAAAATGACTTTATTACTCTTGAAGTAAAAAGGCGGCCGGCCTTTGTCGATTACATGCGGATTGTAGGCCCCATCTCCACAGTTGTGGCCGCGATGATACTGCTTGTAGATAAACTTTAAACTCAGGGGCAGGACTGGCAAACAGGGATCACTAACCTGCATTTCTCACCAAGAAATTTGGTTGGATGCAAGGCCCTACTTCGCTAAAGCTATGTAGGGCAGGCGAAGTATCAAACTTGCTCTACGAAGTTTTAACGTAGTAGAGCCATTTTCCCTTCAACGCAGCAGACAGCTAAATTTCGCAGCCTATAACAGACTGTAATTTAAAATATCCTTTTAAAAACGAGCAAGTTGTTGTGCCACAGGTAATTAGCGTTTCTATAATATTTTTTTGTGAGAAATGCAGGCTAAACCATGCCTTTTTATGAGATATGATACGGAGTAAACTCTATTAAACGGGCATATTTATGGACCACTTCTGCCGGTTTTTCCATGCTCTCATAGTTGCTCAGCCCAATACATGTGATATATATAAATCTGCGTCGGTGATCTGTAATGCTTCCCGCGGTAAGAATGATGATCTTGCTTCTGTGAAATAATTCACATCTGTCCCGCCAGTCGCGGACAAGAAAGGAGTTTAAGATGAAACTACTTAACCAAACTTATACCTGGCACTGTGCATTACTGATAATAGCTGCATTGGGGATTACCAGTTGTGCTTCGACAAGCATGCAGCGTTCGCAAGACATACAAACCACCATGGAGACCATGGACAATGATATTCAAGAGGCATCACGGCAGCTTGATGTTACTGGGATATCCCTGGATGAACTTATGAGGTCCGGCCAAACCGATGTAAAAAAAGCATTTGGTTCCTACAAAGATAATGTGGAAAAAATGGAAGCCATGGAGAAAAAATTTGCCAAACATGCCGAACAAATGAAATCACGAGGCATTGATTATTTTGAGGAATGGGAAAAAGAAGGCACCGAATACAATAACCCACAGATCCAGCACCTCAGTAATCAGCGGCGAGCCGCACTTGGAGAAATCTATGACAAGATAGCTGAAAATAGCATCGGCGTAGACGAAGCGTTTAAAGCATATGTATCTGACGTAAAAGAGATCCAGACCTTCCTGTCGAATGATCTGACCACTAAGGGTATCGAGACCATTGGTCCGACCTCCACAAAAGTTGTCAGTAACGGAGACAGCCTGAAATATGCCATCCAGCATGTACAAACGGCCATTCAGAATGCACGAGCAGAAATGTCACAACCCGGAACCAACTAATGATGATATCATAATAAAACCATAATATAACATCTTACTCCTATAGTATCAGCATCCATTAATCCTAAATATTCATCAGAGAGTAAGATCTAAAAGGGCAGAATTAAAACCTCTGTCCTTTTTTATTTTTTGCAAAAATCAATACAGGATACCCACCTTAAGTCTTGGTGAAAATGGGGCTAGTGATCATTGCTCATCCCGCAGAGGAATCTGATTATCATCAATAAATATTTCCGGCAGCTCTTGTTAAATTGCAATTCCTGTATTAACTTTGAAATAAAAAGTACTTTGTATGAAAGAAGAACAGGATTATATACAGGACATAGCTGAGATACGCTCCATGATGGAGCGTTCTTCCAAATTTCTGTCGCTCTCCGGCTGGGCAGGTATTATGGCCGGTATGTATGCATTGGCCGGTGCCTGGATTGCCTATAGCATTTTTGATTTTTATCCGGATGAGATCTTTTACAACTCATCCACCTTGACTCAGGTCATTTTATTAGCAACCGGGGTACTGATTTTATCGCTGATAAGTGCCATTTATGACTCCCGGAGAAAGGCTCAAAAAAGAGATGAAAAAGTATGGAATGCCACCTCAAGAAGGCTTTTAGTGAGTATGGCCGTTCCACTGCTGGTCGGAGGAATCTTAATTATGATTTTAATTTTGAAAGGCCTGACAGGATTGATCGCTCCCCTGACGCTGCTGTTCTACGGCCTCGCTCTATATAACGCCGGTCATTTTACAATCAAAGAAGTAAGACTGATGGGCGTAGTCCAAATTACTTTAGGACTCCTAAACGTTTGGTTTATTGAATATGGCTTGCTGTTCTGGGCTATTGGGTTCGGAGCAGTTCATATTATTTATGGTATTTATATGCATTTCAGGTACGAGCGGTGATCCAAAGTGAATGTATCATTCGATGATCTACATAAAGCATTCGAGAGCCGGGTCAGGCTGGGAATCATGTCGGCCCTGGCTGTAAACGATACGCTCGATTTCACCTCGCTGAAGGAATTCCTGGATGTAACCGACGGCAACCTGGCAACCCATATCAAGAAGCTGGAACAAGAAGGTTTCATTGAAGTGGAAAAATCCTTCATCGACAATAAACCCAACACAAAATATTATATGACTGAAGAGGGAAAGAAAGCGTTTGAAGAACATCTTAATGTGCTGGAAAAAATTATCAAATTACAGAAACAGGATGAATAGCCAGGATTGACTTTTTTTAATTATATACTTTGTAATACAAAGTACTTTTATATAACAAACAAAATCAAATAGAGGTATTACTCATGAACACAGAAAGAAAATCGACCCAATCCATCGCCGGTATTGCACTTGTAACAGGGCTCATACTGCTTATACCCTTAGCGTTGCAACTAACAATAGGCACGGGAGTGGATGGGCAGGGTTTTAATTGGAAGCTGGGCGATTTTGTTATCATGGGCGCCCTCCTGTTCGGCACTGGCCTCGCCATTGATTTCGCGGCAAGAAAGATTACCAACCCCGTCTATCGAGTTTTCGCTGTCATCGCTATCGTGCTGGCACTTCTCCTCATTTGGGCAGACCTTGCTGTAGGAATCTTCAACATACCCGGCATCTCCGGAAGCTAGTGTCGTGTCAGGTATGAAGCTTCGCAGCAAACCCGCAATGTTTCCTTATTAATTGACAGTAAATATGAAACCGGGCGGATCATTTGAATGAAAAAATTGAGGGTTTTACGCGTCATTTCAATGGTTGACATGACATTAGTAACAATCGGCTCTGGGAAAAGGTGACAGAGAAGTCCCAAAAAAATCAGCGATACCACACCCGGAAATCGAATCATAGCATTTAAGCTTAAACAAAACTTCAACAAATGAATTGGTTAAAACTACAAGATTTAGAAAAAAGAACGGATGCCATCCTCGCTTTTGCCCTTGCAGTGGCAGCGGCCGTGCTCATAAAAGTGCCTGAACTTTTTGGGATTCAGTTGGATCAGGACGAGAGTTTTTATATCCGAAATATGAGCTTCTTCGTGCTGCCCCTCCTGACCGGCTATTTCGTCTGGAAGCGGCGGTTCGATACCAGCACTCTCTGCTGGCTGACCGTGGCTTTCGTCGCGGCAGGTGTATTTGCCAACGTTTATCCATTTGCCCCGGACGGCGACACCGAGATGCTTACTGCGTTGCATCTGCCGATTGCACTTTGGCTGATTGTGGGAATCGCGTATGCCGGCGGCCGGTGGAGCGATGTGGCAGAGCGGATGAACTTCATACGATTCTCGGGAGAATTCTTCATATATTATGTGCTGATAGCCCTTGGTGGCGGTGTTTTTTCCGGCTTCATGGCTTTAATCTTCGGGACTATCGAGATCGATATAGAGCCTTTCTTTGAATCCTGGATATTGCCGTGTGGAGCGACCGGAGCCGTCATCGTCGCCTCCTGGCTGGTGGAGACCAGGAAAAGCATGGCCGGAAGCATAGCGCCTGTATTAGCCCGCCTCTTTACACCCCTTTTCGCCATCATGCTGATCACGTTCCTGGGTATCCTGCTGTGGACCGGACGCGGAGTCGACATCGAGCGGGACGTGCTCATTGCTTTTGACATGCTTCTGGTAGTAGTTCTGGGACTTCTCCTCTACAGCCTCTCTGCCCGTAATCCTCAGCTCTCTCCCGGCGCCTTCGATCTAGTACAGGTTGTGCTGGTGGTCAGTGCACTGTTGGCCGACGTGTTAGCGTTGTGGGCGATCGCCGAGCGCATCACCGAGCTCGGCTTCACCCCGAACCGTGTGGTTGCCCTCGGTATGAACGTGATCCTTCTGGTCAATTTGGCCTGGTCCGTGGTACTTTACATCCGCTTCCTACGTGGACAGGGAACCTTCTCTCTTCTCGAAAAGTGGCAGACCGATTACCTGCCGGTCTATGCCGTATGGGCGGCGATCGTCGTGATCATCATTCCGCCCATGTTTGGATTCGTATAACTTGTTAATTCCCGCTTTGCCGGCTCATTGCAAACATCAAAAAAACAAAAAGAGGTACTACTTATAAATCAAACAATTAATAATTCGCTGCAATCCAGATCCAAAACAACTTTTTAAGTCCCGAAAAATAGGCGCTTCCATCGGATTCCTGATTTAGCTTAACAGTTGAAGTAAGATTATAGATAGAAGGGTAGTCTTATAGACTGAGGGTTGTGGTGCTCCCGCATATACTTTCCGAACTGAAAGATCCTGGTTATGAAGCGAAATTAAGCTGGTCTGCTTGCACTCCAGTCAGGAAATATTAGCTAAAGGAAGTATTGATAACGATTCGGGAATAGCTGTCATTCTGATTCTGATATCATTCATACAAATTGATACAGATATAAACTTAAATCTAAAGATTTATTCTAACAATTGTTGATACCCTCAACATTACTACCCTAACCGTCTAAGTAAGATCCCACACCCTGACTTAGACTCCATAATGATCTGCCGGGAAGTGAAAAGCCCGGCAGATCCTATTTTTGATATTAGCAGGGTTGCCTCGAAGCCGGCGCTTCCAGGTTTGTATGAGGTGTTCTAAATCAAACATGTTGTTCTCCTTTTTTCCGAAGGAATCTCTTTGAGTCAGTCGAATGCAAAAGTGCATAGAGCTAAGGGCAAAGCGTTTTTTAATACGCTATGCTCTATGCGCCATGCCCTATGCCACTTCATTCGCTTCTCAAACTCTCAACAGGATTCATCAGCGCCGCGCGGACCGACTGCCAACCAACCGAGAGCAAAGCAATCAATACGAACATTAATCCAGACACAAAAAAAAGTCCGATACCCGGCTCAATCCGGAAAGTGTAATTATTCAGCCACTGCTTCATCGCATACCAGGCCAGGGGAGAGGCAATCAGAATCGCAACTAATACCAGCCTCAAAAAATCTTTGGAGAGTAGATTTACAATCTGCAACGAACTGGCTCCGAGTACTTTCCGGATACCGATCTCTTTGGTGCGCTGGTCCACCGCATAGGCGGCCACGCCGAAAAGCCCCATGCAGGCAATCACGATAGCCAATATGCTGAACCAGTAAAACAGAGTTCCGATCTTGTCTTCCTGCGCATAGATATGGTTGACACGCTCGTCCACAAAATGAAGCTCAAAAGGCAAGCCGGGATATACTTCCCGATACGCCTGCTCAATCGACTCCAAATCCCCTCGGATGAAATCGGGAATTCTCAAATGCAATACAGAAAATCCCTCATTCCAGTGTTCCATCACCATCGGCTCAACGCGCTCATGGGGTGACTCCAGGTGGAAGTCGGCACTGACGGCTGCAATCGTAGCAGAAATGGGATCTCCATTGGGACGGCTATAATTAACCCGCGTTTCGATCGCTTCTTCGGGGTTCTTCCATCCGGCTTCCCGAAGAGCAGCTTCGTTAATAATCACATAACCCGACGAATCGGAATCAAAAGATGCGGTCAGCTCTCCGGCCAGGAGGGGAATGCCCATCGTACCGAAATAATCCCGGTCGATCTGATAACAGGCCATAGTTCTTTCCATCGGTCCGGGTGGTGCGTCTTCAAATTGATAGGAATTATAGTACAATTCAGGGACTATTAAATGAGTAGATGAGACACTCACATCACTTACTGTGGAGAGCAGCAGGAACCGGTTTTTCATCACAGTATAGTTTTCCGCCACATCGCGGGACATCAGGTTTATGGAGACAACCTGTTCACGGTCTATTCCCAGATCCCGCTCTTTCAAAAACTGAAGCTGCTGATATACGATCATGGTAGCAATAATCAAAAAGACGGATACAGCAAACTGGAAACCTACCAGAATTTTACGCACCTGTCCGGTGTTGTCGCCGGAAGCCGACCATCCTTTGAATATAGCCGAGGGCCGGAACGAGGAGAGAAAAAGGGCCGGATATAATCCTGCCAGAGTACCTACCACGAAAATTCCGATTGAAAGCTGAGGGAGAAGTTTCAACAACTCCTCTCCGTTCAAAGTGATCAGTTTACCGGACAGCACGTTCAGATAAGGCAGTGTGGCGTACAGAAGTCCGAGTGCAATTACAGTAGCCGTCATGCAGTATAAAATTGACTCGCTCAGGTACTGCCGGATCAGCGAGGACCGGTCGGCACCCAGCACTTTTCGCACGCCCACTTCCTTTGCCCGGTCAATGGATTGTGCCGTGGAGAGGTTCACAAAGTTGAATATGGCAATCAGCAGGATGAACAGGGCGATGGCTGCCTGTATATAGATATATTGCATGCTCCCGGTCGCCCCGAGCTGGGCCTCACCTTTCGCATGCAGGTAGATATCGGTTAGTGCTATCATCTCCGGATCGTATCTGGAAGCCCGTTCTTCATCATAATGGCGATCTACAAACGAATACAGCTTGGCAGCCAGCGCTTCAGGATCGGCCTGCAAATCCAGCAGCAGGTAGGTATAATAGAAGTGAATATTCCAGTTTTGATTGATATCCACGAAGAGCTGGTTTTCGACTGTGGAAAAGGAGAGAAAAATACCGCGGTTAAAATGGGAATTGGGCGGCAGATCCTCTATTACAGCCGTCACCTCATATTCCACCGGACCGTACCAGCCCACCTCCGATATAATAGTTTTGCCAATGGGGTTTTCTTCACCGAAATATTTTTGGGCGAATGTCTCGGTTAACACGACGGTATTGGGACGTTCCAGCGGCTGTCTTTCATCTCCCATCAAAAAGCTAAACGTAAAAATATCAAAGATCTCATTATCAGAATACACATAGTCTGATTCATGAAACGACCGGTCATCTTCCAGTCGGAACAGCATGTCCCCTCCCGATGCCATGATACGGGCGGTTTCTCTAATCTCCGGAATTTCCTCTTCCAATGCCCTGGCCCATGTGATAGGCACCCTCGAACGGTGCATATATTCTCCTTCATCGGGGAGGTACATCACATTTTCCACCCGATAGATCCGGTCAGCCTTTTCGTGGAACCGGTCGTAGCTCAGATCGTCCTGAATAACCAGATAGATCGCCAGGCAGGCCCATATCCCTACCGAAAGCCCAAGGATATTGATAATACTGAACCCCTTGTTGCGCTTCAGTCCCCGCAACGAAACGTTCAGATAATTGATCAGGAGACCGGTATTCAGAAAACCGGTTGAGGCAGTACCGACGCTTCTCCGCTTTCTGACCTTGCCCAACTCATCACCAATCGGCTCCGGCTCGCCGATCTCTTCGGATGCCCTTTGGAAAGCCTCCTCTTCAGGGTATCCCTCGGCTTTCAGCCGCCAGATCTCCTCTCTGAGATGCGATTCCAGCTCGGCAATATCCCCATCCTCAAAGGCGGGGTTGCTTCGAAGCTTGCGTTTCCAGATTTGTATGGCGTTTTCTAAATTAAACATGATTTTCAATTGGCAATTAGCAATGAACAATTAACAATTGGAAAAAACCATCCCTATTGCTCATTGCTCATTGCTCATTGTTCATTGATTTTCATTCGCTTCTCAAACTCTTCACAGGATTCATCAGTGATGCCCTGATAGACTGCCCGCTGATCGTGACAAGAGCAATAAAGATCACGGCTACTCCCGCCAGTAAAAACAATCCAATTCCTATTTCAATGTGATACACAAATTCCTGAAGCCAGCGATCAATAAAAAACCAGGCGACCGGGATGGATATGAGAAAACTAAGCAGAATCAATTTCAAAAATTCTTTATTTAACAGAGCTGCGATTTGCGTTACCGTTGCTCCCAGCACCTTGCGAATGCCGATTTCCTTGGTTCGTCGTTCAACGGCAAATGTTGCCAAGCCAAACAATCCCAAACAGGCAATGAAGATGGCGATAAGGGAAAAACCCAGGATCTGCCCCATGCGTTTGTCTGTGGTGTGAAGCTCCTCCAGGCTCTGATCGATGAAAAAGTAGTCGAAAACCCCTTCAGGTGTTAATTCTCTCCAGTTTTCTTCAAGGAATGGCAGGACAGAAGCGACATCGCCGGGTGCCAATCGTACCGTGATAAAAGTCCGCCACCAGGTATAGTTCCGTATAGTGTGCATCACCAGTGGTTCGATCTGTTCGTGCAGGGACGTCATGTGGAAATCTTCCACCACTCCCACGATACGCCCCGGTTTATCTCCGTTCCATACCAAAGATTTGCCAATCGCTTCGTCAGGGTTGCTCCAGCCGAATTCCCGTACGGCGGTCTCATTAATCAAAAAAGCGCTGCTGTCGGAGGCCAGATCGTCAGAGATATTCCGACCGGCCACAATATTCATTTTATAAGTCTCCAGGAATTGATCGTCAATAACATAGCTCTC
>CAZPWQ010000114.1:0-11257 GCA_964590495.1 uncultured Balneolaceae bacterium
AGTCCTGTATCTCCAAATGAATATTCTTTCCCAAATCACTGATACCTGATGAACTACTTTTTGAACAGTTGAAAAGAAATATCATCAGGATAATAGTAAGGAATGAAAAAACAGATCTTTTTAAATACATTGATTTAATTGTGTGCATTTTCAGTAGTATATCCTGATCCTCTTCGACGGCCTCTTATATCGGTTTTCTCTTCATCATGCTCCTCAATAATGAAATTATCTCTGCTTACAGACAAGAAACACAACCGGATGGTTTGTTACATTAGGATTTTTTAATGGTTGCCGGGATTCGTTTGAGGAGGTGTTTTATGTTATCAGCCCGGAGAACAACCTCAGATTGAGTGAAGAACATACTTCATTTATTCATGAGGTTGTCCAATATTTTATAATAACTGCCCCTAAATAATTAAAACTTGCTCAAAGCCATCCCCCTACTCACGAAAAAGAACCGTGAGATCCCCCCTTCGAAGGGGGACAGGGGGATGGCGCTCGTAATTAATCAAAAGCTTTACCTTATTTATTTAGCTACTTCAATATTTTGTGAACCTTTTTGGACAGCCTCATGCATTACCGGCGGGAGCAGAGCTCCCTTGGAGCTCGGTTTTTTGGATGTTTAGAGGGAGCGGGTAAGCTGCCCGCGCTACAATAATCTGTTTCAATCCGTGTCAATCCGCGGCGGAATACCTCACGGAGGGAGTGATCTATTTGTTTAAAAAATCTTTCTGGCTTAGCGGCTCTGGGTGCGACTGAAATGTTTGTCAAGTGAGTCAGTCCAATATTTCTGTTAGATCATATTCATAGATTGCATTCGCAGCAAGTGATGAGAAACCATATATTTTTCCGTGCTTTTCGGAAACTGTAATATTTTGAACTAACCTGTCGAACATCGCGCGATATACCGGCTGACCTTCCCAGTCCCAAATTTCAAGTGAGGTTTGAACTGATGGATCCGGCGTCTCCCAAATACTTTCATTTCCCCCATTAATCCCCAGCAGGTAGATATATTTATCAGAAGCCGATGCAGTAATGCGAAATAAAAACCTGTCGTCAATATTTTCTGTTTCATCCGAAAAAATTGGATCATCAACCTGTATCACTCGCAAAAGCTGTCCTTCAGAATCATATATTTTAAACATATTGTGATGAGTATAAAAAGCAGCAAATTTTGAACCGTCGGGCTTTGCAGTATTATCTTTTATATATGTTCCATACCTGTCATAACCTTCCAGTTCTGTATCCGGATATTCGCCAAAGGTAAAAAGTGGTTCCCTTTCACCCGGACGCAGGGCTATATGCTCGTGATCGGTATCCTCTGTTGATGATCCGTAATCGGCAAAATACAAGCTGTCATTTATTCTCCGGATTCTGTTCAAAGGATCCATTTGATTTTCATAAGAAAGCTGTAAAGCAGATTGAGATTTTACTAACGTAGAATCACCGGGTTCGTAAAATCTCAATCGTCGAGAAATGCCTTCATAAGGAATCAGAACATCTTTACTGGTATTGAAATAAACAGGAGTACGTGAAAACTCATCAGGTCCCTTTCCCTGTTTCCCCCAGGTATACAAGAAAGCAAGATCCGGAAGTTTGAATACGTGTAAAAAATCATTGTCATTATACTCTGAAATGATAAGATATTCATCGTTCACATTTAAAATGCGGAGCGGGCTAAACCATTCGGTTTGATCTTCGAGAGAAACAATATTGGCACTTAATGTGTCATCAACCGGTAATGCCTGAACGGTGGCGAAAGGTTCTGGTTCCGTATTCCGGCATGAACTGAAAACCAGAAGACTGATAATGAATGATAAAGAGGCAAGCAATTTAATTATGTTCATCTTCCTGAAGGTGTTTTCTTTTTATATAATAATATAAACAGTATAATAATCCGCAGTATGACGTGCCAATCCGTGTGATCTGTGTGGCTAGACTTTCAGCCGGAAGAGGCTCCCACTCAGCTTTGATTGCCTCTTCGTATCCATCGGACGGCAACCCCAGCCGTCGGATGGAATAGCTAAAAACGCGGCTAAAACCAAAGCGGAAATTGACCTGAGTTCTGCTTAT
Organism: uncultured Balneolaceae bacterium; assembly: GCA_964590495.1. Lineage (GTDB taxonomy): Bacteria > Bacteroidota > Rhodothermia > Balneolales > Balneolaceae > CAZPWQ01. The sequence continues at coordinate 2,074 of CAZPWQ010000114.1, forward strand.
ATCCCCAGTGTTTAAGCTGGTAATTTAAAAAAATACAGTAGATGATCAGGAACAGGAGAGGCAGGTATTCCAAAAATGCCTGGAGATAATTAATCTCCGTCCCCACCTGCATGGGGATGAAACTGAGAACCATCCAAATGACCAATCCTACAGCCCATTTCGTTTTGCCGTTGATAATCAGCGTGAAAAACAGGTAAAAAGGAAAGACGTACAGAAATAGTGAAATCACAAAATCGAAAATGGTTGCCAATACCGGTATGGCGCCCATGCCGAGCGCCAGGGCGAATATAAAAATTGCCAGGTATTTGCTCTGGATAATGCCGCTTACAACATCCAGATGTGTGGCGGGATCTATTTTGATCATGAATATTCAATTATCATTTTCAGATAACATCTGCTTTCTTGTTGTAATAAGCAAAGAAAGGGAGGAATGGAGACTGGAGTAGCTTCATCTGGAGTAAAGACCTGTCAGGTTTTGGAAACCTGACAGGTCTGAAACTCGAAATCACTGAAGTAGCTACTTCTGACTCCTGAATTCTGAATACCCCAACTCAAAATTCAACAACTTATCCGCCCACCGGCAGATTTAAAATTAAACATTGATAAGAAAGCCATTATCAGATCCGCAAAGTCTCGCAGACTTTGCGGATCTATATTTGTGCCCGTAATAGTTGTAGGCCACCGTTAAGGTGAACAACAACGCGTTTTCCTGTCTCCCGTCTCCTTTTCTCCTTTCCTCCGTTAATAAATCACTGCTTAGTCGAGAGAAATTCCACGATATCCCTCATTTCGCTGCGGGTCAGGATCATCCCCATGGGAGGCATGCTGGAAGGAGCGTTACTACGACCTTCGATTTGGGACTGGCTGATCTCCCGCGTCTCCCCTTCGGCGTTTTGAATGATAACCGCGGAGGCCGTCTCTTCCTGGACAATCCCGCTGATGCTATCGCCATCTTTGAGCGATAAAGTTACCGTTCCGTAACCCGGTGCGATACGGGCACCCGGATCTACCAGGGATGCCAGCAACTGCTCGCGTGACAGTTCCGCTCCTATATTGTTCAGAGGAGGTCCGACGTCTCCGCCGAAATCATCGACGACATGGCAACGTGCACACTGTGCAGCTTCATGCTGGTAAAACAGGCGCTGGCCTCTTTCGGCACTACCGCCGCGGAGCGCTTCACTGTATTTTTCCACAGCATCACCCTCCTCTTTGACCGCCTCATAGTCTTCAAGCATGGCTGTAAGTTCTTCGGATCCGCTTTGCTCTACGGCCAGAATCACATCCAGCTGAATTTCCGGTTTCAACTCTTCATTCAATAGTTTTGTGACCTGCTCTTCAAGCACATTTACAGCTTCTATATTCTGCATACCGCCCAGAGAAGCGAGTGCTGTTTGCTGTTCCCGGGTCGTCCCATCTTCCAGTACAGTTGACAGCAGGTCCGTTTTCTCGGCATCCGGGAGTGATAGTTCCGGAATCATGGTCAGGCCGGCCATGCGCACATCAATGCTGTTGTCACTCAATGCCGTACGCATAGCTTCATTCAGTGAAGCATAGTCAAGTTCCGTCAGCGCTTCCAGTGCGGCAATGCGAACCTGCGGCGAAGGATCATCTTCAAGAAATGCCACAAGGTCGGATGCCCTCTCTGTCAACTGAAGACTCCCGGTTATACCGGCGGCCGCAATCCGTACATCGGCTGAGTCATCCGACAGCAGATCTGCAATTACACTTTTTACGGCATTACGTGCGACAGAGGTATCCCGCTCGATCGGTCCGCGGTGTACTCCTGTAATACGGTCGAATTCAGAAGGATCAGACCACACGCTGAGGGTATTAATCGCTTCTATCCGCACTGCCTGAGGTGAATCTGATGTTGCATATTCTGCAGTCCGCTGCGCGGCTTCGGCTGTACCAACATATAAGTTGGCGTTAATTATTCTCCGGGTCAGCGGTTCATATTCAAATGGTGGGTTGTCCAGGAGCATAGCAAGATCAGGAAATGCATCATTGATATACTGATCGTCTCCTATCGCCCGGGCGGCATCTGTCACAATGAATCTGTCCTCGTCATTCAGGAACCGTGCTACTCCGGGATCCCCGATTCTTTTGAGAGCGATGACCGCGGCCATCCGCAGTGCCCGCGATGGACTGTCGTGCAGGACGACCAGCGATTCAGCATCACCGATACGGGAAAGTGCAATCGCACCTGCCTGACGCAGATAATGATCTTCATCGTTGTTCTCTTCCAGCATATCCAGTATCGGCTGGACGGCGTCTTCATATTCCAGTTTTCCCAATGCCTCTGCAGCATACATTCGGGCTCTCGGATTTTCATCCTGAAGCAGCGGGATCAGACTTTCTGCCGCTTCTCCATATCCTTCATTACCTATAATTTTAGCCGCTTGTGCCCTGATTTCGGAATCATCGTCCTCCAGCAGCCCGGCAAGCGGTTCGGCGTAATTGAGATTGTTTCGAGCGAACTGTCCGATGCCCCATATTCCATGGATGCGGGCCAGTTGTTCGTCGGTTTGCTCGGTGGCCTGTACCAGCGCTTCAAAACCGGCCTCTCCCTTGTCGGCCAATTCGAACTGCGCTTTCTGACGCACCCGCATATCCTCATGGCTCAACAATTCCAACAGTTCATCTTCTGAAAGAGTCGAAAAATCGTCTCCAAGCAACCGTCGGGTCTGCTGCCGGATTTCAGAATCATTACCCTCGGATACATCGAGCTTCCAAATCCGTCCTTTTTGTGTCGTGCCCCATCCCTCTACCCAGTCGGCGACATAGAGGGCACCGTCCGGACCGAAATCCATACTTGTTCCCAGAATACCGCGCTGTAAAACCTGCGTCTCCTCCAGTTCAAAAGAAGCACCCTTTTCTTTTAACTTGAACGCATGAACAGCCGAACGCGGTGATCCCACAAATTCTGTCATAAAGAAATAACCTTTCCACCGGTCGTTCAGCGCCGTTCCGGGATTATAAACGAATCCGGAAGGACCGCTGTGGTAAAGTGCCACAGGAGGCAGAATATGTGCCGACTGCCCTTCGTGCCGCGGCTTAAAATATTCTTCATCCATCCAGACCTTATACTCATTGTTTTTCGGATCGGTGTATTTCCCAAACTGCCAGTTGGTACGCCATCCGCTATCCGAACCGTGGATCAGGTGAACGATCCGCTCCGATTCACCGGCATGATCCCCGTCATTGTCCACAGAGATCAGGTTGCCGTATTCATCAAAACCGAACTCATGGGTATTTCTGACGCCATGGGCAAATATCTCAAAATCGCTGCCGTCCGGATTTGCCCGTGCAATAATGCCGCGATTGGGATTTTCCCATTTTTTTCCTTCCTGATCGGTAACGTTGGAACCGATGTCCCCGATTCCCCAGTAAATTTTGCCGTCCGGACCTTTGGTCAGGCCGGACATTCCGTGTCCGCTGAAGCCCACATGAATGGCATAACCATGGCTGATAGACTCTTTAAAATCTGACATTCCATCATTGTTGCGGTCTTCAAGTCGCCATACATCGGGACCTACCGCACCAAAAACGTTTCCGCTGTGATCATCATAATATACCGTACCCAGTACGTCGGTGATTTCGCTGGTATTGAATCCCATGGCGTACCGGTAGGATTTGTCGGCAACCCCGTCTCCGCTGCTGTCTTCAACTACATAAATCTCCTCCTGCTGTACCGCCAGATCTCTCCAGTCGTAAGAACCGTCTTCATTATAATCTGATAGCGTTTCACTGTTCTCTTCACTCTTTTCGGGTGCAAATTCCCTTCGCAGAAAGTCCCTTCGGTCCTCCACGGTAGTCCATGTCATGGAATAGGGAATCCAGTCTCTGTGTCCCCGGATATCAAATTCCGAATCAGTACTTCTGTTCGTTACGGCCACGAAAACACGCCCGTTATTGTCAACGTCCATACCCACCGGATCACCCAGCAGCTGTTCCGAAGCCCATAGATTCACCGTGATGCCATCTGCCACATCGGTGGAAGTCGCCTCGCTCTCGATCTCTTTGTTTTGCGCTGCTGCTTCCTCCGGGTCAAGCGTAATAACCCTCGGCTCGGCCTGATCGCCCGTATTACAAGCAGTAAAAGTCAGAAACAGAGCCAACAAAAAAAGTGGAAATAATCCGGTCGCCGGATGTTGGAAATTTAATTTTTCAAACAATGAACTCACCATCTGTATATTCGTTATTAGTTATCAAAAAATAGTTACTTGTTACTCTTTACTTGTTACTCATCTAAAACCTTCAATTCGATCCTGCGGAATTCTGTCGGGTGACTTTCTGCCTGGATGGAAATATACCCTTCGTCAATAAGCAGGTTATCGCCTTCGCGGGCTTCGATCAGCTTCTGTGCATCTCCGTCACGCTCATCCAGCTGCGGCTCGGTATATTCAAAGACAACTTCACCGTCGATTTTATGACGGACAACCTCTCTTCCGCGGACTTCGATCTCGGCGGTTACCCACTGATCACCGTGATAGGTTTCCGATGTGGAATTTATACAATGCTGCGTAATCAGTTCACCGTCCATTACAATATTGGTGCCGGGTGTGCAGACATTCAGTGTAGTCCGCTCGTCCGTACCGTTGCCACCCAACAGCTGGGTTTCTATGGATGCGGGAAATTCCTGGTCTTTACTCATCGTCCGGGGGTCCTGTGAATGCAGCATCAAACCATTGTTGCGAAAAGCCCATCCGGGGCCGTCTTTAACCTGGTCTCCTACAAAGCGATATTCTACCCGAAGGATGTAGTGCGAAAAAGGACGGTCGTAAAACAGGTGTCCGAACGAACCATCCCATTCCTCCCAGTTGTCATACGACGCCTTCAGAACACCATCTTCAACCCTGAACGTGTTCTTATAATTTTCTCCGAGTTCATAACCTGTAAATTTCACGACCCAGTTTTCAAGATCTTCACCGTTAAACAGTGAAAGCCATTCACCATCGTTTTGGTTCTGGGCAAAAACTGTATTCAGCGAAAATATTGTCAGCAAAACTAAAAGGAATATTGACTTGTCCCACCTGTTTTTCTTCATATTCAACCTAATTATTTTTGATTAACTATATCACCAAGTGTATTACCGTAAATTCGATTACAGCAATCCTAAGTATATATGTTTACGATAACAAATAGTAATGAATAGTTTTTTTAATAATTGTGAAAAAAGGAGGAAAGGAGGAAAGGAGGAAAGGAGACGGGAGAAAGGAAAAACGCGTTGTAGTCCACTTTTACAGTGGCCTAAAACTATTACTGGCACAAATATAGATCCGCAAAGTCTGCGAGACTTTGCGGATCTGTTAACGGCTCCAAATCAACCTGATAGCGTTCCGGTGAGATTTCCGGATCCTGTCAGCGTTGATTTTTTAATAGCTTTCAGCGGGAAAACGCTGCCAGGAGCGGAAAACCCACTGCACGCCGGCAGGTTTTCTTCATGTCGCCGCCAGCATAAAGGTTCAAGCGGGACTACATCATCCTTTGTTGTCATTCTGAGCAAGGGACGGTGATTTTCCCGTCCCGCCGAAGAATCTCGTTAGCGTGGCAGGGAGTCTTTAACCGGGGCAGGTGCCACAAATGGGAGATCCTTCGACTGGCACGCTGGCTGCTCCAGTTCACTTTTTGATGTCTCAGGATAACAGTGATGGTACTAGTTATTATAACTCCTGAATGATAGCAGCAGGTTAATTTTTCACGCCCACCGCAACTGCCTACACCCAACCGGGCATTGAAATCCCTAAGTCTCTTAGCCCCTCAGTCTAACTCCTTCAGATGAGCTAAAATAACATCGTGTACCTCGGTCGGTTTCAGCTGCGAGCCTTCAATCAGTTCCGGGCGATTGCTTGCGAGAAGCGGACCTTTATTTTTATCAGAAGGTATACGTCCGTGGGAGCCTTTTACCATACTTCCTTCGGTAGGAATTACATCCATGAGGTAACGGAAACCGAGTTTCTTCTGCAGAAGCCGGAAACCGGCTTTCAGCTTTGGAAAGGGGATGCCGGGATCCATAAATAGCTCGGCGGGATCGTATCCCGGTTTGGTATGGATATCAACCGTCGGTGCAAAATCGGGGGCCTTTTCTTCATCCAGCCAGTAATAGTAGGTAAACCACGCGTCCGGTTCAGCAACAGCTACCAGTTCGCCCGACCGCTCGTGTTCCAGATGGTATTTTCTTTTGCCCTCCTCATCAAGGATCTCGTCAACACCCGGCACATCCTCCAGGAGCTTTTTTACCGTGCCGACATCGTCATTGTCTTCGATATAAATATGGGCTATCTGGTGATCTGCTACGGCAAAAGCACGGCTGCTGCCGGGAATCAGCACTTCATGTCCCTCTTCCTCGCGTACGGTAATGTACCCGTTCTCGCGAAGCACCCGGTTCAGAGAAACCGGCCGGTTAACCTCGCTTATTCCGTACTCAGAGAGCAGAATAATATTCGCATCCTGCTTTTCATAAAAGGTTATGAGATCCCGGCATACAGCATCAATTTCCTTCAAATCCTCTTCTATTTCGGTATTATCGGGACCAATCCGCTGCAGGTTATAATCCAGGTGCGGGAGGTATACCAGGGTCAGTGTGGGATCATATTTATCATCCGTCATCATTGCAGAATCCGCAATCCACCGGCTGGAGTGAATGGTGGTATTCGGTCCCCAGAAGTTAAACAGCGGAAACTGTCCGAGCCGGTCCTGCAGTTCATCTCTCAGGTCGATCGGCTTGGTCAATATATCGGGAATTTTGACGCCGTCCGACTTATAGATCGGTCGCGGCGTTACCAGGTAATCGACCGAAGAGTTCATATTATACCACCAGAACAGGTTAGCACATGTGAAATCCGGATACTCTGCTCTGGCCCGTTCCCATATCTTCGGGGGTTGTATCAGCTTATTCGATTGTCTCCAGAATTTAATCTCATCCATTTCCCGGAAATACCAGCCATTCCCCACGATACCGTGTTCGTCCGGCATTTTACCGGTAAGATACGTTGCCTGTACCGAACAGGTCACCGCCGGCAACATCGACTCAATGGATGCGGAGCTGTTATCGGAAAGCCAATCCGACAGAAAAGGTGTTGCGGGACCGATGAGGTCGGGAGTTAAGCCAACGATGTTGAGTACGACGGTTTTTTGCATAATGGTATCTTTTTTTTAAGCACAAAATCCAAATGACCCAAATCCAAAACATTGGAGTTGTATTTACTTTCGTAATCGAACAATTCTTATGAATCCATTTCTTTTAATTCAAGCATTATCTTTAATTGGGAGCCATAACAAAAGAACCGCAGCCGTTTAGAATTTTGAACATTAGGATTTTGAATTTGTTTTTACAATGCCTCCAAAACCCACTCAAACTCCCTTTCAATAGAACTCGTCATATCTACCTTAAGATGATCCGGTAACACTTCCCAGGTGTAGGTTTCTATTTCAAAATGTCGGCAATCGGTCTCTTCCATCAGTACCTTTAAACCTGAGACAATATGGTCGCGGGTTGAGTGTATAAAATCAAACTCTTCTGCGAACAGGGGAACATGAAAGTGAATACGCCACTCCTCCGCTTCTTTATTATGGATGTTTGGCAGTGCATCCGGCAAATCCCTGTATTGTCGACGTCCGCCTTCTTTCTGTCGCTCGACCACCTGGTGCAGATAGGTCGGTTCGTCAAATTCTGACAAGCGTTTTGCTATCCGGCTGCGGCTGACATCCGGTTGATTCAGCTGAACTTTCAGGGCAGCGCTTACCTGTGTTTTTCCGATCCTGATGCCGGCCTCATTGAATGCTTTTATCGCTTCGCCGGGCTCTTCATATTCAACGGCAAAATGACAGGTATCGTAACATACCCGGATATAATTGCGAATCATTTCCCTTGCCTCATCCACTCCGACATCAAACTCACCGGCCAGGAAAGCACTTCCAACCGGGAACAGGTAATCATTATAAAATTCGATAGTTTCTGCACTGTTCTCTATCAGGCAATCGGGTTCCGGCTCGATATCAATGTGGATTTCCTTATCCTCTTCCTCCTCCAGTTTTGCCAGCTCATAGGCAATACGAGCCAGATTTTTACTACCCTTCCGGAACGCCTTTTTTCTGAGCGATTGCTGGGAAAGCCACCTTTTATACGAGATCGGCGATGTCGAGATTCCGCCATCTATTCCCTCCGGCAGTAAATCAGCCAGAATGCGTATCAGCTTACGCGTGTATTCAAGCCGATCAGCGGTACGCCAGTCGGGCGCATAAACGAGGTCTTTTACCCGCTCTCGGTGAAAGTTTCCGAAGGGAAAGCCATTCATGGTAAAAACATACAGGCCGTTTTCGGAAAGCCACTCTTTGAACTTAGACAGATGGTCTTTATCAAGCAGTTCATCCGCCGCCCGGGCGGAGAGTCTTAGTCCGACGCCCAGCGGCCGGTCAGGTGCTATTCTGCTCTTCAGCTCAGGCAGGTGTATTTCCAGCTGTTCTCTGACTTCCTCCCAGCTTTCCCCTGGATGGATATTGGAACAATAAGTCAGGTGGAGGTCGGAATTATTCTTGAGCCGCATTTATTTTTAGTAATTGGTTAAGGAACTCATCCGTTGAATACTTTTTCGCTTTTTGTCCACTGTTTTTCATAGGCCTGTAGTTTCCCGATAGCTTTCCTGAACAGGTCATAATCTACTTCATGAACTTCGACTCCCTTCCCGATATCCTCCAGCAGCATAATGGTGAGTTCTCCACCGAGATGTTCCCTGAATTCTTCCAGCCCCTGGAAAATAGATAAATCCTTTTCCGGTTCGTCAAGATGATTCGATAATTCGGGAACATACAGTGTAAATCCGATCTCTTTAAACAGGTTCAATACATGTTCCCACTGTTTTTGTGACAGCATATTCGACAGCCAGGAATAGGTTACATCCAGGGCAATTCCAATGGCCACTGCTTCTCCGTGCCGCAGATCAAAATTTGTAAGCTGCTCCAGTTTGTGGGCCGCCCAGTGACCGAAATCAAGTGGTCTGGAGGACCCTTTTTCAAACGGATCCCCGGAAGTCGCAATATGGTTGAGGTGCATTTCGGCACACCGGTAGATCAACCTCTTTATCGCTTCAGAATCGCGACGGGATAGATTTTCCGCATCCTCTTCCAGCAAACTGAAGAAATCCGCATCCTTGATCAGGGCCACTTTTATCGCTTCCGATATACC
>CAZPWQ010000115.1:0-11102 GCA_964590495.1 uncultured Balneolaceae bacterium
TCCGGCCAGGGATGCAACAATTGAGGAAAGTAGAATTGATTTTGGTTTAGACATACAAGATTTATTGAATTATTGTTTTTTCCAGACAGACTTCTCTTCCCCATAGCTTGGTTCACAGTTCCACCCAAACCAGTTGTCTCATTGTTTCCTAAAAATGTTCGATTGTCTAATAAAAAATATCCATCAATAGCTGTTAACAACTTTGTACCATCAGCCGTATAACTCCCTACTATTGGGAATCTTTTGCCTTACATTTAGAGATTTAATATCAGTAAAATTATTTAAACGGTACATTGGAATCGGACCATATTCTGTAGCAACAAATGCTCCCAAATAACTTGCATAATCTAAGATTTTTATGGGATCAACATTATTCAATATTCCTGTGATTAACACGGCCAAAAAAGCATCTCCGGCTCCAACAGTATCTACAACGTCAATCTCATACCCTTCATGGAAAAACCATTGATTTTCAAAATAGAGAATAGCACCCTCCGCCCCCTGTGTAACACATACAGTTTGAAGCTCATATTCATCAACCAGTCTCAGTACCGCTTCTTGATCACTTTTCGGTAGTTTAAACCAATCCTTTAGCTGATAAAGCTCGTCTTGATTCAACTTCAGGACATCTGTGAGTTCTAATGTCAATTTGACAATATCCTGATCATCATAAGGTGGACGTAAATTTAGGTCCACAACTTTTAAGGATGAGGCATCAGCGAATAATTGAATTGATTCACGGGATACCTTTGACCTCTGAGCTAGTGTTCCGAATACAACAGCTGAAGAGGATTTAATAAGTTCTTTACTTTGTGGGGTAATCTCTATTCTATCCCAAGCGACAGGTTCTATAATATCATATTTGGGGACTCCTTCTTTATCCAATGATACCTTCACAAATCCTGTTGCAAATTCGGTATCGGTTTGTATGAAATCAGTTGACACTCCAATATGACCCACCCGCCGTAACGCTTCACGACCAAGTGCATCATCACCAACTTTACTGATGATTTCAGTTTTTTGGTCAAGGTTGTGAAGATGATATGCTACATTATAGGGTGCTCCACCAAGAAATAGACCCAATGGAATAGAATCCCAAAGTATTTCTCCAATACATACTACTTTCTGTTTCATTAAAAAGTGAAAATAAATTAGTTAAATTATCTTTTTGCGCCACAACTAGTTCGTATAATCAGGGTCGGATCAAGACTGATATTCATAGGGGGTGATTGGTCTGAGCTTTGAATACGCTGAAGTAGCCTCTCTGCTGCTATTTTACCTATCTTATAACCTGACTGATCTATAACTGTCGGTGGTGGATTTAGGGCTTCTGCCCAAGGCACGTCATCATAACCAACTAAAACCAGATCTTTGGGGATCTTAGTTCCGAGTTGGCTACAAGCAATGAGAGCTCCTTGGGTCATTAGGTTATTACCTGTAAAAAGAGCTGAGGGGGGATTGGCAAGAGAAAGAAGCTGCTGTGTTAACTGTTTACCGCTTTCCTGTTTTGAATTACCTCTAAGAATTATTTCTTCAACAATCTCGATGTCATGCTCGCGCAAAGCATCTTTATAACCTTGTAATCGTTCCCGGGAGGTTGATATACCGGAAATTCCACTTATGTAGGCTATTCTGCGATGACCTAAAGTTATTAAATGGGAAACAGCTTTATAAGCCCCTAGCCTATTATCTGATACAACTGAATCAACAGGGGTACCCTGTACTTTACGATCAACGCAAACTACCACTATTCCTGCCTCTAACAAATCTCTTATGTTATTATTGGAATCATTAACTGGCGGGAGGATAATACCATCAACAGCTTCTTTGCGTAAAATATCTATGCAATTTTTCTGGCGATTCATATCCTCATCAGAATTATTTAATATAAGGGAATATCCCTGTGGATGAGCTACATCTTCCACTCCCCTCGCTAAATTCGCAAAAAATGGGTTCATTATATCAGGAATTATCAATCCAATTACTTTTGCCTTTCCCTGCCCGTGACGCAAACGTTGTGCCACTCGGCTTGGCTGATAATCCAACTCATTTACTGCTTTTTGAATCTTGTTTAAAGTTGCCTTTTTAACTTTATCGGGATTATTAAATACTCTCGAAATAGTGGATTTCGAAAATCCTGTATATTCGGCCAAATCCTTTAATGTATATTTCCCATCTTTAGATATTTTGCTCACGATCGACAGATAAAATTTATTTAATAATTTCTTCTAATATATCATCTACCAAATAGAATTCATTAACCAAAAATCCAAATTGAGAAGTTCAGCCTTTCTCCCTTCAGCATAAAATTCTACATCCTGACTCTCCTGATCAGGAAAAATACGGGCTGTCAATACTCTATTCCCATTATTAACAAATACTTCTACTGAGGACCGATCCACAAAGATGTGCAGGCGAATTTTACCGTTGTCGACGTCAACCGGTGCACTGCTCCGTTGAGCAAATCCTTCGTTAAAGTTATCTTCACCTGAATTACTTCGGTCAACAAAAACTGACTCACTTTTTGCATCATATCCTATAAGAGTCTCTTGATTTTCGCCCACTCTAACTCTGAATCCGGCGGTCTCTGCATCACCCAAATCCAAGTCTGCAATCAATTCAAAAGATCTGCCTTTAACCTCTTCATTTGTAAGGGATAATGTCTCATCAACAGCTTCTATATTTTGAAGATTTATATGAGAAATTCTTAATGTCTTCAGCTCTTCTATCGGTTCCTGGATAAGCCGGACCGTATCGTTTACCGTCCGAAGTGACAACGAGCGAGGAATGGACTGTGCTGTTCTCCAGGGAGATGTCGGTTCTTCATTAGCGTAATTCCAGTTACTCATCCAGCCAATCCACAGAGTACGACCATCTTCACCGGGAATATTATTCCAGGGAATAGCTGCATAAAAATCAGGACCATAATCAGTCCACAAAATATTATCACCGCGCATTTTGGAGTCTTCAGTAAAACGTTCTCCATCAAAATCACCTACAAAATATTGGGAACCTGATCCACCGGCTATAGCACCAGGATTAAAATCCACCTGTAAAACCCATTTTTTATTATTCGAATTACCATCAATAGGTAATTCAAACAATGCCGGACATTCCCATTTACCATTTGTGCTTCCAGCCGGACCGAAGTCGCTGAGATGTTCCCAGTCTATTAAATTTTTGGAGGCATAAAATTGTACCTTGTGTTGGATTGGCAGAGCAACAAGCATTAACCATCGTTGCTCATTTTCATCCCACCATACATTTGGATCACGAAAATCAGGATCCTCGTGATCCAGAACGGGATTACCTTCATATTTAATGAATGTTTCGCCACCATCATTGCTGTAAGCAAGAGATTGTGCCTGATTAGGTTCTTCCCCACCATAAGCACTGGTATAAATCGCCACAAACGGAGGATTTTCAGCATCTCCAAAACCACTGGTGTTTTCATAGTCAACAACGGCACTTCCTGAAAAAATCCCTTCATCCTGTTCATTCCCATAGGGAATTGCTACCGGCTGGTGCTCCCAGTGCACCAGATCTTCACTTACTGCATGAGCCCAGCTCATATAACCCCATTGATCGCCGAACGGATTGTATTGATGAAACAGATGATACTGACCATCATAATAAACCAGCCCATTGGGATCATTCATCCAATTAATTCTTGGTGAATAATGAAATTGAGGACGATATGGCTCATCAAACGTAACATCGGTTTCAAGGTGTTTATTAATGGTCTCAGCATCATATAAGTTTTCCGGATCTTCACCAGGATCACAGGCTGTGAATATTATCATTGCTATGATTGAGAGTGAATTCACCGTCAGTATTTTTTTAATATGAATCATATGAATTTTATTAGTGGTGTTTGATTGATAATATTTCCCCTTTCTCTTAGGATCTGGAGCTAATGTACAACAAAGAAAAGATCATCTTGAATAGTCAGATTCTTCTTTAAATTCATTTAATCCCTCATTCCAAATTGAATTGAGCTTATATACTTCCAAATTCTCTATCATTATTATACGATCTGCAAAAATTTTGAACTCTTGTTCATTATCAACAGAATTATGTTCAAAAGCATAATAAAGCTTCCCATCATCAATAAAGACTTCCATTCCCATTTTATCGACTATAACTTCAAACTTCATATTTTTACCTTTTGTGGGATAAAAAGTATCATTTAATGTCGAACGAAAGTCATTATAGATAAAATCAAACCCGTTTATATTCAATCCAAATCGAATAGCATCGCCGCGATCAACTTCAGCAATTATATGCAGTTGATCACCATGTATAGGAGAAGCAAAGGTAGAATCATCCAAGGCTATATTTTTAACTTTATAACTTTCAGCATGCAACTTCTGAATTTCCTTTAGAGGTGTAGGAGCAAGTATATATTCATTATCTGATTTTATTAGTTTCAATTCAGTAGGAAAAGTCATGCTTTGATTAAAAGGCATAAATGGGGTCGCAACTTGAAACCATCCTATCTGGATTCTTCTCCCATCTTCCTCAGGGACATTGCTAAATGTTTGCGAAGCGTAGAAATCTCCACCGTGATCAAATTCTCTCAATCCTTGCTCTATGGTAAATTCTTTTCCATCAAAATCGCCTATATAATATTTACCGTCCGCGTCGTAGACTACCCATTTACTGACACCTTTCTCGCCCTCTACCGGTAATTCAAATAATTCCGGACATTCAAACATACTTGTAATACCTGATTGGTATTCCCAATCTTTCATATTATCAGAGGTATAAATAGAATGCTGATACTCTCTAGCCCCATTGTCCATTCCCATTTTTCGAGCATGTGAAGAATCCTGACTCCACACAATCATCACCCAATGTTCTTCAGGCTCATACCAAATCACTTTTGGATCCCGTCCATTATGTTCAACCACCGGATTCCCTTCATACTCCTCAAATGTTCTACCGTTGTCATAACTAAGTGCCAGGTGCTCTCCCGAACCAGTCCGGGTGTATGTGGCAATTAGAGGATTCACTCCGTTTCTTCGAAATCCGGTTGTATTGTTCGGATCAATAGTAGCTCCACCTGAAAAAGCCATATGACCGTGATCGGGTGAATATAGTGCGGCCGGCAACTCTTCCCAATGAATCAAATCCGTACTAACTGCGTGTCCCCAGTGCATATTGCCCCAATTCCATCCATAGGGATTATATTGGAAATACAAATGCCATTTGCCTTCATGATAAATCATTCCATTTGGATCATTATTCCATCCACGTTTATTGGAGAAATGCACCTGTTGCCGATATCTTTCCTGGTATAGATTCTGACTCTCTGCAAGTTTGGGACTTGAATAAACCATATCTAACCCTTTTTTTGCTGAAGAATCATCCAGTTCAATGGTAATATTTTCTTCCTGATAACCTTCAAGTGAGAAAAAGCCCCACCAGTCGGGATCATTATTTGCCAAATTAATAGAAAATTCATCTACCACCTGTCCCTCATGGATGATACGCATCATCTTTTGATCTTCTTCCATATCCTGGCTCCAACCCTGAATCGGGAAATTAAGATATTTGTCGTTCTCCTGAATGACTATCTTTCTACTCAATTCCTGTGCTGCTATTGGCAGTGTGATAAAAATAACTATTATTCCTAAGGCAATAGATTTCGTTAAGAAGGACAAAAACGCTTTTTTGGTGGTATTCATAATAATTATTTATATAAGATCTACTTTATTAATACGCATAAGGTATTAAAGCACTCCTCCCTGTCTTGAGAGGAGTACTTCTTCAACCTATGGGGAGCTAATTAATAACCAGTATTTTGCTCGTATAAACCTTCGCTTAAAACAATTTCCTGTTGAGGAATGGGAAGATACTCGTTTTTATTTACCTCGAAATGTGCTTCCCTGAGATATGATTTTCTCTGCTGTTCCACTTCGAAATAATCATTAAGTACTTCTTCTGCTATTCCCCACCGGACCAGATCAAAGAAGCGCCAGCTTTCCATGGCAAATTCCAGTCTCCGCTCCCATCGTAGAGCTTCCCGGGCATTTTCCTGCGTCCAGTCTATATTGTCTCCATCCCGATATGATTCGATATGATAATCCGCCGGTGCGGAGCCATCAGAATATCTGACCATACCTGTACTATTGGCAGCCCTATTTCTGAGCATGCTAATAAGCGGCAATGCCTCGTCTTGGAGCCCCAGCTCGATGAGTGCTTCGGCCTTCATAAGCAGTACATCAGAATAGCGGATGATATCCACATTTTTTGCACTGCCCCAGAAAGGTCCCCACGACTGAGTGCCCGGCTGATCGGGATGTTGTACTTCTTTCACGGTTGAATGGTGGCCATAGAGTTCCGGTTGTCGTGCCCAGCCTTCACTGTAAAGCCAATCTGAATCATACTTAAACGGATGACCGGGAATGGCAACAGTGTGACTCAGGCGTGGATCGAACGTTTGTTGAAGATATGCATCCGGATCCGTGTCACTTACCATCTCATCATTGAAGGTGTTAAACATTGGTAAGCCTGTATTTTCATCAGTCTTAAAAGCATTAACTAAATTATGACTTGGAATATGAAACCAGCAACAGCCATAATCCGAGGCCATGTTGTAATTCAATCCATGCTCATAGTTCATTCTACCACCCTGTGCAGCGCCATCGTCAAAGGAATGCTGGACAGCATACACTGACTCAGGACCGTTATCATATTCGGTGATGAAATTTTTACCATAATCATCAAACAGCTGATGTTTACCGGAATCAATAACATAATCTGCTTCAGCTATAACTTGGTTTAATCTATCCTGATTGATATTAACCACATTGTGATTTTCATCCTGTTCATAAGCCTGATATAGACGGGTTCGGGCCAGATAGGCGGCTGCGGCTGCGGCACTTGCTCTACCAACTTCTTCCTGAACTTCGGGTAGATTTTCTTTAGCAAACTGAAATTCAGCTGCAATTTTATCCAATAATTCGCCTCGGGACAGCTCTACGTTTGAAACTCCATGCATTTCTTCCAAGGTCATAGTCTCATCAATCCAGGGCACACTTTTGAACAGTATGGCCAACCGGAAGTAAAAATGTCCTCTCAGGAAGTGCATTTCAGCTTCTCTTTCCCTCAGAGGATACGTCGGTTCGCTTTCATTCAGGTCGTTGATCTTTCGAAGAGCAAGATTTGCTCGCTCAATGCCCTGGTATAACGCCTGCCAGGCGCGATGTTGATATCCCATATCTTCTCTTATAAAGACGAATCGTTCATACCAATCCATTTCACCCTGATCACTTAGAGCACCACCCCCTTTGTAGGCATCATCGGAACGAACACTTCCGTAAAGCCAATTAGACTCAAAGGAAAAAAGCCAGTCGGAATTACCTAATGAAGCGTAGGCAGCTGTTGTTAACATTTCAACACCATCAACGCCTTCAATGTCCTCTTCATTTACAACACCTTTAGGCTTATAATCCAAAAATCCCTCACAACCTGTCAGCGTTATTATGAATACAGTAATAATTATAATGTGCAGTGATTTACAATTTGAGATAAACATAATTTTATCCTTCATATATTTTTAAATTTAATAAATCAATTAAAATGCCATGTTGAAGCCGAACGTGATTGTTCGGGGTAGGGGATAAAAGGCACCAGGATTTTCAGGATCTCCACCGGTAGAAAAATCATTCGAAGAGATTGTAAACAGCTCTCCTCCAGTTAGGTGCACATGTGCATTACTCAAACCCAGTCTATCTTGTAAATCTACAGGCAGTGTATACTCCAGCCGGAGATTTCGCAGTTTTAGATATGACATATCCTCAGTCATAAAAGTGGACATCCTGGACTCATTGTTGGCATCGTCCAGAGATAGAGCCGGAATATTAGAGTCGGTATTTTGAGGTGTCCAGGCATCAAGCGCCATGGTAAGTAAATTTTCGCCGGAGTGTGTACCGGCTCCGTATAGTACTCTGGATTTTACTGGGTTAAAACGATCTATTCCATAAACTCCCTGAAGGTAGAATGAGAGTCTGAATTGATTATAACTGAGATTACCTTGAAATCCGTATTGCAGATCGGGCGATGCATTCCCGATCCAGTCCTGATCCAGGTTATTGATCACCCCGTCACCATTCAAATCTTTAAAACGCAGCCGCCCAACTCCTTTTCCAGGTTGATCGGCATGGGCATTCACCTCCTGCTGATCTTGAAAAATACCATCGGCCACAAAGCCAAAATTAGATGTAATGGAACGACCAATTATAGTTTTTTCCACATTGCCCGGAAAATCGCGGACCACAGCTTCGGGAACAATAGTCACTTTATCTCTGGATGAGGAAAGGGACGCATTAAATCCATAGCCGAGATCTCTGGAATTATTATTATAACCTATCCCTATTTCCCAACCGTAATTTTCCATAGTGGCCCCGTTTTCCCACCTATCAGAACCTTCCCCAAGTACGGACAAGCGAGGTGGCAGAACCAGAATATCCCGAGTTTCCCGTAAGAAATAATCAAACGAACCAGTTAGCCTCTGGTCAAAAAATCCGAGGTCAATGCCGATATTAATTTCATCCGTTTCTTCCCAGTTGAGATTGGGATTGGCTCTTTGAACTTGTTTAACCCCGGAAGGAAGTTCTCCCGTTTGTTGACCTCCAAGGGCATAAGCCGTGCCTGTAGGCCTGCCAAAGGCGCCACAACACAGAAATTGAGCGGTGCCGTAGGCCGGGGTAAAAAAGGCAAAAGGAGCCTCATTATCAATTTGCTGATTCCCCATTCTTCCGACCCCGGCTCTTACTTTAAGATCTGATATGAAGTCAAGACTTTCATTATTTCGGAAGAAATTTTCATTGGAAATTTTCCATCCTGCGGAAAGTGCGGGGAAAAAACCAAACCTTTTATCTTCTCCAAAACGGGAGGAGCCGTCATATCGAAATGTTGCCGTAACAAGGTAACGATTAGCATAATCATAATTTATTTTGGAAAAGTAAGAAAACAGTCTGAAACCTGTGGCAGTACCAGAAACACTCATAGGTCCGGTTCCTGCATCAAATTGCCAGAAACTATCGGTTTCCAGCAAAAAATCCTGCCTTTCGGCCGATAGAAATTTGGTATTACTGCTAGTTGCTTCTACGCCGGCCATTATCTCCGTACTGTGTTCTCCAAGATCAAATGAATAGTTCAACGTATTATACCACGTCCAATTCGACATAGTCCGGTTATCTTCCACCAACCTATTCGGCTTACGAGAAAGAAATCCAATATTAAATTCATTTAATGTTACGGTTTGTACTTCCTCGTCATAATCAAGTGCAAAATTTGAACTGAATTCAAGATTATCCATTATCATCAAATCCATGTACAAATTTCCGTAAACAGAACTTACTTCATTTTGATCATCACGTTGAAATGTTGACGTTGCCAGTGGATTCAACCGGTCAGATAGTCCACCTCCAATTGGACCTGCAAAACTACCATCTCCAGCAAAAACTGGTATTATAGGATGAAGTAAAGTAGCTGTGCTTAAGGGATTTCCACCGAACACATGATCTGAAAAAGGAGTTTGTTCACTTCTGGCCAGTTGCATGTTTTCTCCAATAGTTAATCTACCATCCAGTAAATCCATTGAGGAATTTAGTCGGAAGGTAAACCTTTCAAAATCATTAAACTTAACTACACCCTCTTGAAAATTATGTCCGACAGAAGCCATCAAACTATAATTCTCGCCCCCACTCGACAATGAGAGATTATTTTCAGTACTCAACCCATTTCGGGTAATAACATCAAACCAGTCGGTATCAGCAGCTCGGATACCTCCCTGTACATTTTGATCAAGCCACTCCACCGTTTCAATACTGTTAAGCACCGGTCGACCATCCTGCATTTCCCAATCATAGTCATAGTGAACTTGATCATTTGGGTTTGCTCCATCGTTTACTGATGCCCGCCAGGCCGCTCTACCTCGCTGCTGAGTATTCATCACATCTACCGTGGGATATTGACTTTCAAACGTGGTTCTGGAGTTGATTTCCAATCTCAATTCACCAGGTTGGCCCTTTTTCGTTGTTACAATTATCACCCCATTTGAAGCTCTTGATCCATAAATTGAGGCCGCCGACGCATCTTTTAGCACCTGCATAGACTCAATTTCATAGGGAGATAACAGGTCAAAACGTCTTCGTTCAACAGGCTGACCATCAATGATATAGAGCGGTTCGTTATCTCCAAGTGTACTTATTCCCCGAATGAGAACCTGTTGGGTTCCACCCCCGGGCGTTCCATCCTTGGTAATCTGCAGACCTGCCACTCGCCCCTGCAAGGCCTGCAACGGATTATGTGTGGATATCTCTGCCATATCCTCCGGATTGACGCTCGTTACGGAACCAGTCAATTCTCCCCGACGTTGAACCCCATAACCAGTAACAACCAGCTCTTCACCAATTAATGTTTGAGGTACAAGTTCGACATCTATTACTGTTCTACTCTGGATTGGGACTTCTTGAGATTGATATCCAATAAAAGAAAATATAAGTGTATCATTTGGTGAAGGTGCAGTAAACTGATATGCTCCCTCTGCATTTGTTGTTGTTCCGGTTGTTGTACCTTTAACCTGGATATTTACACCCGGTAATGTGCTCCCATCCCGTTGATCCGTAACAGTTCCACTAACTGTATGTCGGCTTTCCTGTGCTACTAAATGCCCCTTAGAGACTAATCCAATCAGCAGTATAAAAAAAGTTAAGCGAATAAACTTCATAACTAAGCCTTCAATTTTACATTAATATTATTTTCGACAGTAATAGTCTTGGCTTATAAACCATTGAGTAAAAGTATCTTCATTATATCACCAAGATTATTATAACCTCCCACAGTTTTCACCTTCCGAATATCTTGTGGGAACGTTCTCTTTTATTTTACTCCTTAACCTCTTTCATGTCAAATAATTTTTTAAAAAATTATATTAAATTTACTAAAACCCCTTTTAATATGTTTTAATGGGCTATTTTTTTTTAAAAATTTTTAACATAAATATGAAATCGTTCCCATTATTTGGGTGGTTTGCGTGGCTATTTCGGAGATCATTGTGCCACCCATTTCGGAGGATGTTGTGCCAGTCG
>CAZPWQ010000116.1:0-11100 GCA_964590495.1 uncultured Balneolaceae bacterium
GACAGCAAAAAGTTATCTTTTGGATCCCGGCATTCTGATATCTCTGAAGTTACATTCACAAATTCTGCGACTTCATCTATCGTCTCCAAAAGGTCCTCTAACTCATCTGTTGAAATATATCTCCTGAGTTTAGGACTTAGCAACAACAACGAATTCCTCGAGAAGTTCCTGGCTGAAAAGAAGTTTACATTTCTGATTAAACAGTAATTTGTCGAGTTTCTCATATTTACTGCTAATTAGAAAACTGATCCATAGATTGGTATCGAGAATGAGACGCATTCTTACTTGTTGGTTCGTCTGGAGCGGACGGCTTCCACTTCACTAGCTATCTCTTCAGGACTCAGTACAGTTTCAGATTTGGATCGGAGTCTTTTCAATACTTCAGAAAAATCACTCTTGGTTGATTTATGAATAGCAATCAGATCTAAATCAGCCAGATCTTTCAGCAGTTTTCTGGCTTTGGGATTTAATATGTCTACTTTTATTGTTTCCATGCTATAATGTACAAAATTGGTCTTGATTCGGAAATTTTTAGGAAATTCCGGATGTGCTAATTAACGAATAAAATGAAATCAAGTGGTTATCAATATCAAAGAATGTTAGGAGGCCTTAACACCAAATACAAAAGAGACAACATCTATGAAATACGTACGATTCAATAAAGCAGAAATTGAAAATCCGGCGAAAGGCTGGCGACGGGCCGGATTGATAAGCCTTCCCCCTTTTAATGAAACGGCGGGTTGAACGGAGCGATTTGCCCTGGATTTCTTCATTTCAGAACTATATGTGGAATATCAGGATAAACCCGGGGGTTGATTTCTAAGCCTTTATGCGATAAATCCTTTAGCAGTTTGGGCAGCTTGACGTTTTTTCTATTTACCAAGGTTCGCAGGATTTATTTAAGGAGAGGTAACTCACCTGCAATTCCATGAGCGTTCACCCTTCATTTGTAAAATTATTGGTATATAAATACATTAACGCAACTGCCAACTTACAGGTTGCCTATGTCCTCATCCCAAATTGATATTGAGAAGTATTGGTATGACACGCTCACATCAGAAGATTCTTCATTAAAAAAAGGAAGAAAATTTCGAAGATTCATCCCCTCCGAGCCTCGCTGTAAACTTTGTCATGCGCCTTTTCACGGAGTGGGTGGTTTATTAATGAAATTAACGGGGCGTGGACGTCAGCGGCTTAACCCCCATTTATGTGATTACTGCATATCCGTAGCCCAAAAAAATAAACTTGGTACCGAAGTCGAAATGGCGCTCCTTTTTGCGGATGTCCGGGATTCAACTTCTTTAGGCGAAACGATGACACCCACTGAGTTCCGTACCCTGCTAAACCGCTTTTACCGTGATGCAACGCAAATTCTTTCCGATACCGGGGCGGTAATTGATAAATTTGTAGGGGATGAAGTTATCGGTTTATACTTTCCTGCATTTACTGATCAAAATCACATACAATGTGCTGTAAAAGCAGCTAAAGCGCTTCTTACTGCAACAGGATATGGCAAAAGTTCCACTCCATGGCTGCCTATCGGTGTTGGTATTCATTATGGCAAAGCTTATTACGGGGTAGTCGGATATGACGATGTTGAGGATATCACCGCATTAGGTGATGCTGTAAATCTCACGGCCAGGCTGGCTTCTCATGCCAGATCCGGAGAAATACTTATCACTGAGTCAACAGCAAAACAGATGTCGATGGATACTTCCGGTTTGGCGTCTCAAACTATTACGGTGAAAGGAAGGAAAGACCCCGTACAGATCCGGATTTTGACGAGAACAGCCGGCAAACAATGAAGTTCTGTCATTTTAATCCGGTAAGCCGATATCCCTTCCGTATGAATAATATTCAATCGACCACCTTTAAATGTGCAGGAGAATTTATCGACTTCTTATCCCTATTGTAAACCTATAGCTGGCTACGGGGTTCGATGATCGAAATATGGATTACCATATCTTTACAGCTTTATCCAAAAGGGCCAAAGAATCTGCTTACTCCTGGTCATCAATTTTATTAGGCCGGCATGAAACCAAACTTACAATTCAGCAATCATTGTACAAATTTTCAGACTCTCTTATCAACGGGATGTTGACCAAGCCTCTAACCGATTGATCCACCATTCCCATTCTTCGTTTGCCCCGGCTCTTCCGTTTTTTACGCCTCGTGCTTTTGACCATAACAGCATAAAAGCTCCGGTCACGATACCGGCTTGTTCCAGTTGCTGCCATAACTCCTCGTCAAGAGTAAACCCTAAATGAGTTTCCAGCATGGAGCGATATTTGAGCAGAACGGCTTCTTTAGAATCTGCCAGTCTCGATGCATTTACGGCCAGGAACCAACCGATATCGAATGTGCACGGTGCGTGGCCTGCAAATGCCCAGTCTAACAAGCATAACCTGCCATCTCTCCCTTTTGCAAAATTGGCAATTTTGGCATCTCCATGTACCAGGGTGCGGGGCAGGTCTTTCCATGGGCGGATTATGTCGCCGGCAGGTAACAGGAAAAGCTCTTGAAGGTGGTCCGGCAGAAGTGTCATCGCCATTTCCCAACTTTCTTTAACCATCTGAGGCAAACTTTTTGCCCAATTACCGGTATAGTTCAGATGATCCTGTGGCCCCATGATATAGATGAAATCCTCCATTTGATGCAGCCACGACAGGGATTCCATGATAGGTGATTCCCAATACCTGGCATGTAATTCAGCCAGTTTATCGAGTATAAGATCCTGGTCCCGTTGGTCAAGTTCTATTCTTTCATTCGGGAACAATCCGCCAGACACATCTTCCATTAATAATCCAATTTGTGAAGGGATAGTGCCGATCTTATGGTAAGGCAGAGAAAAAATCTCAAATATAGATTCAAGCTCCGGGACATTGAGAATGGCTGCCTCCCGCCCCAGGGTATCCCCGGTACGGAATGAAAACCAGTCCTCGTTTAGATTTACTTCCTTGAGTATCAGGATGGTTTCCCGGCCTTCAGAGTGCAACAATTTTATCCTGGAAAATTCAGCACCTGAAAAACCATCCGTATCAATCGGTTCAATACTCAACTCTGTAAAAGATCCAAATTGTAATTGAAGCTCTTTGGCATCTTTTAGCAACTCTACTGATTCTGTATGATGTGGTTGTATTGACATAGTTTGATTTGTGTGTAATTAAAAATATCAGGTATAACTTATAATTCAATCGGATTGGCAGATTTATCTGCTAACAAATTTCTATCAAATCCCCTGCTTCGGTCATCAGTCTTGAAAACTCATCTGCACCCGGCAAATACTTGCTTAACTCCCCGTTTTCTTCAGATTTGAGATAGGAGTGCCCGGGCCGCATGATAGCGTTTGGAATATGGGCTTTGATGTATGCATTTTCATCCCATTGACAATCTACAATAACGATATTGTCATCTTGTAAATGATTCGAAAGCCACTGAGTATCTACCAGGAATTTATTATTATTTTTTTCATAATGCTCTGAATTGAGGGTTTTGATGAATGTTTTAAGTAAAACATTGAGTCGCATCAGATTTGCCCGCGACTCAATGTTTGTTTTGGCAATGGCTTGCCTATTTCTCACTCAGGTAAGCCCCGACCTCTGACAGTTCTTTTAAGAAAAGGTCTCTGTCATACAGGGTTCCGTTAAAATACTTGCTCCAACCTGCGGCAAACTTTGCCAGCAGAGTGGCTTCCTGTATTTCTTCCTCATTTGCTCCATGCAGACCTGCAACTCCCTGGTGGAAATTGCTGCAGTACCAGCACTGCATGGCCGCGGCAACGGCTACGCCAATCAGCTCTTTGTATTTAGGTGGTATGGCTGTCTCATCATTTAACACATATCGCTTAAAAAGCTCCCATTCGCCCGGCACTGCTTCTTTTGGCATTTCCTGGAAAAAGGTAGGCACCTGGCCTAATGCTTCTTTGATCTCGTTATTTATTTGTTCATGTGACATAGTAGTGCATTTTAAAGGTTATTGATTAATTGGTCATCCGCATTTTCCGATCATCCGTAATAAAATTGCTTTTGACCTGACCCAATGTAGAATTGTGGTGTTATAAATTGAAATTGTATATTCTTCAGTAATGTATAAATAAATTTATATCATGATCAATTTAGAATGGATACGAACTTTTAGAATGGTGTACATAAAAGGCTCTTTAACCAAAGCGGCCGAAGAATTGTCCATCACCCAGCCGGCGGTGAGTCAACACATAGCTGCACTTGAAGCTTATACCGGTAACAAATTATTCATCAGAAAATCCAAAGGGGTAGAACCCTCAGATTATGCCCGCACCTTCAATAATATGATTGCCAGGTCTCTGGATGATTTGCTGGAAGTGGAGGACTCACTTCTTAACAATGCCTTAAAACAAACTCCCTTTTTGAACTTGGGTATTTCAATGCATCTATATCCTTCAATATTGCAAGATAAAATCCATGCATTGGATCCTATCGTTCATCTCGTTTTTGATTCAACCGATAAGCTGATCAAAGATGCAGAAGAAGGAAATTTGCATTACGCCATTGTTCCCGGGGGTGTCAACCATTTTGATATAGATTGTCATGTGTTATTAAAGCAGCGCATTATTCTTGTACATACCCCGGATATCGATTTGACAAAATTTGAGAAGCTTTTTAAGAAAGACAGGAGACAGGCTGAAAAATGGCTGTCAAAACAGCAATGGTATTCACACCGATCAATTACGCCCTTCATCAAGCAGTTTTGGATAGATGTATTTGATAAGAAGCGCCCGGAAATTGTACCCTACCGTGTCATTCCAGATGAAATGGAAGTGCTTGCCCAGCTGGCGAAGGGATCTGGCTTGGCCCTCTGTTTTGATAATAACGCAAAATCGTTTATCAAAGATGGAACGCTAATATCATCGACGGTTACTTCGTCCATTACCAGGGATGTCGTATTATTAGCAAACCGCAAAAAGACGACGAAGGATTTCACAAAAAACTTTATATCTCTGTTAACGGCATAGGGAATGATTTTTTAAACCAGAAATAAAACCTATGGTATTCCCGTTCAGAGGTCAGCTTATAATAGGCTATTCAAATAAGGGATCTCAAACAGGAAGCAGATCGGAAATAGCCTTTACTGCTCGTTTTGCACCTCCGGCTTCTTGAAAGGCCTGAGCTATAGTTGCAGCTCCCTGCGAACAATTCATAGCTCCATGAACAGCTTCTTTAAGCCGTTCTGCATTTAATCTGTTTTTTGGAAGCATGGTGCCACACCCGCTGACCTCCACTCTGCGGGCAGTCTCACTTTGATCCCGCCCCCAGGGAACTACACAAACAGGAACCCCGGCAGCCAAAGCGCGCTGTGTGGTTCCCATACCTCCATGTGTCACGACGAGGTCCATTTCGGGAATTACCTGAGCATGAGGAAGGAATTTGGTGATATGAACATTCTTCCGGGATGTTTTAAATTGAGCAGGATCTAAGGCGGAGGTAGTTACAATTATGCTTCCCTGCTGATCCGATAATGCACTCAGTGCAGTTTCTATGATGGTCCCGTCATCCTGCATTTCTGTAGATACGCTAACCAGTATTTTTGGGGACGGCAAATCTTTAATCCATTCCTGTGTTTCACCGGGAGGTGCCCAAAGTCCCGGTCCAATTGGAAGAATATTTTCCGGCCATTTCTTTCGTGGATAATCGAAAGGTTCTGCAGTTCGGTATAGTACAAGGTCAGGTTTAGAAAAAATCTCTTCATGCTTTTCCAGAGAAGAGATATCTAATTGTGAGCGTAATTTATTCAATTCAACAATCATACCTTTTACCGCCTTTTGAACCAAACCATCTACTATGCGATCCCGAAGACGGTACATAAAGTTTCTCGGTGGTGGAAATCCGGGCCCAAAAGCAGGGGTGTCGTTTGAAGAGATTGGAAGGCAATACGGCAAAAACATAATCCAGGGTTGGCCCCGAGATTCAGCAAAAGCCCCGGCTCCCCATGTATTAACATCAACAATGAGCAAATCAGGCTTAAATTTATTGACGCTATTCCTGAGATCTGCAATTTCATGGGGAGCTCTTGATAACCAGCTTCTGAATGCAGACCTGAATTGTGAAATAGGGTTATTCTCTTTGAAATCCTGTAGCTCCAAAGATTCAATATCCTGAGAAATGGAGACGTGTTGAATGTTTTCTTTTTCAACATGTTCCTTTTCACTGCCCAGTGTTTGAACGATTACTTCATATCCGCCATTTCTGAGTTCAATAGCAACATCCATCATTGGATAAAGATGTCCACGGGCAGGTGAAGTGTAGATTAGCACAGTTTTCATGTGACCTCCAGGATTTTTTTTACCATATTCAGGATAATTTTTTTTGTGTTGTCGCGGGATCTGCCAAGATCAAGCCGTAAAAGTTTCCAGGTATAGACATCAGTAACAGCCACAATTCCGTCAATAACTTCTGAACTTTTTCCCGATATATGAGTACCAAAGCATCGTTCTACCCATTTTCGATGATAGGCTCTGCCTTCATTTGTAAAATTGGAGGCAAAGGAATCACCTTTATGTTCCTGAGCAAGTATATTCAGTACCAGTTTTCCTTCCTTTTCATAATGCTCCATCAGCGATTCAATGATAACCGGAATATTCCCGGGCTCGATAGAACCTCTTTGTTTCTCAATCCGGGAAGAGATTCTATCAGCCAGTGCATGGAGACATCCATCTCTTGATTTCATATGCCGAAGCACTGTTTGTACGGTAACACCAGCTTCTTGAGCTATGTTATTAAGACTGATTTCTTCCAATGACTTTTCTGTAAGAAGACACTCTGTAGCCGTGATAATATTCTGTGAAGTTTGTTCGGCTTTCTGAGATCGCCTGGACATGTCGTATGTTCGGGTCATCGGAGCTATATTAATGTTAATTGAATTAACATTAATATAAATGGTTACTGTTATCAAATGCAACAAAATTATTTTAAGAAGCTATGAACAGTAATATCTTGTTTGAGTTGGATGGGATAGGTTATCTATTTTGTTTATAAAATATTGCTTCTCAATTCATCGTCGATTGCACACCCAAAAACCTGTTGACTTATTTCATTAATCTAATTCTTGATAAAAAGTGCCTTATAACACCGCGCTTTAAGGGGCCGCACCTCGCCTATCCTCTGTCACTTTCTGGCTTTTTAGCTCTTCGTTCATTATTTATCAACTTAACATTTTTTCGAGTGCACCTTATGCGCAGGCCGTTATAGCATTCATAAAAAAACAGCACAATGAAAAAACTGATATTTACAACATTCGCTATTTTTATTTGTATCCAAGCTTATGCCCAAGAAGGAAATTATGCAGAGGTTAATGACGTAACCATTTATTATGAAATACATGGGGAGGGTGAGCCGTTGGTATTACTCCACGGCTTCACCATGAGTCATGAAATGTGGGATGACTGGATTGAAGACCTGTCCAAAAATTATAAACTTATTCTTGCAGATCTTCGGGGACATGGTCGTTCTACAAACCCTTCCAGTCATTTTACCCACAGGGAATCGGCCCGGGATATATTTGGTTTAATGGATGAGCTCCAGATAGAGAGTTTTAAAGCTATAGGCTTTAGCTCTGGAGCTATGACGCTTACGCATATGGCTACCATGGACTCGACCAGAATTGAGGCGATGGTTTTGATGGGGTCCACCTCTCATTTTCCGGAATCCGCCAGGAATCAGCAAAGTACGGCCAAATTTGAAACACTGAATGAAGAATGGTTGAACATGATGAAAGCATGGCAACCCCGTGGGGAAACGCAAATCAGGTCTCTTTTGGCTCAATTCAGAAACTTCGCTGATACTTATGATGATATGAACTTCACGCCTCCATATTTGTCAACTATAAAAACTCCTACATTACTTATTCACGGGGACAGGGATGAACATTTCCCCGTTGACATACCTGTTACTTCCTATAAATCTATACCCAACAGCTACTTGTGGATTGTCCCGAATTTTGAACACAACCCAATTACCAATGATTCAATTTGGGGCAGTGCTTTTTTAAGTGTTATCAATCAATTTTTTTCAGGGCATTGGAGCGAATGAGAACTGCCTGTAACAAACATTTCCTGCTGACCAGATGCACTTTTATACGTTTGCCTGGCAGCAGAAATGCCAAGTCGCTATAGTACTCCTTTCTTAATAGCCTTAATTTCTTATCCCTTTCCGAATCACTTTCTTATATTTCGTCAGCTTGGACAGAACGACTTAGAGTTGATGGATGCTCTATTACCGAGGCGATTAAAAGCGAAAGATTATCCAAAAAACCATATCAATTTTTTTAAAAAATACTGTCAATAAATACCGGCACATAATTCTGTATGGATTTTGCGCAGCCATTTTGGTTTTTGTACTGAAATGGCTGCAGTGGAAATACCTAATTATTGATAGTTCGCTGGACATTTATATCGGGCTCATTGCATTATTCTTTACCATTTTAGGTGTATGGGTGGCTACACGTCTGGTAAAACCCAAAGTCCAGAAAGTAGTTATGGAAAAGGAAGTTCATGTAGCCGAAGCCGAAGACTTTACAATTAATAAAACCAAGCTGAAAGAGCTCAACTTGAGCGACCGGGAATACGAGGTATTACAATTTTTGGCAAAGGGTTACAGCAATGCTGAGATTGCAGAAAATTTGTTTCTCTCCGTAAGTACAATCAAAACACATGTTTCAAATCTCTTTGTGAAGATGGACGTAGAAAGCCGGACACAGGCAGTAGTTGAAGCCAAGAGACTGGAAATCATAGAATAATTTCTCCGGCACTTTAGTATAAAATCTCACGGTAAGAGCAATTTTGGTACTAAAGTATGACCTGATTTTCGCTTTCTTTTTTTAGTTTTGCAGAAAATCCAAAACGAAACAAGAAAAACTGATGAAAAAGCATGTATTAATTTTTGGTATGACACCCGGCGTAATCTGGATTGCCATTATGATTTTTGTGATACATCTAATGTCCACAAACCCCGAGCTGGAAACGAACGATTTTCTGGGCTTTACGCTCATGATTGTCGTCTTTTCGCTGATTTTCTTTGGTGTAAGAGATTATCGCAACAGAAAACTTGACGGATTTATTACGTTTGGGAATGCGTTTAAAGCCGGGGCCTTAATGGCTTTGGTAGCTACAGTAGTATATGTCGGCATTTGGCTGTTTTATTACTACCTGTTCGTCCCCGACTTTTTGGATACCTATGCTGAATTCGTTTTAAGAAATACCCAATCTTCCGAGCTGGCCTCTGCAAAAGAGTACTTAGATAATATCAGAAATTGGTACAAAAGCCCCATAGGTGTGGCTCTCATCACCGCAATAGAAGTACTCCCTATAGGACTTATTGTTGCTCTTGTTAGCTCTCTAATTCTGAAAAAGAAGAACAACAACGAAAACAATGAAGTATAAATGAAACTACTTGCAATTCGTATTTTGCTCGCTCTTTCGGCGTAGGAAAAACCAATAAAACAGGAAATAATATGGACAAGTCAGAACATACAGAATCGAATAAAAAACCGACTCTGCGAATTGTTCGCAAATTCGATGTCGCACCGGAAGTTGTTTTTGATGCATTTACGGAACCGGAGTCAATGCGTGTCTGGTGGACAGATGATACAACTTTTGACATTGACCTGCGGGTAGGCGGCCGTTGGAAAATCGATCGAGAAGAAGGAGGAGAAACCTACACGATGATCGGTGAATATCTGGAAATTGAACGACTGCACCGGCTTCGTTTCACAATCGCAATGCCGCAGTTTTCCCCGAACAGTGACACGATTACCATTGATATTACACCCGATGGAAAAGATGGCTGCGAAGTGGTATTTGTGCAGAGCGGCAAAGACATTGCTACAGAGTTGCGGGAGTTACCGCCGGGAGAGATCTCCGAAAGCGAAAAAGGCTGGCAGCAAGGTTTCGACCTGATGGAAGCGGCCTGGTCTTAATATCGCAAATGCGAACGTACTGAATACTCATCAACACCATCTATACCCATGACATATTTCAACTATTGGCAGCCTTTCTGCTCGTATTACTGGCTGTCCAACCAATAAAAGCTCAAGACATGAATTCTAAAATTACAACTTTTTTAATGTTTGAAGGTGATGCGGAAGAAGCGATCAACTTTTATATGTCGTTGTTCGATGACTCTGAAATTGTAAGCATAACCAAATACGGACCCGATGGTCCGGGAGCCGAAGGCACCGTGCAGCACGCCGTATTCACCCTCAAGGGACAGCAATATAGGGCATCTGACAGTTACATTGAGCACAAATTTACGTTCACCCCCTCTATATCGTTGTTTGTACAATGCGATTCGGAAGAAGAGCTTGAAACGCTGTTTGAAAAGCTAAGTAACGACGGCGAAGTGGCAATGCCGCTTGATAACTATGGATTCAGCACCAAATTCGGCTGGGTGAACGACCGGTTCGGGGTCTCCTGGCAATTGAATTTCGGACCGTTGAATTTTGAGTAACCAAACCAGATAAAACTTAGCGCTGAATGTAGTTTTGATTTTCTGATTTACTGATTTACTGAGGGATTGAGTTTCACCGCCTCCCGCCAACAGGTCACATTGCTCATTGTTCATTGCACATTGTTTTTGTACCCACTGCAAATCCAGGCTTACAATTAATCTCAGCTCGTCGTTGTTATTCTGTGTAATGGTTACGATACTACAGATAGAGTTTAATTCAATCCTACAGATATGGAAAAAGCAGTTTTAAAAAAAGAAATCGAAAATATGCTTGACGACCTTCCTGATGATGCCAATTGGGATGATTTGATGTATAAAATTTATGTGCGTCAATCTATTGAACAAGGGCTGGAAGATTCAAAGGCTGGCCGAACTGTTTCACACGAAGACATCAAGAAGAAATTCCAGCCGGCTAAATGAGAATTATTTGGACAGAGAAAGCCGAAAAACAACTTGACCAAATTTTTGAGTATACAGCTACTGATTCTTCTCTTTATGCTTATCGCACAGTTGGACAAATTATTGAGGCAGCTGAAAATCTCCCACCTCACCCTCGAAAAGGTCGCAAGGTTCCAGAATATGAGCGGGAAGATATTCGAGAAGTATTTCATCATCCATATCG
>CAZPWQ010000117.1:0-10853 GCA_964590495.1 uncultured Balneolaceae bacterium
TGCTGCTCTCTTCGCTGGCAGCACTGCTCTACGCCGGGGTAAATCCGATCATAATAGGACTTGAAACGTCCCGCTCTCTCGCTTCTTTTTACACGTTTCTTGCTGTTCCGTTCTTTATTCTTGCCGGGGAAATAATGAGCTATGGCGGCCTTTCAAAACGCCTTGTTGATCTGGTGAAATCGTTGGTCGGCCATTATAAAAACGGACTTCCGGCTGTAACCACTATCTCTTCCCAACTCTTTGGTGCCGTTTCAGGTGCTTCAGCCGCAACGTGTGCTGCCGTGGGAGGCGTTATGATACCTGCCATGGAGAAACAGGGGTTCAAAAGAACATTTTCGACGGCTCTCGCTGCCTGTTCCGGTACAACAGGAGCATTAATCCCCCCAAGCATTGTGCTGGTTATTTACGGAACCGTTGCCAATGTTTCCATTGAAAAACTGTTCGTCGCAGGTGTTATACCCGGCATTATTGTCGGAATGGGACTCATCCTGGTAAGCTGGAACTACTGTAGGAAGAGGGATATTAAAATGGAAGTAAGAAGTTCCCTTTCCGAGATAGCCAAAAGGATCTACGATTCATTCTTTACGCTCTTTCTTGGCGTAATCATTTTTGGAGGCATTGTCCTTGGAATCTTTACAGCTACCGAGGCCTCTGCCGTAGCCGTAATTTATGCCGCGTTTATCGGATTTTTCGTCTATAAGAAATTGAACCTCAAGGACCTGCCGAAAATTCTGTTTTCCTCAGCCAAATTAACGGCGGCTTTAAGTTTTCTTATCGCCTGTGCCAGCTTGTTTGCATGGACCCTGAGCATTGGCAATGTGCCGGGCATTCTCACTTCCAATCTGGTGGCTTTCAGTGAATCGGTGATAGGCCTTTTTGGGACAAGCCTCACTCCTGAAACGCTGGCAGTTCTCAGAAAAGTGATTATCCTGCTGGTGCTGAACCTTTCCCTGCTGATGGTCGGCATGTTTATCGATATCGCTCCCGCCCTTCTGATTGTAATTCCGGTTGTACTACCAATCAGTGAAGCCATCGGGATGGGCAGCGGCCTGGCGGCTATACATTTTGGTGTTTTGGTCGTATCAAATTTGATTATCGGACTTGTTACTCCGCCGGTGGGTTCTACTCTGTTTGTAGCCAGCGCGGTTGGAAGGGTCGATCTCCTGGAAATGACACCCTATGTGCTGCGTTTCCTGGGGATTATGATCGTCGTTCAGCTGATGATAACATTCATTCCCTTTATTACCACCTTCCTGCCATCTTTTATGGGATAATTAGTACCAACTGTTTTAAGCTATAACACAGAGATAACACAAAGAACCACGGAGAAACCCTTTGTGTACCTCAGTGAATTCTCTGCGTAACTCTGTGTTACAATTTTTCATAGCAACTATTACTGATCAAGCTTTATTTGCCGCTCTCCTTCCTCCAGGGGAATCACATAAGCTCCACGTTCCTGTGAAAAGTCAGTATCAGGTTTAAAAGTCTCCACACCATCCACCTCAGCCGGTTGTTCAATTCTGAGCCGTGCATTCCGGAGGTATTCAGTATTACCCTCTAACGTTAATTCAACTTCGTTGGTAGAGGTATTAAATTGTACATTTTTGAATTTACCGGCATCCAGCGTCAGCCAAAGACCAAGTGAAGCCAGGTAAACGCGTGAGCGGGCCGATTCCTGCGGCGTTACCTGAATCCAGTCATCATTAGCTGTCAATTCACCACCAAAAGCCAGCCAGCCCAATTCAGGATGTTTGGCAACATAGGTGCCGGTATTAACGGCGTGTCCGAAGAAGCCGGGACCATAATCGCCCGAATAGCCGTCGATTTCCAGCGTTGACGGGTAGGCGTGGAATCCTGCCGGACCAAACCCGTCCTGTGTGATATTAGAGATCGCACCCATTACGCCCCCATAGCCGACACGCAGGAGATACAGGTCATCAGGATTATCCCGGTACTCCGAAAGAACCGGAATGGCATTCAACCCGGAACCGTAATGGTGTAGCTGCCTTTCGAGACGAGTCAGTTTACCTGCAAACCAAAAATCCCAGTAACGGCGGGCACTTCCGTTATATCCCCAATGCGGGACTGTCGGCATATAGGCAAGAATGGCATTGAGCGTTACATCAGCCTTTGCATCAAAACCAAAATACCTGGACCAGGCATATACCTCTTCCTGACCGGTGGAATCCCACGGCATTTCGCTGCCAAACGGAAACGGCAGCGATTCCCACAGCTCGGTACGCTCGAACATTGTTTCCTCGAGAGACGATGCCTGTTCCCAGCCTTCACGCTGTAAATCTTTCAGGATCAGCAGAAAAACGGTCCCCTCCATTTGTCCGAACTGGGCATAATGCGGGGCATGTTCAACCATAGCCTCGGAAGTTTCATACGCCCGCTCCAGGTACCATTCCCATGAATGATTGGTTACGAGTCCGTCGTAATTACGTGCCAGACGATAAAGCACCCAATAGGCCGCAGCAACGTGGGGATAGTTATAAGATCGGCCCACGGAGCGTGCTTCTTCAATATCCCAGCTCGACCATCCGCCATAGCCGACATCTTCACTGTACGTACCGTCGGGCATTTTTTCCGGCTCATAATAAAACATGCTTTTGCGAACACCATATTTTTGATCTCCTTCACTGTATTGGATACCGCCCCATAACGTGTTGTCTACAAATTTTTCAAGTTTCTCAATTTCTTGCTTATCGGGACGAATAAGTTGTTTCATCACGGCAGCAAGCCAGGAACCGGCACCGCCTTCGTCGCTCAATCCGGCAATCCAGGCACGTCCGTCTTCGGTCACCTGCTCTTTTTCTTCATAATCATAGCTAATTACCGCTTGGTGCCGGTTAAAGGGATCATCGGGATTATCATACCACTGTTCCGTGAATAAAAAATTACCCATATCGTCTACGGTCTGCTCCTCAGGCTTAATAACTTTGTAATTCACAGATTGTTTAGTAGCGTCCTGGTAGGTGATCGTCAGACGTGCTCGTCCCCAGTTTTTACCGCTCACGGTATATGATTTCCAGCCTTTATCTGTAATCCCGTTTTCATTAATCTCAAATGCCCCTTCCGGTTCGACCTGCATATCGCTGACTTCTGAGTTATATTTTATAAACAGCTGATTTTTTTGATTCTCCGGCAGTACATAACCCGGAATTCCGACAGCAACCGGACGATCATTTTCAATGAGCGTTGATTCAATATCGCGTATCGATTCTGAGACTATTAACTTCACACCATACGACCGGCTTTCACCGGGTTCAATAGTTTCTGAAGTAGGTGGATTCCATGGTTCGGCTTCGCTCCATTCATTTTCTGTGTATGCTTTGCTGTGTACAACCCATTCATAAAATCCTTCGAACGTTATTCCACGCTGTGTCTGATCATCCAGCAGAGGTTTATAGGCCTCAAACGGAGTTTTCTCCTGTGGTACGACAAGCAGTGCAGGTCCGTGTCCGTTATACCGCGTTACCTGCAGATAACCTGCATCCCGGCCGATATATGGATCATAAAATGAATTCTCTGCATGTGCCTCCTCCAGTGATTTTTGGGAGTGGTTATTATTGAAAACCATCGGGATGCCCAGAGATCCAATTTCTACGGCCTGGTTCGATTCGTTAGTAAGTTCAAACCGGAGTACCAGGTTTCCATCATCGATCTCCCAATATCGGTTCACCTGCAACGGGATATCTTCCGGTAGTGTAGCAGAAAGGTCTGCACCTGAGAGTACCGGTTCCGACGTTGACAAAGCCTGCACCGGTTGGCGCTGATCGGCCGTCGAATAGTACTTCCACTCCCCTGAAGAATTTTCGCGCAGATGAAGGTTAAGATCGCCTATATGATAAAAATTGTCGCCGTTACGCTGCTCCAGACGGTCGGAAGGTGTAAAATCAAAGCCGCCGGCTCCCTTTGGTTCCAGGGCTGCAACTGTCTGTGACGCCTTAACAAGTTTGAGGCTAAAGCTCGGGGTTTCGAAGTCCAGATATCCCTGATCCAATCCCAGAGTAGGGATAATCTCATTATCTTCCTGGTTTCCCTGTGCCAGAATTTCTGTGCAGAGAGTCAAAGCAAAGATCAGAGAGAACAGAGATATAATCGGTAAACGTATGACGCTGGAGAGGCGATATTTCATTTTCTTATTACTTTACAGTTGAAGTTCCCGGTACAATAAATGCGATGCAGTAAATACCCTGATAAGCTAATTAATTTATTTTGTAAGTGTTAAACATATATGCAATTGATGAATGGAAGTACAATATTGACGCCGGTTGAACCACTAAGGCACTTTGGCCACTAAGAAAAAGAAACAGCTCGGAGGGAGCTCTGCTCCCGAGGAAGAGCCGGATTACGGAAGCGGAGCTCCCTTATAGCTTAAATCAGCCTGTATGATTAGTTTTCAAGAATAATCTGGTGTTCCGGATCCGAGATATTCAGTTCGTATATGTTACGCTTGAAGTAGTCGAGATCTTCTACCCTTACAGGACGGACTTCATTTCCATCCAGTGTGAGCCGCCACTGCTGCCCGTCGTGAATCTGCATCTCCAGCCGGTTGGTGTGGCTAGTACCGGTCCGGTTTTCAATCCGGAACTCAAGCCGTCCGAAATCTTCGGAGATCCGGATCGGGCGGTCCTCCGCCCAGCCGTCCCGTTCCAGGTGCAGGCCCAGGCGTTGGTCGTCATTCACCAGCCAAAATCTAAGCCTTACCCCATCCCGTGGCCATATTTTAAATTCATCGTTATTCTCTTCCAGTTTGCCGCCGTAGGCAAACCATCCGAAAAGAGGGTCATCGGCAAGAATGGTCGCTGCGGTTCGTGTCACGGCTCCCATCCCGAGGTTCTGTTCCGCATCGTAACGCCACGAGCCACGGTCTTCATTTTTCCGGATCCA
Organism: uncultured Balneolaceae bacterium; assembly: GCA_964590495.1. Classification (GTDB taxonomy): domain Bacteria; phylum Bacteroidota; class Rhodothermia; order Balneolales; family Balneolaceae; genus CAZPWQ01. The sequence goes on from CAZPWQ010000117.1 coordinate 4,897, forward strand.
TGCTCTTCCATGCTTTTGCGACATGAATGCCATACCCAGTGCCCCGTCATTACTTTCTCCGGGAAACCAATACCCGTATTCTGTTTCCGGCCGGCCGGTATTCATCAGGGCAAATGAGCTGAGATAACTGCCATATCCCAGTTGCAGCCAGTCATGAGGATCGGAAGAAAACAGTAACCCATAATCCAGGATTGACCACCCTGCCATGCGGGCCATATAACTGAGGGTATGGCTGTCGGAACTTGATGTAAAGTCGGATCCCAGGAGAAAGTATTTAGCCTCAAGCCAGCCTCTGGCCGATAAACCGGCAGCATGCTGCCGGTCCATGAATTCCAGTGCATCTTTACGGCTAACCTGCTCATGAGAATACCACTTCTCCTCATTTTTATCCCACCAAAGATTCGTATCCGGTTTCATATCGTTCGTTGCTCCATATTTTGCCAAAGCATAGCTGGATTCAAACGCAGTTCTGTCATAAGGATATTCTGAACGATAAGGAAAGGGGTCGTCATAAATAAAGTACTTAACTTTCTTTTCCCATTCGCTGCGCAGCCAGTCGGCATCTTCCTGACGTCCCTTCTCCTCCAGCAGAGCAATAATGTCAGGAATTAAGAGCTCATTATAATTCCCCCACTTGTAGATATCATACCAGGGATAGATCTCATACGGGTATTTAAAGAAAGCCCGCGCCGTCTGCCACATTCTCTCGAAATAGCCGTCGGCATCCAGATAATTGACCATTCCCGGGTAACGATCGGCAATCTGATACATGTGGTAATAAAGCATGAAAAGATGGGGATAATCGTAGGTCCGCCATATTTTCATCTTATCAAGACGGCGATTTTCAATTTTCGCCCGTTTCATCGTATCTCTGGCCACTTTCCAGTTTGGAACACCATGAATTCCATATGGATAAGGATCTTCCTCGGCACTACGCTGCAAACCACCCCAGACGAAATTTTCCAGGTAATATTCAATCGCTTCGATCTCCTCCTTTTTGGGGATAATGGCATTTACAGATGCTAAATAGGGGGCATATCCCAAAGCGGGATCATCACTTGCGAGCATATATCCCCACCAGCCTTCATATCCGTCGGTATTATCCGGCCCCCGGAGAACACTGTTTTTCATATCCCAGATCGAAAAGAGCCCGTCATACCACTTTCCCGGGTCCCGGTGCTGTTGATTATTTACAATAAAAGAATTGCGCTTCTCCAGAAGAGTTTCGACCGGTTCTGTTGAGAAAAATTCCAGATAAGTTTTGCGGATACCATCGAAATGGACGGTGAGCATATTTTCTCCCAGTCGATCAAATGTTACCCGGTAGAGATGATGATCCGGCTCCTCTTCTCCCAGATACTCCAGCTGGGTTTGCTCTGGAAATTCCGCTGTTATTGAATCAACAGAGACTTTGGTGTGTAAAGAAAATCTGGCTTCAAGATCTTCGGGAAGTGTCATTCCCGGTACCACACGAATATCAATAAGATCATTATCATATAACAGGCTGCGAAGTTCATCATAGTCTTCGGCCCATTGTAATTTGAATCCTAAAGCGAGCCGGTCATCCTCTTCACCTTTCGGACTAAGCGCGGAATAAGTATGCGGCTGCCTCCACGTCCCTTTTGCTTCTGCATTTCCGCTATAACCGGAATGTACATATGCTTTATAGGAACCCCCGGATGTAAAATACTCCAGTTTAGTTCCGGGTTTTACGGTCAGCAACATAAAAGGAGGCTCGCCACTGGGTTTAGTAAAAAGCAAAAAAGAACCGTCTCCTGAAATAAAATGATGTTTGGTAAAACTTTTTTGAAATATTTGTTCCTGGCCGGAACCGGATGGCCTGTTCCACGGAAACTCTATAGCGACATCCCCGATCTTTACATCATAATGCATTCGGTTTTCCAGAATAATATCCCATTCCAACACCTCTCCATCCAGAGTAAAAATCTGTTCCAGGGAAAATGGCATTCCGGATTGATAGTCAATGTAACGAACAGAACTGCTATCAGACTGATGACTTCTTGTATAGCTGAATACCGATTGCCATTCCCCGTCATTCATTTGGAAGCGAACATCCGTATCAAGTCTGCCGGATAATATATTTGCCTCGTAGCTATCAGTAGAATTTATGAGCTGACTTATTCCCGCATTGTCAAAACCAACCTGCCAATAGTCATTTGCTATTTGTTCCTGTGCATTAACCGTTATCCAGCTCAACAAAATTAATACAGTGGAAACACATATCTTTATACTATTCATATTCAGGATTATTTAGTTTTTAGAAATGCTACCATTGTCTTCACTTACATATCAAGTATAAACCATATCTATTTAGAAAACTGTTTGATAAATCTTACCCGCACAAGGCTAATATTATCAGTTTCCTGAAGAATTTTATTAAATCATAAAGTGATTTAGTCTGATACCTATTTAACTAACGGCTGGTTCAAGCGTCCACGCTTGAACCTTTTTTATTCTGCTTTCCTGCCTCTTTATAACCCTGACAGGGTTTCGAAACCCTGTCAGGGTTAAGCTGGGTATCTTTTTAGACTGAATATCTACATGTACTGTCGGGGAGTGCACTCGGTTAACATTTTTGTGGGCTTTACCGCACGGATGAGATTTCTCGATTCCGTCCCGGAAAACCCACAGGAACTGCGCTCGAAATGACGCCGGTGGTTGATATGGGGATAAACAAAAAAGGGTCAGGCAATTTTACTGCCTGACCCTTAAATTGAATTTTAGAGAAATTTACACCGTCTCGGGAGTAGTTTCCTCGGTAAGCGATACAGCCTGGTATCCACCCTTCTTCTTGTCATTGAGATATATGACCAAGAATACCAGAGCTACCAGAAACGCGACCGGCCCTACCCAGAGGAAGGCCATCCGCCCGCCATAGTTATCGGCAGGACGTAATACAGAATTAGCCTCCGCTAGGAGTTCGCTTTCCTGTTCAACGCCGCTGTCGACCAGGGCTCTCAAAGCATTACCCGTCAGGGTACCGTGAAATTCACCGTTCGACTCATAATAATCCAGAGCTTCCTCGGACTGATTCAATACATTCTGTACATCTACTGCTCTGTATCCAAGTGCGGCCAACTCCTCCAAATCACCGGAGGCATCTTCAGCCTTTTCAACATGCACCGGGAAGCGTTCTTCTACCTGTTCGAGAACAGATACTGTGCGTTGTTCATTCAATCCATCCGGCAGATAACTGTCGGCGATTTCGCCCATAATGGCATTAGATCCACCTGCAGCAAAAAATCCCAGGCCGATCAAAATTACAATACCGAGTGATCCGGCTTTGGGAAATTTTTCACTCATCAGTCCAACCATGGTGGGGAAATAGAATGCAATACCACAGGCAAATATGGTAGCGGCAAGCATAATTGGAACTACATTTGTTTCAAAAAATGCAAACATCAGCAAACCGACACCCGTCAGGATCGAAGAACCCAATAACATACCAGGCGGTGAAAATTTCTCAACAAAAGGTTCGGCAAAAATTCGAAGAACCATCATAATACCACTGATGTACACCGCCACAAGGATGCCGTGAATACCGGCTGCCTGCAATACGTCAGGTATCCACCGGCTGGGCCCCATTTCAAGAGAAAGTGTAATCATTTTAAGCAGAATTAATCCCCATACCAACGGGTGCGTCAGGGTATAACGAACCATCTCTCCGATCGGGATACCCGCTTCGGCTGTTTCTGTTTTTGGAAATTTTTCCGGGAATATCATAATACCATAGGCAAAAATAGGAATGTAAATAATGGCTATCTGCAAAGTCCAGTGACCAATATCCACCGGACCAATCACCCCGGCCTGCGTCATCAGCCATCCCAGGATACCCCCTACAATCATACCTCCGGGGAAGAAAGCATGAAAATGATTGAGCTTAGTTGTCTTTCTATTCGGAAAAAGGGCTGCTACCATCGGGTTTCCGGCAACCTCGATTAATCCATTACCCGCTCCAAAACCAATAGCGCCAAGAAAGAGAATCCAGTAGGCTACAGGATCTCCGGCAAAAGGGAAGGCAGCAAGAAATAATGTTACCCCCGCAAGGTGACCGATAAATGCTCCTATTGTAGCTTTTCTAAATCCGATTTTTTCCAGGAATGGACCGATAGTGAGCAGTGAGATGGCCATACCCCAGAGAGCCGCCCCACCGATATAGCCTACCTGGGCATTGGTTAATATAAATTCAGTTTTTAACTGGTTTAGAATATTACTTACCAACACAAACGAGAAAGCAGTCGGCAGCAAAGCAATACATATACCCCAAAATAATTTACTGCGATTAATCTGAGGAGAAGTAGAAGATGAATTCATAACAGTTCAGGTTTACTATTGATTAGTTGTTAATAAAATTTGACCAATATTTTGATTCTTTTTCCCAAAGTTTATTAAGAGTTGTTCGTGTCATTCGGATTGTTGCGAAGCAGCCCTTTCAAGTATTTAAATCTAAAACATGAGTCTGATATCCGTTTAAGACTTACCCGCACCAACTGCGAAGTAAGAAATTACCAAAGGCGCTCCGGAATCTTTCTTTTCCGAATTTCCCCCTACATCATAGGAAAATTTTGTTCAACTATAAAAAAAATTGTTTAGATAAAAATCCACTTTAAAAATATTTATTTAAGATTTGATCAAAAATCTACATTTTAGTATTGGATATAAGCGGGTAATATTATTATGGTTCTTTATTCTACATCAAAAAAATAGGTGAAATAAAATATTAGTCATACCTTTTCGTACTATAATGGTCTTTTCAGTCCCCTGTTTTTTTAAAGAAAAAATCGAAATCTTTTCATTTTGTAAAAAAAATTTTTTCTTTAGTGTCATTATAACACTTTCCAAAAATTTTTTGTAACTACTATACAAACATTAAATAAAAATCAGAAATTTTATGAGAACAATAATTGGATGGGTATTAACAATCTGCCTGGGGCTGACAGCAATCAGCTGCGACTCCTCAGATAGAACAGAGCCCGATGATAAACCACGTAAAATTGAAGTACTTTTTCTTGGTCACGACAGTGAACATCACAATTCGGCAGAATTCATGCCTCTTCTTGCTTCTGCACTGGCACCTGAAGGAATAAATTTTACATACACTGATAATCCGGATGATCTGAATGAAGAAAATCTAAACAAGTATGATGCATTAATGCTGTATGCCAATCATGATGAAATTACTTCATCCCAGGAGGAAGCCCTGCTCGATTTTATTGCCGGTGGTAAAGGGTTCCTGCCCATTCATTCAGCCAGCTACTGCTTTAGAAATTCACAGGACTTTGTAGATCTGGTGGGAGCACAATTCGAAAGTCACGGCACCGGTACTTTTACGGCTGATATAGTTAATACCGATCATCCGATTACAGAAGGACTGGAAGAATTCGAAACATGGGATGAAACGTACGTCCACACCATGCACAATGAAGAAAACCGGACGGTTTTAATGGAACGTGAAGGAGAAGATCACACGGAACCATGGACATGGGTGCGAACTCACGGAGACGGTAAAGTTTTTTATACAGCGTACGGACATGATGAACGCACATGGTCAAAACCCGGATTCCATGAATTAGTCAAAAACGGAATTGTATGGTCTGTAAGTGACCAGGTTAAAGAGAACCGGGAACAATTTGTTTCAACAATACCTGAACTGCAGTATGAAGACCGGAATAATATTCCAAACTATGAGGAACGTGACCCGGCACCCCGATTTCAACTACCCCTTTCTCCCGAAGAATCTCAAAAACATATCCAGGTACCGGTCGGATATGAGCTCGAACTTTTCGCTTCCGAGCCTGATATAATCAACCCGGTTGATATCGCCTGGGATCATGAGGGACGTCTCTGGGCTATTGAAACGATCGATTATCCCAACACGGTTCGTGAGGAAGACGGTATGGGTGACGACAAAATAAAAATACTGGAAGATACTAATG
>CAZPWQ010000118.1:0-10827 GCA_964590495.1 uncultured Balneolaceae bacterium
TGCCGTCAGATGGGTTCGATGGGGCAGGATCTGGAATTCGAAAGGGAAAGGCTATGAGCCATGTCGAACCCGTCGGACCGCAAATTCAGCGGTCGGACGGGGAGAGGGAAATATCACCAGCGAGGGAATTCCCTCGCCTTAACTGCACATTTATTAAAATTTCCTAATGGGATCATTTTTTTGTAAGGAATCCTCTCTTTGTCAGACATACTTAACAGAGACCTCAAATATAGAGTCTCGAGCGTTGGCGGGTTAAAATCTATTTACCTGCCATAAGATAAATAATAACCCGGGGTATAACCTGTTATTTCGCCTTCTGGTGAAAGTGACAGAATAAATGGATATCTGGGAATACCTGTTAAGTTTGCCTGCTCATCAGTATAGGCAGACAGGCTTATGGCTACATTATCCGGATTACCAGCCTCGGATAACTTAAAATCAATAGAGGTATTAACAATGCCACTTCAATATTACCTGGTTCCAAATCATATAACACCTGATCCTGATGACTTTATGGCCGTCAGCATCAGCCCAGATACCTACAACATCGAAGACGTTGTCGAGCGGATGACTCGCGAGGGCTCGACAATCACCACAGCCGAGGCCCTTGCCAATTTCGAGGAGATCACCCGTACCATCCAGGAATTGGTTAACCAGGGCAATACCGTAAACACACCGCTGGCGAATTTTAGTCCCGGTATGAGCGGGGTTTTTTCCGGTGAGGATGACCGATTCGACCCGGCCCGCCACAACACAAAGATAAACACCAGTCCGGGCGTGCGCATGCGTCCGCAAAACGGGGAAATACAGGTAGAGAAGATCGAACCGCGGGAGCAGCTGCCTGTGCCGCGTAACTACTTCGACAACGCCAGCGAAACCCAGAACGATCTGATCACTCCCGGTCTGGGAGCTCGCATCACCGGTTCGCGGCTGAAGTTCGACGAGGAGGATACCGACCAGGGCGTATTCTTCATCAATTCGGACGACAATTCAGAGGTACGCGTGGAGGCGCTCATGTTGCGTAACAAACCCGGAGAGCTCATCTTCGTAAATCCGGAGCTGCCTGCAGGCGTATATAGTCTGGAGGTACGCAGCATCCTGCACAACACCAGCGAGTTACGCTCCGGCACCCTGAAACATGAGTTGACCGTGCCCGGATAATAGGCCGGCAGCCTAAACGTCAGACAGACCGACGGGTAAGGCAGGCTTCTCCGCCTTCGGGGCGGAGAAGCCCTGTCCTTACTGCTCAAGATCTTTGAGCTTACTACTCAAGCTTCCTGAGCTTACTGCTCGGGCCCTTTGAACCTACCACTCAAGCTCCTTGAGCTTACTGCTCATATTCTTTGACGTTATTGCTCAGGTACCCTGACCTTATTACTCAAAGTGCTTGAGATAACGGCTCAAGGTATCTAACCTAGTCGAGATACTTCAGTTTTTGCGTGATTAGATGTGGTTTAGCCTTTCCGGACCGGGTATGGTAGTCTAATTATATGCGCTGATTTTGGATGCCAGCAGGTAATTTGAACGTGATCAGTGTATAGGTCTCCAGCTAAAGTTTAAGGGTGGATTTATTGAAAATGGAATATAACGAACACGTGGTGAGGACTATCTGCTTTACATTTTCCTTTTTAAAGGGGTTAGGCCAATCTTTCGATCTCTTTTATGTGATCCTGAATTATTTTCAGAAAAGGCCTTTTCTTTAACGGTCTAAATTTACCATCAACTTTTTCGATAGTAAATAATTCATCCAGATATTCATATTGTGAACATTCCCATACAATTGTAAATATATCCGCTAAATTAAGTATGACTGAAGCATAGTCCTTATTTCTACTTTGACCGTGTAGAATTACATTTTTACCATCATCAGAGCGCAAAAATTCTCCATGGCTTTCATAAGCTATATGTGTTTTTTTGCTTAAATAACCATAAAGCTCACCGGCTTTAGATTGACCTAACTTTAACTTACATCAATTAACTTAATTCCTGTAATATATTCAATGAGGGGGGGATTCCCGTTCATGCATCATAAGTGGCAATTCTTTGGCAATCTGTTGACATAGTATCTTGATATAGTTTGTTGACATAACTACAGAACTTTAGGCAGAAACTTAGTTACCCTCGGGTGATTTCCACACATTATATATCCGTGCAAAAGCGAACACCGGCTCGGATTTCAGTTGGCGGTAGGCAGTGGCAGTTGGCTGTATGGCAATTAACAATGAGCAATGAACATTGTCTGTTGACGTGAGGCAGTGAAAATCAGTCCCTCAATAAATCAGTAAATCAGTAAATCAAAACTATATTTTCCGGCCTTTGAATCCTTGGAGGGAACAGGCTCAACTACGCCGAGGCTTCGTAGAGCAGGCACAGGGAGGTGCGCGAGGTGGATAAATTCACACCGGTGATATTGAGGCGAAGAGAACTAAGAGAATTTCTTCCGGCCTAAGAAAAGTCAGCCTTTTGGTTAGGTGGAGGAGAAGCGGAGGAGGTTTCAAAGAATTTTGTCTGAAGTTCCGTGGTTTTTCGGAGCTGAGTTTAATTCTTTGCCGCAGCTTCTCCGGAACCTGAAGGTTGAGTTTTCTCAGCCCGGTGGTTTTTTGGGTTCGTTTTTGTCCACACAAAAAGGAACAAGGAAAGATTACGATACAGCTAGAAATATATACCCAGCTACAGATCCTGAACCAAGTTCAGGATGACACGGGAGATAATTAATAGCCTGTCCTTTCAAACCCATCCCGAGGGCTGTCGGGGCAAGATCAGCCGCCCGATGGGGGCGTAGGTATCGCTAAATCTTTGTGCCGTCTTTAATAACCGAGCCTTTGGGTATGATTACGATACCGTCAACCACGTGATAGTTTTCATATTCGCCGTCTTCGAGATGGTCGCCGCCGGCTATTCGGACGTCATTGCCTATTTTACAGTTTTTGTCGATGATAGCGTGACTTATGAAACAACGCTGTCCGATTGCCATTGGGGGATCATCCTCGGTTCCGCTGTCGATTTCTTTTTGTGACTGGAAGAAATCATTACCCATAATAATGGAATGCTCGATCGTCGTGCCCTTGCCTACGCGGGATCTGATACCGATAACAGAACGCACGATCCGGCTGGCTTCGATCAGACATCCTTCTGCAAGAACAGAATGATCGAAAGTTGTTCCCGATAACTTCGAGGCCGGCAACAGTCGTGCTCTTGTATATATAAAATCCTCATTATCGTAGAGATTAAACCTGGGAAGAGCATCCGTCAGTGAAATATTGGCTTCGAAAAATGATTTGATGGTCCCGATATCAGTCCAGTAACCGTCATATTCGTAACTCTGTACTTTATAATCCTCTGAAATTGCTTTCGGAATTATCTCTTTGCCAAAATCAGTTGCATTGGCATTTTCATCCAGCAGTTTGGTAAGAATATCTTCTTTAAAAATATAGATGCCCATCGAAGCCAGGAAAACACGTCCCTGACGCTTTAATTCTTTCCCGGTTTCCGACTTCCATTTTTCAAGCTCTTCACTGGGCGGTTTCTCAACAAAGTTCTCGATAACACCCTCATTGTTTGTTTTCATGATACCAAAACCGGTGGCATCGGAGGCAGTGACAGGAATAGTTGCAACCGTTAAATCCGCATCATTTTCTGTATGAATGTCCATCATTTTACGATAATCCATCTGGTAGAGCTGATCACCGGAAAGAATAAAAACATGGTCGTGGCGGTGATTTGCCATGTGATGAATAGACTGGCGAACCGCATCGGCCGTCCCCTGGTACCAGTTTTTACTTTTCGGCGTTTGTTCAGCCGCAAGAATATCAACGAAACCACTGCTGAAGGCATCAAAGTTATAAGTGTTCTTGATGTGTCTGTTTAGTGATGCGGAATTGAATTGTGTAAGGACATAAATTCTTCGCATTCCTGAATTCAAACAATTGGATATGGGAATATCAACCAATCGATACTTTCCGGCTATAGGAACTGCAGGTTTGGAACGCATTTTTGTTAAAGGATACAAACGTGTACCCTGTCCCCCGCCAAGAATGACGGCAATTGCGCTTTTTCTCATATTATAACTCATAATCATCCTATCAGTTGGTTATACATTTCAATGTAATCTTTGGCAGAAGCACTCCAGGAGAAATCAAGTTTCATAACTTTTTTTCTCAATCTCGCCATTTTACGGCTGTTTGTAAAAAGATTTATTGCGCGTCCGACAGCAATATCCGCGGCTTCCAATGTAAAATCATTAAATGTAATTCCATAACCGTCCGGCAATCCGATATCCTTAACCGTATCCCGCAAACCTCCGATATTACGCACGATCGGGATAGTACCGTATCGCATGGCGTACATTTGGTTAAGTCCGCACGGTTCAACGCGGGATGGCATAATCATAAAGTCACTTCCTGCATAAATCTGATGAGCGAGCTTTTCATTATAATCAAGTGTGGCATCGAAATACCCGGTAAAACGATCGTTCATCGCTTCAAATTGATAGTGCAGGTTTCTGTCACCGGTACCCAGTACAATAAAGTTCACACTCTGCGGAGATTCAAGATACTTTCGAAAAAGATCTGGTAACAGGTCAGCCCCCTTCTCGGCAGCCAGCCTTCCGATAAAAGATATTGTCGGATGCTCCGGATTAAGACCGAACTGTTCACACAATAATATTTTGTTTTGGCGTTTACCGCCGGCGGTTTTCTGCCGGTTATAATTTACCGGGATCATCTCATCCGTTGCCGGATCCCAGACAGATGTATCAATGCCATTAATAATACCACGAGATTTCTTTTTTTCGTTCCTGAATAACCATTCCAGTCCTTTGCTGTTATAGCTGAGTTCATCCATATAAGATGGTGAAACAGTTGTAATTTGCCAGCAGGTTTTGAGCCCCGCAGCTAAACAATTGAGCCTCCCATCCCAGTCAAGCAGTCCCAGGTTACTATCATCAAAGTGGGGCAAGAGGTAATATTTCCCCTTGTCAAAGTTTCCATGATATTCCCCGTTATGTACCGTCAACACGGTGGAAATATGTTTAAGATCGCTAAATCGATAGCACTGCGTCATCATAAAAGGGACCAGGCCGGTGTGGTGATCATGGCAATGTATGAGGTCGGGCTTTTCCGGCGATGCATTAATCCAGTCCAGAACAGCTATCTGAAAGCTGGCGAAACGTTCAAAGTCGTCCCAGTATCCCGTACCTGTATTTGCTTCAGCATATATGCCGGGACGATCAAAACGGCCCGGAATGTCAATTACGTACAGTGGAAACCCTAATACATCGTCAGCTTCGCGCTGAATATTGAAGCTGAAATTCCAGTTTCCGAGAGGCGCTTCTGCGCTGTGCACGGTGTCGAACCGGTGCTTTGAAACCCATTCATTTCCATATTTTGGCATTACCACACAAGCATCGACTCCCTCTTTCAGCAAATATTTGGGAAGAGAACCGGCGACATCGGCAAGTCCGCCCACTTTTGCTACAGGATAACACTCAGCACTTAAATGTATGATATTCATATTATTTGAAACTCATTGTTTTTATATTCGTAGTAACAGCCGTTTAGCCTGCATTTCTCACAAAAAAATATTATAGAAATGCTAATTACCTGTGGCACAATATTTTGCATGTTTTTAAACGGATAGTTTAAATTACAGTCTGTTATACACTGCGAAATTTGTCTGCCTGCTGCGTTGAAGGGCAAAATGGTTTGATCAACGTACCTCAGTACGTTTCACTGCACCATTTACCCTTCGCCTTGCATCCAACCAAATTTCTTGGTGAGAAATGCAGGTTAGGGATTATGACAAGAAGTAATCAAAAGTTTGAATGCCAGTCAATCTTTCTTTACTGAGTTAATTAAAGTAAATTTGGGCTTTACAAAAAATCAGGGATGCTTATGGCAGTTATTGAAGTAAACAATATTCGAAAATCATTTGGAGAGATTCGTGCGGTTGATAATGTAAGTTTTAACATATTTAAAGGACGTATTTTTGGTTTGCTCGGTCCCAACGGAGCGGGCAAAACAACAGCGATCCGCATGATTAACCACATAATTATTGCCGACAGCGGTTCCATTACAATAAACGGAAAGAAAGTAAGTGCCGAAACCCAAAAACTGATCGGTTATATGCCGGAAGAGCGCGGTCTCTATAAAAAGATGAAAGTTGGTGAGCAGTTGATTTACCTGGGACAACTGAAAGGACTTTCTTACAGAGAAGCAACTGAAGCAACCAAATACTGGCTCGACCGTTTTGAAGCCGCAGACTGGTTCAACAAACAGATCGGAGAGCTGTCGAAGGGGATGTCCCAAAAAATACAATTCATAGCTACTATTGTTCACGATCCCGACATTTATATTTTCGACGAGCCTTTCAGCGGACTTGATCCTATCAACAGTGAAATGCTGAAGGAGATCGTAATCGAACTGAGGGATAAGGGCAAATCGATACTTTTCTCGACCCATCGCATGGAGCAGGTTGAACAGATGTGTAACGACATCTGCCTTTTCAATAAAGGCAAGGCCGTACTGAAGGGGAATCTTCGTGAAATCAAGCAATCGTTCGGTAAAAATACTATTAATCTCGAATTTCATGGCGACCAAAGTTTTTTGGACCGGCTTGAGGGCGTGCGAATCAATAACCGCTCCACGAATTTTGCTGAAATACGCGTACTGAACGGTCAGAATATGCAGGATATCCTGAAAATCGCCATGGAGCATGCGGAAATTTACAAGTTTGAGCGAATCGAACCCTCCCTTACGGAAATATTTATATCCACAGTTGGTGAAGACAATATTAATCCCAAGGAGATAAGCTGATTATGAGCCTGCGTCAAATAGTATTGGTATTGAAACGTGAATACCTTACCCGTGTCAAGAGTAAAGCGTTTATTCTTCTGACGATCCTGTTGCCTCTCGGAATGGCGGCATTTGTTGCCGTTATGATAGGTATCTCTTTATGGGATGCGGAAAGTGAGCATCAAATAGCTATTGTTGATAAAACAGAAGTAATATATCCCCGTCTGAAGGAAACGAATGAAGTACGTTATACAGATGCGGCCGGCGTACCCCAGGATTCCCTCCGGGATATGGTCATCAGAAATACGATAGAAGGATTCCTGGTTATTGATGAAGAAAATATTGTTGCAGATAAAAATACGGAACTGGTTTACAGCGGAAGCGGAGGTATTTCACTGTTGAATTCTGTAAGAAATGAACTACGCGATGCTATCCGGGAAGAGCGTCTGGACCGGGCGAATGTCTCGGAAAACGTTAAAGAAATATATGCCAGCAGAGCAGGGCTTGATACCAGAAAGCTCACCAAAGAAGGTGTTGAAACAGAAGATGATACCGGGTTCAGAACAGGCATAGGCATTTTTATGGGCGTAATAATTTTCGGTGTACTTCTGGGATACGGCGGCTGGCTGACCCGAAGCGTTATCGAAGAAAAGACGAGCCGCATTATTGAGGTGATTGCTTCTTCCGTTAAACCCATGGAGCTTTTGATCGGAAAAATACTGGGAGTAGCAGCATTGGCAATAACACAAATCGGTATCTGGATTATTGCAGGAGTAGGATTGAGTGCGGCTGCCGCGCCGGTTGCCGGTTTGTTTATGGACAGCCAGATGCAGAATATGCCCGAAGGTACGGCCGAAGCGGCGTCAAATCCCGCTATCTTGGAAATTCCCAGTATCGAGACTTCCCTGATAATTTATTTTGTCCTTTTCTTCATCCTTGGATTTTTGATCTACAGCTCCCTTTTTGCAGCTATTGGTTCGGCTGTGGATTCGGAGACAGATACACAACAGTTTATGTTCCCGGTGATGATCCCGATTATGATTGCATATGTTTTTTTATTTCAGATGGTAAAATCTCCGGATTCATTTATGGCTGTTGTTGCTTCAATAATACCGTTTTTCTCTCCAATACTGATGGTGTCGCGAATTGCTATTACAGATGTCCCCTTCTGGCAAATTGGTCTCTCAATAATTCTGATGATCTTTACCTTTATCGGCACGATCTGGCTCAGCGCTAAAATATACAGCGTCGGAATTCTCAGCTACGGCAAAAGCGCAAACTTTCGCGAACTCTGGAAATGGATACGCCAGGGGTGAGCCCGTGATACGTAATGCGTAATGCGTAAATTAGTACTAGGTATTTCCTTACGCATTACGAATTACGCATTATTCAAACATTTTCTGCATAGCCCGGTGTACGCGTGCGTCATATTCATCGTGGATCCAAACCTCTATCATCTCCCGCACCTCGTCATCCTGTACATTGTTAAGACCCTGTACGAGAAGATAACGTATTCTCGGATCCTTATCTCTAAGCAGGTCGTCGGCCCTGGAAAGCCAGTCGGCCGGTGTATGATCGTTCTGTATTAATATTTCCATGGCTGCTTCCCGTACGCCGTAATCAAAATCCGAATCCAGGTAAAGAGCAGCCTGTTTTACAGCAATATCTGTCTCTCCCATATTTGCCAACTCGCGTGTAGCATAAATAGCGCGGAAGCCTGCCGTATCCGACTTCACCATCTGAGAAACAAATGAGCGATATCTTTCGCTGTCTACAATGGCTGTCAATGTCTTATTTGCCTTCTGAAAAAACTTCATATCCTCTGCATTATGGGTGGCATTCTCGACACTTCTTATAATATTTTCATTCTGCGGATAATTCTGAAGTGCTGTCAGGGCAGCTTCCCTTATATTCTGGTTTTCACTTTTCAAAGCATCAACAAATACCTGCTCTGTACCTGATGCTCCCCGGGTAATCTGAGCCATTGAACGTAACAGAGCAGCCTGAACTTCAGGTTCGAGATCACGGTTCATAAAATCCTTAATAGCCAGTTGCAGATCCGGGTTATCTGAGTGATGACCCAGTTTACGTGCTGCTTCAGCACGTTCTGCTACTGTATCTGCATTACGTAATTCATAAATCAGGAATGATGCGGGTTTGTACTGATCCAGGTGCAAATCGGGATATTCCGTAGTATCAATTCTAAAGGTATTAATTGCAGGATCTACATTAACAACCAGGGAATCACGCTCGCCGGTAAAGGTTATTTCGGCAGTATCTGTCCTGTCGCTGTAAACTTCAATAGTTCTCAGGCTGGTAAGTTCTTTGTACATCCCGTGCAGAGCTTCAAAACCAAGGATAAGCCTGCCGTCAGCCTCATCTAAATTGTAGGTAACTTTGTAAGCCACGGAATCGTCGACACTTTCGTCTCCTTCATGTTCCGTTGAAAAATCAGGAACATCAAATAAAGGTTGTCCGCTTCTTATGTACCAGTGATCCGCATAATCACTCCAGTTTATAACCCGCCCTGTCTCACTTAAAACACTCTCCATACTGTTGACAATTATTGTTTTCATATTTTGATTGCTCCAGGTATCCAACCCCTGCCGCCAGTACTGCCATCTCTGCGGACCAAATACATCATACACGGTGGACGAATCGAGTGAAGGTGTATCTTTATTTGTAATTTCAGGTATATCTTCTTCACTCATCCTGTCAACCGCTAATGCCTGGTAGAGCGAAATAGCGTCACCCTCACTCCACTGTTCTTCGCGCTGGTAAACACCGAACCATTGTGCAGCGATACCTCTGTATAGTTGAGCCTTCCACCCTCCCCTGTTTTTATACAAAAAAACCGTCGAGGCTCCCCATGATTTTGTTTCCCAGTGGTGATCATCCAAAATTATAATATTTAAGCGTCCGAACGGGTATTCCAGGCCCAGTTCTTCCTCTGCTCTTTTTAGAAAATCATATGCATCTTGCAATATTTCCTGCCCGATATCTTCATCCTCATACCCCTGTTCAACAGCTACATTAATTCGTTTTATCCCGAATGATGTTGAATTGTTATTAAAATTACCCGCTGCAAAAGAGAGTCCCGAAGCCGGAACTTTATCATCGCTCGTAAAGGTGTAACGGATATTGTCAACCGAGGTTATTTCCTGGTTTGTTTTTCTTCCCGTAGCCCATACCGTATAACCGGAGGGTACAGTAATATCCATTGTACTTGTAAACGTTACATGTGGATTGTCAACCGTGGGTAGCCAGTGGCGCTGGGACGCGGGAAGCAGGGAAGTCCAAACCGTGCCGTGAACATTATTTAATAAACCAAAACGGGGGATACTGTTGTATTTAATATGGAGATCGTAGCTTTCTCCGGTTTCGGATGAATCCGGCAGAGTGACTATTAAAGAGTCGTTACTTAAATGATAATCCGCTTCTTCTTCATTAAGCGAAACCGCCTCAATTTCCATCCGGGTTGCATTTAAAATGACCGAATCAGCACCGGAAATATTAGCTGTCAGATTATATGCGGCGGCACCTTCAATACGCTGCGAATCGGGCTGTACAACCAGCTGTAAATCAAGACTTTCAAAAGTGAAATCCAGTTTGGGATATTTTTCATGATCAAAAGACTGGGCGTTGGCAGAGAGAGGCAGTAATTGAACGGCAAAAAGCAGGAATGGGAAAAGCAATAAATATGATAAAGTAGTTCGGTTGATTGTCCTCATGAAAATACGGTACAAATGTTGATTATTATTTTATATAAAATACAATATTCCAGACAGAGAATATAGGAAGTCTGCTGCTACTGAATAAACCATTTAGTAATCTAAGTGAATCTGCTTCAAGAATGTTTCCTAGACTCCCGTCAGACCGCTGGTCCTGCGGTCCGACGGGTTCGACAGGACACGGTGCCTTTTCGGACCCATCCTCCGTCTCCTTCCCGCCGGCAGGCTGTCACCTCCTATTCAATGAGGGTGTCCAAAAAGTCATTTTTCAATAAATATCAGTTAATTTTTTTAAGATTTTATTT
>CAZPWQ010000119.1:0-10518 GCA_964590495.1 uncultured Balneolaceae bacterium
CCCTGAAGTTTATTAAAAGCAAAAAAATTAAATGATTCTATAATATTGTATTAAACTCTTTCCCGTCCGGCCGCTGAACTTGCGGTCGGGCGGGTACAATATGGCAGCCAACCTTCCAGACCCATCCTCCGGCTCCTTCCCTATCCCGAAAACCCACGGACAAGGAAGGAGTGACTCTTTTCGAAGATTCCGGCAATTTAAAAGCCCCTCCTTGTTTCGCTGTGGTTTTTCAGCGGAATAGGGAGGGGTTGGGGTGGGTCAGCTGCGCAGGATTCAACATTTTTGATTAAACTATTCGATAAATATTTTAGCTGAAACCCGTTCACAAAACATGAGGTGACTAACATGTCGAAAACGATAATTGGGGTTATGGGTCCCGGCGCCGGTGCCAAAAAGAGAGACAAAGAACTGGCTTTTGAACTGGGCAGACAGATTGCCCGAAACAACTGGGTTCTGCTTACCGGGGGCAGAAATGTCGGGGTGATGCACGAAGCCTCCAGGGGAGCAAAAAAATCCGGCGGACTCACCATCGGTGTTTTGCCCACAGCCGGGATGTCCGGCGCGTCGGAATATGTTGACATCCCAATCCGGACCGGTATGGGCAGTGCACGAAATAGTATCAACGTCCTTTCTTCCGACATCATCGTTGGCTGCGGTGCCGGGCTGGGTACTGTATCTGAAATAGTACTCGCATACAAAGCCGGCAAGCCGGTTGTCTTGTTGCATCAATCCCCCTCTGTCCTTCAGCTTTTGGAAGAGTTGACTTCTGCCAGATTAAAAAGTATGTCAGGCGTTGCAGAGGTAATAGAAACAATAAGACTTCTGTTGTCTTAGTACATAATTTCAAAGATATAATGACATATGTCATTGTATTTATGAACCAGAGTACTTAGCGACATTTAATTCTTTCTTTAAATTTGAAATTAAACAATATTACTACTAATTTAGTACTAAGGAGTTAATTAAAAAAGTTTCAGCAGGTTAAACAGCAGAATAATAAAGAACAACATGAAAAAATCACTTACCCCTTTAGGAGAAACTGAAATGGAAGTACTTCATCATGTATGGGATCTTGGTGAAGCAACGGTCAGGGACGTACGAAAGCGTATCCTGAAAAACCGGGAAGTAGCCTACACTACCATCATGACCGTCATGAAGAATCTGGCGGAAAAAGGTTATTTAAAATATCGCAAGGATGGCGTCACCTATGTCTACAGTGCGGCCAAAGAGCCGGAATCTGTGCGGTCAAACCTGATCAGGGATCTGGTCAGCAAAGTCTTCAAAGGATCTCCCAAAGAGTTGGTACAAACGCTGGTACAAAGCGAAGATTTAACTGAAAATGATATCAATGAAATTAAACGTATGATCGATAAAATGGAGGATTAATTATGCCTGAGTTGATCGAAATACTTCAATCAATCGGAGAGACAACCCTTGAAATGCTGTGGCTTCCGGTACTGATATGGACGATAATTGCAATTTCAATTACCTGGATTTTACGCAGCATCAATTCTATACCACCTGTTTACCAATACCACAGCAGGGTGGCTTTGCTGCTGGCGCTGCCAGTCGGGCTGGCGGGTTCGTACTTAACAGGCTTTATCGGAAATGCTGCCGGTAATACTGAGACTGCAGCTGCAAAATTTATAGTTGTCCAGTCTCCCCTGACTGCCACAGCTACTTCTTCAGCCTCAGAGCCCGCTCTGTCGACTGCACTATCTGATCCTGTGTTATGGACAGGGATACTGAATGTAATACTTGCAATGGGCGCATTATACTTGCTTTCCCTGCTTATCATCAATGTTGTCCGGCTGCGAAGTTTCGGACAGCATCTTACCTTCAGAACTGTACGGGAGATACCTGAGCTAAAGAATTATCTCTCCGCCGGTCAATTGGATAAATATGGAAATACACTCGTAGCTTTTTCCACGGTTACTCACATACCATTTACCTTCGGATGGCTCAAAACGAGAATCGTCCTGCCTTCCGATATGAAAAAATCACATGACAGATTTGCGATGGCTGTTCAGCATGAGTTGATGCACATCAAACATCGCGATTATCTGCTAAACGGCATTTTGCTGATTATTAAATCCATTTTTTGGTTTCATCCGCTGGTACATTACCTGCACCGTTCCGGGCAGGATTTCCGTGAGATAACCTGTGACAGTGAAGTCCTGTCGGAGAATCGCTTTTCAAAAAAGAAATATGCCGCACTTCTCTTTGAACTCGCACAGCGTGAGAAGATTTCAAACAAGTTTGCCATGAGTATGGCCGTAAATCCGTCCACCTTAAAAAAACGCATACAACAAATGAATGAGCAACGGTCCCCGGCTTCCCGGTTCCGTTCAAGTTTTTTCCTTACCCTTATGACGGCCGGCGTAGTCATACTGTCCATGGCCTGTACTGATATCCAGGAAGGCGGAATTACCAATACTGAAGTTGAACAGGTTCAGGCTGATATCTACAACAAGTCTGATGAGGATACCAAGCCTCTCTTTGTAATCAACGGGGAGATAGTCGAAGATGATAAATACTCCCGTGTTATGATCTCCCGCATCAAAACGAAATATATAAAATATATTCAAGTCTATAAGGACCAAGATGCGATAGATCGGTACGGTGAAGCAGGTAAAAACGGGGTCGTTGAAATTGAGCTTATAGATAGAGAGACAGCCTTTTCTGATTTAAAACCTCCTCCACCCCCGGCACCGGGTACAGCTTCTTCAGGGACAGATTCCGTTGATTCAAACCAAGCCGCCCCCCCACCCCCCGAAGAAACTTTCTTTGTGGCCGTCGAGGAAATGCCTGAATTGGAAGACGGTCTTGCTTCCATACAGAAAGAAATCCGATACCCGCAAGAAGCCCGGGAAGCCGGTGTCGAAGGACGTGTTATTGTGCAGTTTATCGTTAATGAACAGGGCGAAGTTGAAAATCCGGAGGTTATCCGGGGTATCGGAGCCGGCTGTGATGAAGAAGCACTCCGGGTAGTAAAACAGGCGAAATTTAAACCCGGGAAACAGCGCGGACAGCCGGTGCGGGTTCAATATTCTCTGCCCATTATCTATCGCCTTCAGTCTGAGAATACTGGCACACAATCGTCATCTGCTGAATTAGAACAGATGGAGGTAAATGAATCGAAAATGGAAATAAGAGACCTGGAAGTTTCCGATGATGGTACAGTTAACGGGTATATTTATGACCGGGAAAAGAACAAACCGTTGCCCGGTGTAAATGTGATTGTTGAAAGTACCACCATAGGGACATCAACCGCTCAGGACGGAAAATTTACTCTCAATAATTTACAAAAGGGAAATCAGCAATTGATTCTCAGCTACATTGGGTATACCGGGGCCAAAGTGCCAATTAATGTAAAATAGTTCACAATTTACCTTTACTAAAAAGCGGGACTTCATCGGTTCCGCTTTTTTTATTTTATTAAGATGTATTATATATAGGCCAAAATTAATATCTGAATCTACTACGCGTGAAGGTAAAAGCATACGGAGTGCATTTATTAACGGGGATTGGTGCGGCGCTTGGCCTCTGGGCTATCATCCTTACATTTGACGGCTATTACCAGGAAGCAATCTGGGCTCTGGCGCTTTCAGTAATTATCGATTCTGTTGATGGCACACTCGCACGTATTGTGAAGACCAAAGAGTATGCCCCGAAAATCGATGGTGCCCTGATGGATAATATCATCGATTTTCTTACCTGGACCATAGCTCCATTAGTATGGATTAATGCTACTATGGATATCCCGCTCTGGGTGTTGCTTGTTTGTGCGGTATCAAGTGTTTTTGGTTTTTCAAATACTGCTGCCAAAACTTCCGACGACTACTTTTTGGGATTTCCCTCATACTGGAATATTGTGGTATTTTATATCTATCTGCTGAAGCTGACTGATTTTTATGCATCGGTCATCTTACTGACTTTTTGTGCAGTTACGTTTTTGCCTGTCAAATTCATTTATCCTACACGGACTCCTTTTTTACGTCCCTTTACACTTATTCTGGGAAGTGCATTTACCCTTCAGATGGGGCTGCTGGTATATTATTTTGACAATTCTCCGATGTTTTTAATATACAGTTCGTTTTTATTCCCCTTTTATTACTTTGGACTTTCTTTTTATATGAATATCAGACAAAATGAAACTTCACTCTGATTCACCCGTAGCATTGTTACGCAACGAAACCGGAAAACATTTACTCTTAAGAAGATTTCAATGGGAGCTCGATTAAAAAAATCACACACAGACAGAATGATCAGCGGTGTATGCGGTGGAATTGCCGAATACCTGGGTTGGGATCCAACCATTGTACGGATTATATTTGTTATCAGTACTTTTCTGGGATGGGGAAGTCCTGTTCTCCTTTATTTTATATTAGCTCTCGTTATGCCCGATTAATTTTGTTATTGGTTTATTAGTTAATAGCCACAGATCTAAAGAGATTGTTTTGCAGATAGCTTTTAAATAGCTGCCCTAAAACCATCCCAACGGTTAATAGCTATATTTCTTAACAAGGGCAACTAACCCTACTCTAAATTAACAGCCATTTCAGAACGGATGAGATCCCTCTATTATAGTCCCGATAAAAAAACATCGGGGCCTTCGGTCTTTCGAGATGACGAGAAAGGTAAGCAAACATAATATCCGGCCTTTGAATCGATTTTTACCCTCCTGCTACAAATATTACTTTTTGATATTACAACCCTATTTCATAACTATAATTTAACCTGTATTTCACACCAGGAAATCCAACTGTTGACCGGATACTTTTATGAAAATAGGAATTGTCGGACCCGCTGATCGTGCCGTAGCATGGGAAAAACATCTGCGCCCCCACCGTTCTGTCACGGAAGTTGTCATAGCAGCCGGCCTGACAGGCATTGGCGATGTCGATGCCTGTTTCCTGTTGAATGACAGTGAAGAGCGTCTGCAACATGTTCTAAAAGCAGTAAAAAAAGGATACCACTGTTTTCTTATCTCAAAACTTCCAGATGATGTTCAAGAAATAGAAAAAATTTATTATGCGGCAGAAGAATCTAATGTGTTGCTGCAATTTTCGCACTGGCCGACACTGGCGCCGGCATCCGGGTGGATGGCCAAAAAAGTTACCCGCCCTTCTTTCATCCAGATAAACCGGGAGATCAGTCATACCAGATTCCTCGAAATGAATCATGATTTCGACTACTTCTGGATTGATGAGCTGGCCTATTGTTTAAGATGGATAGACGGGGCTGTACATCACCTGGATTTAAAAACGGTGGAATTTGATAAAAAGCATCCCTATGCCATACATCTGTTCCTCCGTTTCGACAGTGGCGCTACGAGCAACATATTTTTGAATGTTGCAGCGGGACGAGATAATCATCATCGTATAGCTTCCAATCAAAATTACTATCTCGATTGTGATGTCATTGAACAGTCGGTTCGCTGCGGACAACAAAATCAAAACGGACATCTGTATTTCAATAAACAAACTTTTGATCCTGCAAAAGCCGCGGAGCTTGCGGCTATGCAGTTTATCAAATCGATTCAGATGAACAAACCCTCCGTTTATAATGGTTATCACCTGCTTAAGCTTGCCAACGAAATACGAAAGATAAAAAACCGGCTGACGAGGGTATAACCTGCCTTCGCCGAAGCGTAGCCTGCTGAAAGTACTTTAAGTGCTTACTTCTCTTCGGCTACGGGCAGGCTTGCTTCTTCAAAGGTGTCCTTTGGACAGGATCTTTACCCATATTACAGAGCCTACAACCAGCAACCGTTTCGGATTTTGGACATACGAATTTCGAATTTGGTCTTTCGGATTTGAAACTAATATAATTTACCCAGCACTACTCTCGGATCAGGATAGATCTCCATTGCCCTCTCATGTTCATCCTCTGCAACAACCCCCGGCATATCGGCTTCGCCGGGATCTTCAAAGGAAAGCTGGAAATGAAGGTGTGACTCCCAGCCGCCGTTGACGGATTTATCGCCAAGTTCCCCAATTTTCTGTTTTTTCTGCAATTGGTCGCCCTCCTGTACCATTTGAAGAGAAGAGCGGGAAAGGTGTCCGTATAAAGCGAATAATTCAATTCCTTCCAACACATGTTTTGTAACAATGGTCGGTCCGTAGTCACCTTCTGAATTATTATCCTGTTTATAGGCAACAATACCTTCGTAAAAAGAAAATACCGGATCTCCTGCATCAGCCCAGATATCAATGCCCATATGAATATTTCGCCGGTTTTCGTATTGAGGTGTAGTATACATATCCGGACGTTTTTCATTATAACGCCCTATACCCCATTTCGTTCTTTTTTTAATAGAGACAGGATTATAGCCTCTGCTGAGATCCAAAACAAATAACCGGCCCGGGTCCTGCGAGTAGTTCATTACAGGAGCAAAATCAAAAATCGAAAAATCCAGATCAACTTTCATTCAACCCTTTTATCAATGTAGTCGGAATTCATAATACCGAGTGCTCCCATATACTTCATTCTGAAGCGAATAAAATCTCCTACCTCATATCCGCTCTCATTATCCCCTACATCAAGGATAAGCATATCAGAACTGGCATCTGCAATTCTGACATCATCATGGACCGATATGAGATGGTCGGGGTTAATATCCAGGTATCCGATATCCAGGATAGCGCGATAGGATGTTTCCCCGTACTTTTCCTCGTCAATATCGGCGACCTTCCCCTGCGGATTTACCCCCAGATCTCCACTCGGCACCTTGGGTTTTTCGGCTATTTCAATAATCTGCGTATACAGCTCCAGGACTCCTTCATGCATGCCTTCGATCGTACCTCCCGAAAAGAGATCTTTACCGAAAAACAGTGCTTCACCTACACGAAAATGATTAATGCCGCTGGGCAGCTGGTTCCGCAGGAGCAATGGGATAGTAACGGTGGTACCGCCGGAAACAAGCGGAATATCTATGTCGAAACGGAGTTCTATAATCTGTTTGTACAGTGCAAGCTGAATCAGCTTGTCTTCATCAGGCATCACACCATGCATGCAGTTCAGGTTGGTACCTATCCCGATTACTTCCAGATTGGGCAGTTCGAAGACATTTTCATAAAAGTCGATAAGATTTTCCCGAATCACACCCTCACGCAAATCCCCCATCTCAATCATAATAATCACCTTGTGGACTTTATCCTGACGCTTCGCCTCTTCAGAAAGAGCATGAAGCGTTGACAGCTCTGTATTCAGGCTGGCATCGGCATATTTCACCACCGATTCTATAATATCTTTGGGCGGCGGCTTGATGTATATAGTCAGAACTTCGGAATTGATCTCTTTGATCATTTTCAGATTGCTTATCCGGGAATCATGCATCTCACCGATCCCAAGATCGGCAACCTCCTCCAGAAATTCTTCATGTCCACAGAGCAGCTTGGTAGTAATTCCCCATTTTATTCCATTGTTTTTAAAAAGCCTGTCCAGATAGTTATAATTCTCACGAAGTTTATCCCGATATAATTTTAAATAAGCCACTATTTCTTAAGTCGCATTTCTAAGTATTTATTAGTAAATCCAAACTTCTCGTAAAGATGTTTGGCCGGATTATTCGGTTCAACGTGCAGGGCAATATCGCCCTCGGTTTCTTCAATGACATGCTCCATAATTTGTTTTCCAATTCCTCTTCCCCTGTAGTTACTGTGAACCGCAATATATACCAATAAATGTTCGGGGATAAAGCCGGACATCTTTGTATGGTTTATAATCACAGTACCGACAATGGTTCCATTTTCGTGTCCTACAAGAACAAATCCATCCTGACATGCTTTATCTCCGTATGCATAAGAGATACAAGCTAAAATGTGTTTTCTCTCATCACGGTATTTATCCAGATGTTCAAACAGAAAATCCGCGATATTATCCCGGCTGAATTCAGTCGGGTTTTCATCGTCATTGTTAATTATATCAAATTCTATCATTACAAATTAAGTACCCTGGTTCATAAATACGATGACATATATAAAAAGCACCAACTAACAAATGTGTCATTGTGTTTTGAAATTATGTACTATGCATTAACCGTTCCGTATTTTTCTTCAGGCATCTGTTCTTTTGCTTTTTTCTTTTGACCGGGAAATAACAGTGAAAGCGTAATAAATGCAATTGCAGATACCGTAATTCCAAAAACATTTGCATCGAGTCCCGCAGGTAAATTTTCAACAAAAATTTCAAGCAAAACAGTCGTACCCCCGCCTAAAAGCATAGCCCCGATAGCACCTGTACTGCTGCTTTTCTGCCAGTAAAAAGCCCCCACTATGGGTACAAACAATCCGGAAACCATAAATGCATAGGAATATAGCATCAGGTCGAGCACGTTGGTCATGGCGCTTGCAATAATCAGGGCGAATATGCCGATGATTAATGTCGTAATCTGTGAAAAACGTAAAAAGGTTTTGCTCTCCGGGTTCATATCTCTGAAATAACCGATAATATCGGAGACTACATTTCCTGAAGCTGCCATAAGACAGCTGTCAGCGGTTGATAATATAGCAGAAAAGTAGGCGCTCATCATAAGCCCCATTAAACCGACAGGCAATACTGTTCTGAGTAACATCGGAAGCCCTGTCTCAGGATCAGTATCAGATATATTAGCCGCTCCGAGATAATCAAACATACCCTGTGCAGCAGCAACTTTTGCAAAAAGTCCCAGAGATACACCCATAAACGCCATAATCGGCCATTCGAATACTCCCGCCAGATACCAAGCCTTTTTAGCTGTTTCTTCATCATTACAGGCGTAGATACGCTGGTACAGAGTCATCCCAACAAACCATATGGGAATAATAGTTACAGCCCAATATACCACCCGCTGCCAAGTAATGTTTGCAAGAGAAAGTAATTCAGGATCGACTGAACTTTGTATTGCTTCCCAGCCGCCGATAGCACTGTACGAAAGAGGGATTCCGATAAAAACAAGACCGGACATTAAAATAGCCCACTGTACCGTATCGGTATAGATTACCGCTTTTAAGCCCCCCATAACGGTATATATAACAGCAATAGATCCCATTATCAGCAGGGCCGTCTGAAGGTCGAGATTGGCAAAAGTTCCATTCGCAAGTTTAGCTCCGGCGAGTATTTGCGAGCTGGTAAAACCCGCATACCCTACAGCTGATATGATTCCCGCAATAAGGGCCACACGGGGATTAAAATAATGAGCAAACACTTCAGGAAATGTAAACGCGTTATCAAATACTCTGTTTCCCTTTACTTTCGGTATGAGAAATACGGCTGCAAGCCAGGCGCCAAGGAGTCCGGTAAAAAGCATCCATGAGCCGGATATCCCCAGTACAAAACCCAGTCCGCCAAGGCCGATGGAAAAACCGCCGCCGACATCAGTGGCTACTACTGAGAGGCCGATATGGATACTGCTCATATTCCGTCCCCCCACATAGTAATCATCGGCGCCTTTATTTGTTTTAAGGAAAAAGACGCCAAATCCCAGCATAGTTATCATATATAGCGCAAAAATCGTAAGATCAATCCAATGCATTCATAGCCGGTTTCGTTGAACAGAGCGCCGTGATAAACTTATCCCAATAAAAAAACCCTTGAGTTTTGCTCAAGGGTTTAAATTTTATTGTGTTTTAATATAGGGTTATTCACACGGAATTACCAATTTCACAGGTTTCGCTGATTACCTGTTTTCTCACCATAATCTTTCTCTGGACGGTCTTTCCTCAGTTTTTTTCTCTGTCAGCACAGGTTTTTGTTCCTCTTTTTCTTCTTTAAGCTGTTCTTCGAGTTTGGGAGGTTCAGCTGAAGCCGAATCTGCCGGCGTCCTGCTGTTATCCATACTGATCATACCGTAATGTTGCGCTCCTTGCTCAAAAAGAATTTTCTTCGTCTTAATAGGTCCTTCAATAACTGCTCCATTCATGATATGCACCTTATCCCGTGCATTAACCTCACCCTTTATGGAACCTTCCACAACGATTTCCTGCGTTGTTACTACACCATTTATAGAAGTATCTTTCCCTAAGAAAGTATAATTTTCAGCCACTCCGGTAATTCCTAAAGGTTAATCTGCATTTTCTCACAAAAAAATATTTAAAATACTAATTAGCAATGCTTATGTATCATTATAGCAGAAGCGGCAAAGTGAAAAAGCATGGGGCATAGGGAAAAAGTATTGTTCCTGCCCCTATGCGCTATGCCCTTTCGCCTTACATCCAACCAAATTTCTTGATGAGTACCGAGCGAAGCGATTCCCCCGAAAACGTTCGGGGAAATGCAGGTTAGGAACTTCGATAAGAAATTTATTCACGATTATTAGATATAGCAACCAGGGTATTGGCATTACCCATGTCGATACCAACGGGAACCCCTTCGCTGACTTGTTTGGCGGTATTTATGCTATAACCTTTCACAGCCATTTTATCAGGTTGTTCAGGAATTTCAATGTTGAGAATTCCTTCAAACTCCTGTGAAATCAGATTGGTCAGCTCGCTGTAATATGCACCGCCACCAACCAGATAGAGTTTTGAACAGGTT
>CAZPWQ010000120.1:0-10497 GCA_964590495.1 uncultured Balneolaceae bacterium
TAGACGAGCAGTGATGTTCCGGATCCGGCAAAAAAGGTAATAACAAATAAGAGGCGTATTACTGTCGGACTAATACCAAAATATTTGGCAAGGCCCCCGCATACTCCCACCCATTTTTTATTGGTTCGTGATTTGTAAAGTTTTTTTGGCTGCCTAAAAGCATAAGCATCATAATTAATATTGCGAGACTTCTCTTTTCCTGATTTTCTACTGCCAAGGTCATTCTCTAACTCGCTGAAATCTTCTTCGTCATTAAAGTCAAAATCGAACTTCTTTTTCCTTTTTTGTTTTTTCTTCTCTTTCTTTTCTTTTTTGCGATCGCCCACCAGGAAACCGAAACCGACTAATGTTACAAGTATTCCCCCTATCAGCGGCATCACCTCAACAAGATCGGTTAAATCAGGTCCGATGGCCAGCCCGATACTCTGGATTACATACACCATACCGACAAAGAACATCGCTATACCCGCGATGGTCGCAAAGTTCCAAATGTTGGTGTTGGCTTTCTTTTCTTCTTCAAGAAATTCATGCATGGTAGCCTGAAGTTCATGGTCTTCAAACTCCATCATAGAATCCAGTGAGTGATGTGTACTATGCCCGCGTGTTTTTTCTGCCATAATGAATTATTTTTTTTCTGCAATACCTGAACTCAAAATACGATAAAAGGATTGGTAAAGTTACATACTGTTTTACCATTTATAAATAAAAATTCGCATGAGGGAAAAGAAGGGTATAAGGATATAAGGTATAAGGCTCCAATTACCCTTATATCCTTATTTCCTCAAACTATTCCTGTCGAACCACGCGGACTTCTGTTATTATCTGATCGAGTGTAACGTCAAAATCTTCAGTGGGAAGCTGCTCCGCCATACAGCTCTCATACAGCAGTCCAATCTTCGGACATTCGACCTGCGACAGAAATCGGTCGTAAAATCCTTTCCCGTATCCGAGGCGATTGCAACGGGGATCGCCCGCTACCATAGGTACCACAATCAGATCCAGTTCTTCTGCTGTCACTTCGTTTCCGGACTCAGGCTCGGGAACACCCCACTTATTGTTTATGAGCTTATTATAGGCGTTCAATTCGACATGTGTCAATGTACCGGTATTAAAATTGGTAACAGGTACTACCAGCTGTTTTCGCCCGGAAAGCATTTCCCGGATCAGCGGATGGGTGTTGACCTCCCTCCGTTCATTGATGGAAACATAACAATGAACATACTTTGCCTGGTTATAATCCGGAGAATCTTTCAATCTCCTGATAATAACCCGTGAACATTTTTTATACTCTTCTTCGGATATGTGACTACGAATCCGTAAATAATATTTACGGAGATCCTCTTTTTTCTTCTGAATACTCACAATCAGAGATAGATAAGTTTGTGGTGTTGCAATTCTTCATCGGAATCCATTTTCTCCAGAACACGATCCCAGATATCGACACCGTACTTATTCATAAAATAAATTGAAGCTATTGCCCGCTCCTGGAGGGTATCACCGGGAAACAGATTGGCTTTCATCTTTCGTATCCTGTTGAGCTGGGTCTGGTCTTGTTGTTTGACCGCGCGGTAGACTTTCCCCTTGAGCTTGTCCAGCTCACCAAAATAAATCGCAGTGGCTTTCCCCGCAGCTCCTTCAAGTGTGGAATCTATCGCTGCGATATATTCCGTTTTATTTCTTGATACGACCTCAACCTTTTCTTTCCATTCAGAAAATATGGCTTCGATGTCGTGCTGTTCGTTACGTTCCACATAGGCCGATTCAAGGTCTTCGATACGTCTGTCATATTCGTGGAAATCAAACGGCAGTTCTTCTATAATTCTGTCGATTGCCGGCTCAATAAAGGTTGCACTGAAACGGGGAAATATCACGGGCATTGTCTGACCGTAACAGGAATAGTAGGTTTTCATCTGTCCGTAATATGCTAATTCTCCGGGTCCGGCTACATACCCTAATGTCGGCAGAAAATGATCTTGCACAATGGGACGTAAAAATACGTTCGGCGAAAAATGATAGGGTGAATCATCGATTTCCTCCAGCAATTCATGGGTTGACCATTCTCGTCCTGTTTCTGTAGACCAGCCATCGCCGTTTCGCTTAATTTTCACGCGACCATTTCCACTTTCAAGATAAAATAGATTTGAATCATAAAGAGTAACCTGCTGATGAAAATCACTGCTAATTTTGGCAGTTTGCCTGTCAAGTTCATCTCGCATACAACCGGCTTTGGAAATGGCTTCCTTTAGTATCTCCTTTGAATTCTTTTTAATCATCTCATTATTACTGCCGGCCAGAACCAGTCCGTGTTTTGAGAATAATTGACCTGCAAGGTCGCCAAAAGCCTGTTCGAATGACCTTCCCTCTTTATAACTGCCATCCAGCAGAGCCCACAAATCATCCGAAAAATCGGTATCAATAAGAATATTACGTATTTCTTCTCTGAGATCTTTTAATCCGGATGGCAAATCCATCTTTGCTATGGGAGGTAAATTGCCTTCCACGTCGGGTAAACTGACTTTCTTTAAATCATCCCGCCGAAGCAGTGCAATGCTCCTAATCTCTTCGTAATCATGGTCTTCATCAGCCAGCCAGAAAACAGGTATCACCGGCCGGCCTAATTCTTCTTCAAGATCTTTTGCCAGGTGAATCGTCGTAATAATTTTTAAAACAGTAAAAAGAGCTCCCCCATAAATCCCAAGCTGTTGGCCGGTAACCACAGTAATACTATCCGGCTGCTTCAGCCTGTCAATATTTTCAAAGGTTTTTTTGCCTACCTTGTAATTATGATTTATCTCTTCCAGTATATTTGCAGAAATTTCGCGGTTCCCATTAAAATTTGGAGAGTTGGCATGATCTTTAACAGAGGCCGGATTGAAAGGATTAACCTGATAGAAATCGCTCAGGCTCTTAAAATCATTAATGTAGGTTTTAAAAAGTTTTGAGTACGGCAGTTGCTCAAAGGAATAATTTTTAATTTCCAAACCCTATCCTTTTAGCTTTTGAATTTCGTCCCTGAGACGTGCTGCTTTTTCGTAATTTTCCGTTTCAATAGCTGTTTGCAGTTCATTTTCAAGTTTTTCCAGTTTACTCATCTCCTTCGGCTGCTGTTGGCTTCCTTCCGAAGATGTTCCCAATGTTTCCCCCTTTTCCCCTTCAGAAATAATTCCCGCTTCATCGAGGATCTGTTCCGCTACATAGATAGAAGCATTAAACCTGACGGCAAGAGCTATAGCATCGCTCGGGCGGGCATCCTGTTCCTGTTCCTGTCCGTTGTTTTCATAAATAATTTTAGCGAAAAATGTCCCTTCACTCAGATCATTGATAAAAACCTGACTCAGGTTTGCGCCGAATGTTTGAATCATATTCTTGAGCAGATCGTGTGTCATGGGCCGCGGCGGCTTTATGTGCTCCAATTCGAGAGCTATAGCCTGTGCTTCGAATGTACCTATAATTATAGGTAACCGGCGGTTTCCATTTACCTCGTTTAGTATAAGAGCATAAGCTCCTCCACTGCTTGGGCTGGTAGACAAACCCAATATGTCCATCTTGATTTTATTCAATGGTAACTCTTCTTTTTATCAAGGTTAAAAATTGATTATACAAATTTACTGATTTTTGCTGTCTGCGTAAACTATTATAACAGCTAATAAACGTATTTCGGGCAAAAAATGTTTACTAAAAAAACCGGAAGTAAATTTTAGGGTTTTTTATGAACACAAAACATTACTCGCCGAAAATTAAATCCATTAAATGGGGTAAAGTTGAAACCAATAACGGTGAAATTTATAAAGATGCAAAATTATATCCCGGAGGTTCGCGCGAATGGGACTGGAATGAAACCGGCACACATCACAGTCCCGGAATTCAGCCCGAAGATGTAGAAGAACTTATTCAGCATAACGCGGAAGTAATTATTCTTTCTATGGGATTTCATGAGCGCTTGCAGGTAATGGACGAAACCATCGATTTACTAACTGAAAAGGAGATCCCCTTTTTTCACCTGCAAACAGAGAAAGCCGTTAACAAATACAACAGCCTCTGTAGACAGAAACGTACCGGAGCTCTTATTCATTCAACCTGTTGATTTTGTTTTGAAAATTAAATCTTTACTGAAGAAATGAGTTTTTAATAAACAAACGTAATACGTAATGCGTGACTGTTAAAAAATACGCATTACGCATCACGCATTACGGCAGAATTTATATCCACTTTAAATAAGAGAACTTACATAGTTTTATATGTTTTCAATTTCAGAAGTACTATATTCTCTGCCTTAATTTCATTGACATTAAGAGCGATTGACCCTAATTTCAGTCTATTTGAAAATTGAATAATCGAACTGATGCTGGATAATTATTTACCGATACTTATTATTGCCGGAGTGGCTGTTGTGCTGGCACTGCTTTTGTTGGGCCTGGCCCGGTTTCTGGGACCCTACCGGCCGAACACAAATAAGCTGAACCCCTATGAAAGCGGCATGGATCCCGTTGGAGAAGCACGGGACCGGTACTCGGTCAGCTTTTACCTTGTTGCTATGGAATTCATCGTTTTCGACCTGGAGGTAGTTTTTGTTTTTCCCTGGGCTGTTCGATACCTCGAACATGGTGTCGGGACGCTAATAGCAATGACGGTTTTTATCATCGTATTATTTATCGGCTTGATCTATACCATTAAAAAAGGATCCCTGGACTGGGATTTAAAAAGAAGTATTTTACATAATTAATTTCAGATTTGACTAAATATGGGACTCGAAAGTTCACTTGGTGAAGGTTACCTCACCACAAAAATAGACGCTCTGACAAATTGGGCACGATCGAACGCCGCCTGGCCGATGCCTATGGGATTGGCTTGCTGCGCCATTGAAATGATGGCTTTTGCCGGTCCCCGCTATGATGCGGCGCGATTTGGATCCGAGGTAATGCGTTTTTCACCCCGTCAAAGCGATGTAATGATTGTTGCAGGCTGGGTAAATTATAAAATGGCTCACGCTATCCGCCGAATCTGGGACCAGATGCCCGATCCCAAATGGTGTATTGCCATGGGAGCATGTGCTTCTACCGGCGGCATGCACCGGTGCTATGGCGTTGTACAGGGTTGTGACAACTTTCTGCCGGTCGATACTTATATATCAGGCTGTCCACCGCGTCCCGACGCACTGCTGCACTCGCTGATGAAGATCCAAGACAAGATCCGTACCGAACACTCCGTAACGCTCGATACTTGATATGAGTTTAGAACTATCCGAAACACTGCAAAAGACTATTGACCATTTATCCGAAGATTTTTCGGACAGCATAATCGACGTTTACCAATCTACAGGCGATACTTTTGTGCGGGTTGAGGCATCATCTATTGTGGATATTTGCACATACCTGAAAGAGGAACAGCATTTTATTTATCTGACGGATGTTTTCGGAGCCGACAGGTTTACCTCTGAAGAACGTTTTGAAGTAATCTACAACCTGGTTTCACTCCGTAACCGCGAGCGCATATTTGTTAAAATCCGCCTGCCCGAAGAAAATCCTGAAGTGGAATCTGTCACAGGAATATGGAGGTCAGCCAGTTGGATGGAGCGGGAAGTATATGATATGTTCGGCGTCAGGTTTAAAAATCATCCCGATTTTCGCCGTATTTATATGCCACAGGATTTTCAGTATTATCCTCTCCGCAAGGAATTTCCCTTGCTCGGCATCCCCGGATCAATTGAATTACCGAATACAACTCCCGACATCGAGTAGTTTTTATGGACACAAAACATATAAAAGACAGGGTAACACCCAGTTTCTTTAAGGAACACCAGGAATCTCTGTATCAGGCTCTGGAGGATAAACATACTACGATTGAGACGCTGGAAGATAAGGATCCCCTCAATACCAAGATGGTTCTTAATATGGGGCCGCAACATCCTGCAACGCATGGGGTATTGCGCCTGATACTGCAACTCAACGGAGAAATTATCGAAAAAGCCAAAATTGATATCGGCTACTTGCACCGCGGGGTTGAAAAAATTGCAGAAAACAAGACTTACCAGGAATTCATGCCCTATACTGATCGCATGGACTACCTCTCCCCTTACAGTAATAATGTAGCCCTTTGCTGCGCTGTTGAAAAAATTGCCAATGTTGAAGTACCTGAACGGGCTCATTATATCCGGATGATCGGCTGTGAACTGGCACGCATCTCTTCACACCTGCTCTGGCTGGGAACACTGGTGATGGATGCCGGAGCCGTCTCCTTTTTTATATGGACATTCCGGGAACGGGAAAAACTTTATGATATTTTTGACGAGCTGACCGGACATCGATTTACGGTATCACACGCGCGGATTGGCGGAGTGGCCAATGATATTACGGACGATGCCATGGCTTTAATTAAAGACTTTGTGGAAAATTTCCCGCAGGAGCTGAAAGACTTCCACGGACTGCTGGATCGCAATCGCATTTTCTTTGACCGTAATAAAGATGTGGGGGTTTTGTCAACCGATGACGCCCTTTCAATCGGTGCTACCGGTCCGACCCTGCGCGGTTCGGGTTATGCTTATGACATCAGGGATTTCGCCCCGTACGCCCGTTATGATGAAGTCGATTTTGAAATTCCCACACGCCTTGAAGGCGATAACCTGTCCCGGTATTATGTGCGGATGGAAGAGATGCACGAAAGCATCCGCATCATTCGCCAGTGCCTGGATAAACTGCCCAAAGGGCCGGTTCGTGCTGATGATGCCAAAAAAGCCTATCCTTCAAAGGATGAAGTATACTACTCGATGGAAGGTATGATACATGATTTTATGATGACCGATACCGGAATTTGTCCGCCCGAAGGCGAAGAGGTTTACCACGCCGTTGAAGGTCCCAAAGGAGAACTCGGTTACTATATACAAAGCGACGGTACGGGACATCCGTGGAGATTGAAAATTAACTCACCGTCATTCAAAAACCTGCAGGCCCTCGAAGGGATGCTGGACGGTGAAATGGTAGCAGATACTGTGGTTATTATCGGCGGTGTTGATCCTGTTATGGGAGAAGCGGATAAATAAAGTTATGATTTACTGAGGGATTGATTTACTGAGTTATTTGAATTTTAAACAATAATTAGTTTCGATGGCGGAATTGTCATTTACACAGGAAGAACTGGACGAAATTGATCGAATCAAGGCTAAATTTCCCACGGTTAAACCGGCTACCTTGATGGTTTTATGGGTAGCACAGCGTAAATTCGGACATGTTAAACCCGATGTTCAAAAGCTCGTGGCAAAAACCCTTGATCTCCCGGAATCACACGTGCACGGAGTTGCCAGTTTTTATACCCAATATTATAAGGAAGAGACGGGCAAGTTTGTGCTGGACGTATGCACCAGCCTTACATGTCAGCTTTGCGGCGGATACGATATTTTACGCCATATAGAAGATAAGCTTGGCATTGAAGAGGGTGAAACAACCGAAGACGGATTATTCAGTGTTCAGGAAGTCGAATGCCTGGGCGCCTGTGGATATGCACCGATGCTGCAGGTTACCAACGGGCATTATGTTAACAACCTCACGAAAGAAAAGGTGGATAATCTTATTGAAGATCTGAGGAACGGCAAAACACCTGAATTTGAATCCATGAAAATGCCGAAACTGGAAAAAAGAAATCAAACAGCCTCGTAACTATGGCTCAGGACTGGAAAACTTTCGAACCTCTTTTAATACCGGACATCCCCAATCTTCAAGAGATTGATGTCTATGAAGAAAATGGAGGATATTCGGCGCTGAAAAAAATCTTTTCGGACCGGGAAAAGTGGTCGCGTGATAATGTAACAGGAGAAGTTAAAGAAGCTAACATCCGCGGCCGCGGCGGTGCGGGTTTCAACGCCGGACTCAAATGGAGTTTCATGCCCGATCCCGACGGCGGTCCCCGCTACCTTGCCTGTAATGGTGATGAGTCTGAACCCGGTACATTCAAGGATCGGAAAATATTCGAATTCAATCCTCATATTTTTATTGAGGGTGCCATTATTGCCGCTTATGCGATGACGGTTGATACCATTTATGTTTATATCCGCGGTGAATACATCGATTGGGTTCATATGCTGCAGGATGCCGTTAATGACGCTTACGAAAAAGGCTATCTGGGCAAGGATTTTCTGGGATCCGGGATCGATATCGAAATGGAGCTGATGTATGGCGCCGGAGCTTATATCTGCGGCGAGGAAACAGCTATGCTGGAATCGATGGAAGGTAAACGCGGTTATCCGAGAGTCAAGCCTCCCTTCCCCGCCCAAAAAGGACTTTGGGGAAGACCTACAACCATTAATAATATTGAAACGCTTGCCAATGTGCCGCTGGTGATTAACAATGGCGCCGACTGGTATAAAGATATCGGGGCGGACGGACATCCGGGTCCGGTGCTGTACGGCATCTCCGGTCATGTGAATAAACCGGGGGTATATGAATTACCCAGCGGAGTTCCGATTCTGGATTTGGTCAACGAAGTGGCAGGCGGAATTCGCGGCGGCAAGAAATTAAAAGCTGTCATACCCGGAGGGGCATCCACTCCCGTACTCCGAGCCGACCAGTTAGATGGGGTCAATATGAGTGCCGATGCGCTTCGTGAAGTGGGCTCGATGATGGGTACGGCCGGTATGGTTATTATGGATGAGGATACGGATATGGTCGATATGTTATGGCGTATTACTCATTTCTTTCACCATGAATCGTGCGGGCAGTGCACCCCCTGCCGCGAAGGTACCGGATGGCTGGAAAAGATAATGCTTAAGATCAAAAACGGTGAAGGCGAAGTAAAAGATCTCGACCTGCTGCTGGATCTTACAACACAGATGGAGGGACGAACGATCTGTGCGCTGGCAGATGCCGCCGCATGGCCGGTTCGCCATACCATCAACCGTTTCAGAGATGAATTTGAAGCACGCTGTAAAAAATCGGTTCACGCAGTTGTTTGATAAATCCGAAATCTAAAAAAGAAAAATCCAAAGCACAAATGACCGAAATCCGAAACATTCTTGCTTTAAGGACATCAATCAACCGAAGTAACACTAGGAAATGAATAATTCGGCAATTTCTCTGAACTAGACGGGCGTTTCGAATTTTGAACATTTGGATTTCGGATTTTACAACCGGAGATTTTTAAATAAAATATAACAATGCCTGAAGTATTTATAGATAACAAGCGTTACGAATTTGAGGGAAAACCAAAGCTACTTCAATTTATCCTTGACCAGGGTCTTGAAGTACCTTTTTTCTGTTATCATCCTTCTATGTCGATTCCTGCGAACTGCCGGCAGTGCCTGGTAAAAGTGGGTCAGCCCGTGCAGGACCGTGAAACCGGGGAGTTCGAATTGGATGAAGAGGGAGAACGCAAAATACGATGGTTTCCCAAACTTCAGACCTCCTGTGCCGTTGATATTTCTGACGGAATGGTCGTTCATACGCAGGAGACCTCCGAGGAAGTTACCCGGGCTCAGAAAGACAATCTCGAATTCATCCTGATCAATCACCCGCTGGACTGTCCTATTTGTGACCAGGCCGGTGAATGTCCGCTTCAAATTCAAACCTATAAGTACGGGCCGGAAGGCAGTCGGTTTGAGGTAAAAAAGGTTCACAAACCCAAACGCGTTCAGCTTGGTCCGCGTGTCACACTTGACGCCGAACGCTGCATTAACTGCACACGCTGTGTTCGTTTCACCGAAGAAATAAGCGAAACCCATCAATTGACTATCGTCTCCCGCGGAGATAAAAACTACCCGATGACCGCTCCGGATACGGAATTTGACGATCCATACTCAATGAACACGATCGACATTTGTCCGGTCGGCGCCCTCACTTCAACCGATTTCAGGTTCAAAGCTCGTGTGTGGGAGATGAATCAAACACCGAGTATCGATGTAAGCAATGGTAAAGGCTGCAATATTGATCTCTGGACGCGGGACAACCAGGTATTACGAATCACTCCGAGACAAAATCCGGAGGTAAATGATTATTGGATGCCCGACGAGGGACGCATGTATTACACAAAATTCAATGAGAAACGCGTTTCCCGCCCTTCAATAAAACTTGACAGAAATAACCAGACCGATACTTCCTGGAACAACGGAATTGAAACCTTTGCGGAAGCTCTTGAGGCCAACGATCCCGGTGATACTGTGATCATCGGAAGTGCTCATGGCTCAGTAGAAGAAAATTATGCTTTTAACAAATTTTTCAATCTTCTGGGTGTCTCAAACGCCCAGTTTGTACCCGACATAATTCCCGGCTATGGTGATGATTTTCTTATCTCCGATGACCAGGCGCCTAATACAAACGGTTGCCGTCTGTTAAATCTGGACGAAAAGAGCGGGGACGAAGTCGCTTCAATAAAAAATGCCGGGCTGGTAATAATTCTGGCTGATGATCTGATCGGCCGAGATATAATTTCAGCAGAAGACCTTCAGAAGCCATATGTCATCTCCCTGGCAACAAATTATACCGAAACTACCGGAGCGTCTGACCTTGTCATACC
>CAZPWQ010000121.1:0-10467 GCA_964590495.1 uncultured Balneolaceae bacterium
TCCCGCAAATAATGCAACACCATTACCACTGAATTAACATACGAGGCACTAAGTGTCTCGTATGTTCTATGGAAGCTTTATGAGCAATAATGATTTGTTGGCCCAGAATAACTTGAGCCGGCAAAAATCCCCCTTAGCAAAGGGGGAACTAAAGGGGGTTGTTGGACCATCTTTGTCTAAGAAATGGAACGTGAAATCCAACTATACCTTCATAGTTACAAATATTGTTGTCGTAAGTTAAGCCTTACCGGAGGAACAACCCCCGCGGCTAAAGCCGCACCCCCTTTGTTAAGGGGGATTTTTTGGTAAGCCTTTTCACCCAGTGTTCTTAGTGGTTATTCCTCAATAGTGATCATTTCAAAATCTGGATCGACTTCTGCGCTGTAAACCGGCTGTGCGGTGTCGTTATCGACGGTAAAATCAAGTTCCTGACCATCGGCGGTGATGTTTGCCGGCTCGAACGGAAGTCCGGTGATATGAAGAACAATCTTATAATATAGCGGCTTAAAGTCGCCTTCCCGGTCGGCGGTGATCGATACGCTGCCGGAACCGGGACGGAGAGTAAATTGGGTCTCCAGGTATTTGCCGTTGCGGTATTCTTCGCCTTCTTCGGCATCTTCATAGAGGATGCTGACGGTTTCATCTTCGCTGTAGTAAACGTTCAGCTCCAGGAAGTCGGGGTTGCGTTCCCGTGTATACTGCATCACTTCCCGAAGCGGGAGCACGGCGCCTTCTTTTATGAAGAAAGGTATCCGGTCAATCGGGGCATCAATAGTGTGATGTTTCTTTCCCTCGAATACGTTATTCGTATGGAAATCGTACCAGCGGCCTTTCGGGAAATAGGTCTTGACTTTTCTTTTCTTCTTTTCAAGGACCGGCGACACGAGGACATGGTCACCGAACATAAACTGGTCGTTCGAGGCAACGGCTTTTTTATCGTGCTGGTCGTAGTAGCTGAGGGGACGGATTACCGGCGTCCCGTTCGTCACATATTGCCGGAAAGCGGTGTAAAGGTAATTCAGTAACCGGTAGCGCAACTCGATGGCATTCCGGTTGAGTTCGGTATATTTCTCGCCGAACGACCACGGTTCCTGGTCGGCTGTTTCGATCGACTTTTTGGCTTCGACTTCTTCTTTTTTAACGGCCGCCGCACCATCCACATTATAGCCCATGGTGTGGTTGCGGAACAGGGGATGGAAGATCGAAAGCTGGATCCAGCGGGTAAACAGCTCGCCGGTCGGCTGATCGACAAAGCCACCCACGTCGGATCCCACAAACGAGTATCCCGAAATACTCAAGCGCTGGCACTGTTCGTTGGCCAGCTTCAGGTGATCCCAGCTGGAGATATTGTCGCCGGTCCAGAGGGCGGCATAACGTTGTCCGCCGGCAAAGTTGGCGCGGGTAAGCAGAAAAGGGCGCTTATTGTGATTATGATGCTTTATCCCCTCGAGGGAGGCCCGGGCCATCTGCATGCCGTAGATGTTGTGTGCTTTCTTATGGCTGCAGGGGTGTCCGTCAAAATCGTGCCGGATATCGTCGGGAAATGTTTTGCTTTCTACCTCGAAGACTGCGGGTTCATTCATGTCATTCCAGATGCCGCTGACTTTTTTGTCGGCTATATGATCTTCATACAGATTCGCCCACCATGTGCGTACTTCGGGATTGGTGAAGTCGGGAAAGGCACACCGTGCGGGCCAGACGGGCGCGATGACCATCTCTCCGTCGGGACGGCTGCAAAAGTACCCTTTTTTACGACCCTCGTCATAGACAAAATAGTCGCGCGACACTTTGATGCCGGGATCTATCATGACAATGGTTTCAAAACCCTGTTTTTTAAGGTCGTCGATCATGGTGGTTGGATCGGGAAAGTGATCTTTGTTCCAGGTGAAGACGCGGTACTCGTCCATATAATCGATATCGAGATATAGCGCATCGCAGGGGATCTTCATCTCCCGGAACTTGTCGGCCACAGCCCGCACACGCGATTCGGGGTAATAGCTCCACCGGCACTGGTGATAACCGAAGGCCCACATCGGAGGCATCTCCGGCGTACCGGTAAGTTTGGTGTACCGTTCGGAGACCGTGGTAAGATCAGGACCGTAGATAAAGTAGTAGTTCATCGTACCGCCTTCAGCCGTAAAGCTGCTGATGTTGTTGGACTTCCGGTCGAAGCTAAACCGCGTGCGGTAGGTGTTGTCCAGAAAGATGCCGTAAGCCTGCTCGTCTTTCAGGGCCAGGTAGAAGGGGATGCTCCGGTACAGCGGGTCGTCGCCGCGCTCGTAGGCGTAGGCATCGGTGTTCCAGTTTTCAAAAGCGCGTCCCCGCAGGTTCTGGTCGTGTGCTTTGTCACCGAGTCCGAAGAACTTCATATCTTCGGGAGCCTGCTTTGTTACCTTGATCTCTGAAATTCCTTTCATCAGGCTGTCGCGGCGATAAAAGCCGTCTTCGTCTTTGCAGAGGGCATTCCCCTTGCTGTCATAGAAATGGACCAGTGTCTTGTCCTTGGTTATCCGGCAGGTAACGGCAGAAGTCGATATCTCAAAATATTTGTCTTCGTCGCTGAATGCATAGTCGACTTTCTGCACCTTGAACTCCGGATCGACGGCATAGGAAAAGTCCGTTCGTATGTCGCCTTCCATATAATAGGAAAGCCGGATGATCTCAGGAGTGACGATCGTCATCTGAAGTTCTATCTCATTTCCTGTAAAAAAGGTGATCTTTTGTCCATCTTCTTCAAATGACT
Source organism: uncultured Balneolaceae bacterium (assembly GCA_964590495.1). GTDB lineage: Bacteria > Bacteroidota > Rhodothermia > Balneolales > Balneolaceae > CAZPWQ01. The sequence goes on from CAZPWQ010000121.1 coordinate 2,744, forward strand.
CAACAGCTCCCGGCCGGTGCCGGTATACTACGTCAGGATATCGTTTGTTGTCACTTTCTTCCCCGTTAATGCTTTGCTCTTTAGTATCTTTTTTTGCCATATAATGCGTAACCTAAAACTTTTTGTGAGTGCGAAAATACAAAAATATGGAATAACCACTAAGACATTAAGAACACTTAGTGATTTTAGTTGTATTCCAGCGACGGACAATTGACAACGTCTTACGTCTTGCCCTAATACCCGAAATGTCGAACTTGTCCCGGGTTTTCGCGCCATTTGTCACGTACTTTCACATGGAGATCGAGGAAAACCTTTTTATCGACAAAACTTTCTATTGCTTCACGTGCCTGTTTGCCCAGTTCTTTAATTGCCTTGCCGCCTTTGCCGATCAGGATCCCTTTTTGTGATTCCCGGTTTACAATTATTTCAGCATTGATATAATCAAGATCATCCCGTTCATCATATTGTATCACATCAACCGTCGAAGAGTAGGGAATTTCCTGGTGATAAAGCAGGAATAGTTTTTCACGGACAAGCTCTGCAACAAAAAACCGGACCGGCTGCTCGGCAAGCATGTCTTTGGGATAAAAGGGAGGGCCGGGTTTTATGTTGTCCTTGATGGTGTCCATCAGGTTTTGGAGACCCTGTCGGTTCAGAGCAGAAACAAAAAGAGTATCGAAGAAATCGTACTTCTCCTGGATTTGACTGGCTATTTCCCTTGTTTCTTCATTGGAAACCTTATCTATTTTGTTGATTACCAGCATAATTTTTTTCCGCATTGAAGAAAACATCTTGAATATGCGTCCCGGCACCTGCGGGTCGGTTACATCCACGATCAGCAGAATGATATCGGCATCGGTTCGTGCGCGGTCTACGGATTTCATCATTGCTTTTTGCAACTCATAACGCGGATCGATGACACCGGGCGTATCAAGGAAGATGATCTGCATGTTCTCTTCAGAGTAGATACCCAGGATCTGGTGGCGGGTCGTCTGCGGCTTATGTGTGGTGATCGAAATCTTACTTCCCAGCAGCCGATTCATCAGCGTCGATTTCCCGGCGTTGGGTTTACCAAGAATGGCTACGTAGCCTGATTTGTGGTCTTTGGTATGTTCCATTTTATAAAAAATTAAATCCTAAATCCGAACGGACAAATTCGAAGCACGAATGTTCAAAATTCAAAACATTTTAGGCTTTATGCACTAAACAGCTCGAACAGTTCTATATGGTTTATATCCTGTTTAACAGCAACCGTTTCGGATTTTGGTCATTCGGATTTCGGATTTTTTTCAGTCATAATTTCTAAAAATGCTTTAACCGTACTCTCCAATCCCCTAAACAACGAAGTCGAAACCAATGCATGTCCGATACTTATATCGTTTAAATAGGGGACGGTTTCAACCAGGGGTTTCAGGTTATCCAGATTCAAGCCATGGCCGGCGTTAACTTTCATGCCGAGATTGTGGGCCAGTACAGCTCCTTCTTTCAGCCTGTTTAACTCCTGTTTTCGCGCTTTTTCGGTAGCAGCATTCGCATACGTTCCTGTATGCAATTCGACAGCATCGCTGCCTAATTCATGTGCAAGTTCAATATCCTCGGTTACCGGATCGATAAACAAACTTACTTCAATGTCTGTTTCCCTTATTTTCGGAAAAACACGCTGTTGGAAATCGTCGAATACGGTGCTCATTTTCAAACCTCCTTCAGTGGTAAGTTCTTCACGGCTTTCAGGTACAAGTGTAACCAGGTGGGGATCAACATCGATACATATTTTAAGCATTTCGTCGGTAGCGGCCATTTCAAAATCAAGTGTGCCTGTAACCGCTTCCTTGAGTTTAAAAACATCTATCATTCTGATGTGGCGCCGGTCCTTACGGAGATGAAAAACAATGCCCGAAGCACCGGCTTTTTCACTTACACGGGCAGCTTCTGTGGGATCGGGGTATCCTTCACCCCGTGCATTCCGGAGGGTGGCTACATGGTCAACATTCACCAGGAGTTGCATAATATTATATGGTACTTAATTTATGTGTTGTGATTAAACCTTTAAATATAGATCATTTAGAGGAGAGTTTAATCCCGTATTTCTTACAATAAAAGAGGAATAAACTTTCTAGTGTGGTGTCAATCGTAAACCTGACAGGTTTTACCCGACATTTTATCGTTGACAGTATTTTTGTATTACGCGATTACACCTTAACCTCTAACGAGACTCTCGGTGAGAAATCCGGGTCTGCATATTATTCTACCGGATTATGTGTTATAGACAATTTTTTTCCCTGTTTATTACCTGCTTGTTATTCAGCAGCTGTGGTGTAGTACCCAGAACACCACAAGGCGGGGGGAACTCTGCCGGTTCCGGGGTATCCGAAACATCGCCGCCTCCTGCAATGAGTGTTTCCGGAATGGAGTCCGCAAAAGCCTCTCTTATGCAGGCCTATCGCGACTGGAAAGGTACTCCGTATCTGCTGGGCGGGGCTTCGAAAAGCGGTGTTGACTGTTCCCGGTTTGTCAATCGTATCTTTGACAACTATTTCGGGATTGACCTTCCTAAGAATACGCGCTCTCAGCTGAATGCCGGTTCGGGTGTGCGAAGATTATCGTTGAGAACCGGAGATCTGGTCTTTTTCAGGACGGGACGCCGTACTCTTCATGTCGGCATTATGGTTAATGAAGGTGAATTTTTGCATGCCTCGACATCCAGCGGAGTGATGATCAGTGAACTCGAAAGCAGCTACTGGGCCAATCGATACCTGGCCGCAAGGCGGGTTATGTAATTTCTATTCACCACTAAGGCATTAAGGACACTAAGAAAGGTAACAGCTTTGAGGGAGCTCTGCTCCCGATGATGAGTCTGGTTACGAGAGCGGAGCTCCCTTATAGCTTATTATTCTTTCTTTTCGCTTCTTAGTGTCTTAGTGGTATTCTCTTTGAATTCTAAAAATTCATCTGAATACTCAGAGAGGGGTTAAAACCCGGCATGGTGCGTTCTTTTATTTCATGCCGGCTGCCGGTTCCTTCTTCATTGATATCCTGTGGATGAAGACTCCAGTCGATGGTATTGCGCCGGTTGAGAAGATTAATAAGATCCATCCGTATTTCCAGATCCATGAAGTTAAACGACGGTTTATACACAAGCGAAAAATCCAGTTGGTGAAAAGGACTTAATTTGTCGTTTTCAGGATTGGCAAAGGAGTAGTTATCAAAATTCTCTCCGCTTTCATAAAACAGGAAATTGTAATACGACTGCCGAAAGGCCCATGCTCTGCCGATGGTGCTTTGCCATTTGGCAACAACTGTCAGCTCAGGAAACGCACGCCACAGGGACCGGAGCTGCAGGCGGTGCGGTTCATTCCAGGGTGGGGTAACGGCGCGGCCAAACTGCGATTCCAGGTTTATGCGGCTGAAGCTGTAATCATATCCCAGCATTAGTTTAAGCCGGGAATCAGCCAGGGATTGATTCAGCCTGAATCCGGCCCCGAAGGTTTTCATATCTGTTGCCTCGGCGAATGCATTAAAACCAGATCGTGCGATTGCAGTTCCCTGCAGCAGGTTTTCATAGGAGACGATGTAGGTTGTCGGCTGCCATTTGTGAAAGACTTCGAAATCCAGGGTGGTATTTTGGACCGGTTCAAAGTGAAATGAGCCGCTCAGGTGCCATGCTTTTGGCGTTTTGGCTGTTCCGGCATGAGACCAGACGGTAAAAGCGGGAACCAAAGAAGTCGGGCCCGGATTGGTAATTTCGAACTGGTTGATGAACTGCCGGTAAAGTCCGCCTGAAAGACGTGCAGACCAATAGCCGATATGTGAATCCGGTCGATCGTATTGTATTTCCGCCCGCGGCTCTGTATAAAACCGGCCGGCAGGTTTTGCAAGCGTAAGTCGATTCCCTGCAGTGAACTTCCAGTAATTGCCGATATGCCAATTGCTGTTAAGATAGCTGCTGAAAAATGAAGATTGCTGATCTGATAAGGTCGGCAGGTAGAACAGATCGGCCAGGTCAACCCGGGATTCCACATGGTCCATTTGCAATCCCGCTTTAAGGCTGAAACTGGGTGTAAAGCTGTATGTTCCGTCAGTGCGGAGGATCAGGTGTTCAATACTATTGTTGCTTCGTTGGGCAGGAACCCTGTTTGCAGCACCTGCAAGCTGAAAACTATCAAAGGCTGCACCGGTATTTGGAAATGATCCCGTTATTACCGGATTATTATTGGTTCCCAGCTGGTAACGGTGCCTAAACCTGTTGGAGCTGAAGCTGATACCCGTATTCCAGTCGAGGCGGGATGACACGAGCTTATTATAACTGATCTTCCCCATGAAATTATTCCAGCGGTATTCATCCCGGGCATACAGATATTCCGGTGATACATCTTCAGGAGCCTGCCGGAGCAGATCGGTACTTACATAGTTTTCACCCAGGTAAATTGAAGAAGAGAGGGTATTATAGGGATCGATCTCATACTTCGAAGCCAGGTGTATATCATTAAATTTCACATCCGTATTATGTTCACGTGATTCATACACGGAAGCGTCGTTATCGGAATTGATGAGCAGATTAGTGATCAGGGGGTCCAGATCATCCCATTCCCGGAGAGTGCGATCCAACCGGGGCTCTTTGTAAATATCCCAGTAGTTGGATCGTACGGCAGTCATCACCTTCAGCGGAGAATTATCATCTCCGCCAATATGCAGGTCGCCCCGCAGGTTCAGACTCAGCGGATCTCCCTGTATCATAGCCCGGTTGCCGGTAATACTGTTGACATCATGTTGCAGGTCGACCAGCCCGGCAATCTGGCTCCCCTCCGATACGCCAAAGCCGGCTTTATGCAACCTGACCTTGCTTATCGCTTGCGAGCTGAAGGCGCTGAACATCTGTCCAAAGCTGTAGGGATTATAAACCGGAACACCGTCAAGAAGAATACGGTGCTCACCTTTTTGTCCACCCTGAAGGTGGAGATCGGTCATTGGCAGCCCGTATTGTACGCCCGGGAAAAGACTAAGGCTGCGGATGGCATCATGAATTCTTTTCGTCTCCCACTGGCTGTTCGGATCAATCGACTGACTGCCCGCTGTACTGCCAGGCATCTGTGGAAGATGGTCGGTAACAATTATCGGGGTAAAATCTACCGGTTTGGGATTTAAGGAGACTTTCTCCCGAACATCCTGGTTCGGTCTGATATCGATAGTCTTGTACACGGGCTCATAGCCCACATAACTGAAGACAATTTTATAGGAACCTGTCATCAGTTTGTTCAGCGTGAAGACACCCGAACTTCCCGCACTCGTACCGCCCGATGCATCGGCAAGCATCACACTGGCTCCCGGCAGTGGTTCTCCCGTCTGACGGTCCACAACTTTTCCGGCATAAGAACCATAGGCCGGATTTTCATTTACCGTCAGAACAATTACGATGGTGCCGGATGAAAGGGTAATAAAATCGAGTTCGGTATCGGCCAGAACGGCTTTGAGTAGTTCCGGGACCGTCTGGTTTTGGATTCGGCTGTAGATATTAATGCCCCTTACTATTTCCGGATCGTACATCATATCACTGCCGGTTTCCTTTGCCACTGTTTCCAGAACCCGGGTCAGCGTTTCACCGCGGAAGTCGAAGGAGTACGTACCGGTATCCTGGCTCTGTGCATGGAGCGATGTAGTGCACAGGAACAAGAAAATAAAGCAGAAGCAAATATGGATAGATCGAGATAACATTAATTTGGTAAAGTTAGTGTTGCTTGATTTAACTTCAGGTTCAAGCGTGGACGCTTGAACCAGCCGTTATTTGTAAACCCGGTATCCGTTGGCTGTTTCTGAGTAACGAAGCCCCATCATCCGGCAGATATCCTGTAAGGCTGATTCCAAACCTTTGTTTTCTTTAAAATAGATTGTCAGCGTTTCGTGACTAACGGTGTCATTTTCCAGCCGGATCTCAACGTCGAATCTGCGTTCAAGTTCGCTGAAGATAACCGACAGTGATTTATCATTGAAAATAAGCATATTGTCGCGCCATCCCATAATACTTTCAATTGAAACCGGTTCAGGGAGGGTCGGTTTATCCATATTAAGGGATAATCTGCTTATAAAGCCAGCTGTAATTTCAACGGCATTTTCGCGACGGTTATCCGGATAAAATTTTACGGTTCCTTCAGATACGGCCACTTCCGTTTCAGGGCCGGGGTCTTCATTCCAGGAGCGAATATTGAATTCCGTACCGGTTACTTCAATCGTAGAGTTACCGGCATTCACGGTAAAGGGATGGTCGCCATTTTCCACAGAGAAGAATGCTTCCCCATTCAGCTGGACAGACCTGTTGATATAGGTGAACAGCCGGTTATATTCAATACTGCTGCCGCTGTTTAATTCAACCGTCGAATCGTCGGGCAGCCGGTGCGATATAATTTCACCATAGGGTGCGGTAGTTGTTTGTGGCATGAGCAGGAATCCGGTACCGAAAACCAGCAGGATAACTGCAGCTGCTGCTATCCATTTCCACAGGGTTTTACTGCTTTGCGGGTCCTTTACATATAGACGACCGTGGACCTTTTGTAAAGCCTCTTCAACTTCATTTCCGGTTACACCGGGTTCATGCTTTTCGATGCGGCTGCTCATATTCCAGATACGTTCCACGTCATCCTGTTCGTGGTCGGGGAATTGCTCAAACACCTTCTCGTGATCAGGTTTGTTTTTGCTATGTCCGGGTTTGTTAGTCATAACCTATTTGTTATTTACTTCTTTTTGATACACATCATAGCGACTTCTCAGATGCTTCAGGGCCGACACGATATGGTTGTTCACTGTATTCGATGAGACTTCCATCACTCCGGCAATCTCATCATGGTCCAATCCATCAAACCGGCTGAGCTCAAAGGCCTCCTGCTGGCGTTGCGGCAGATCTTCTATCCATTCCCGCAACAAATCCACAAGTTGTTCCTCCTCATGCTGATCTGTGTTATCCGTGGTCTTCAGCTGAGTGCTCTTCAATGATTCCAGTCCTACAGTTTCAGAGGAATGATCCCTCAGGTAGTTCAGTGAACGGTTCCGTACAATACTGTAAAGGTACGCTTTAACAGATTTCTGAGGATCCAATTCCTCTCGCTTCTCCCACAGAATTACAAATGCATCCTGAACAATATCTCCGGCAACGGCCTTATTTTTTACATATTTGAATGCAAAACGGACAAGCCGGGGGTACAGATACCGGAAGAGGTTGTCAAAAGCCTCCCGGTCCGAATTGGAAATCTTTTCTACCCAAATACGTATTTGTTCAGCAGATTGTTTGTTCATGAATTTGTTGTACTGCTAATACACGTGAAAAAGATAGTATAACTATTGTATGGAAATATTTTAATACTGGATACTGGATGGTGGGACCGGATAAGCACCGGGACCTGCTGCGATTTGCCCCAAATAATATTTTAGTCTACATTAGAATTAAAATATTGTAATCTATCTGTCGGTTCCGGCTGTGACTGCCCGGCAGATGTCATTTTTTCAACGGAATTAATTTTAACCAAGGGAATTAATATGCCGTTATATATGGATATCCACCGGAATGTGGATAGTGATCCCGATGAGGTCCATGATGCCCATATGAGCGATCTCGAAGCTCAGGAAAAGTACGGCGTCAGATACCTTAAATATTGGTTTAATCTGGAATCACAGACAGTTTGCTGTCTTATTGATGCACCCGATCCCGAATCGGCAGAAAAGGTTCATGAAGAAGCGCA
>CAZPWQ010000122.1:0-10390 GCA_964590495.1 uncultured Balneolaceae bacterium
GATAAACCAACAAAATATTTCTAAGGAAGTCTAAAAGAGCGCAGTGGAGGTGAACGTAGTGAGCCGTAACGAAGTCGAAGGGCCCCATCACGTGAGCAGCCGGATTATGGAGATCCTTCGACTCCGTCCGGGCATTCAAAATCAAATGCCCGGCCTTCGCTCAGGATGACACGGGAGGTGGAAAGACCTATGTATAAACCTTAATCCTGCTCTTCAGTGACCTCTTTTTCCCATTCTCCGTTTGATTTCCCGTAATTCCTCATTATGTACTCGTCAAGGATATCCCGGAACTCTTTACCTATATCCTCTCCCTTCAATGTTGTGTAATGTTCTCCGTCCATATAAACAGGAGCTTTGGGTTCTTCAAAAGTGCCGGGCAGAGAAATTCCTATGTTGGCATTGCGGGATTCTCCGGGTCCATTGACCACGCAGCCCATCACTGCCACATCCATTTTTTCAACACCGGGATACATATCCCTCCATACCGGCATCATCTCGCGAAGGTACTGCTGGATTTCGTCGGCCAGCTCCTGGAAATAGGTACTGTTGGTTCTGCCGCAGCCCGGACAGGCCGTTACCTGCGGTATAAAATTCCGTATCCCAAGAGATTGCAATATCTGCTGGCAGACCCTTACTTCTTCGGCACGGTCGCCGCCGGGTTTCGGCGTCAGGGAAACACGTATCGTGTCGCCAATACCCTGCTGTAGCAAGACGGCCAGTGCCGCCGAGCTGGCTACCATACCTTTCATCCCCATACCCGCTTCGGTGAGGCCGACGTGCAGCGGGTAATCCAGAATGTCAGCGATGCGTTCATATACTTCAACCACATCCTGCACATGCGACATTTTACAACTGATAATAATCTTGTTGGAAGGCAAACCGACACTTTCCGCCAGCTCTGCAGACCGGCGGGCACTTTCCACCACCGTATCGAGCATTACCTGCTTCGATGATTTGGGGTTTTCCAATTTGCTGTTGGCATCCATTTTATTGGCCAGCAACTGCTGATCGAGTGATCCCCAGTTCACACCTATTCGCACCGGCTTATCGTATTTTATCGCCTGCTCTACAATCGTGCAAAAATTTTCGTCGCGTGTTTTCGTACCCGTATTACCCGGATTAATTCGAAATTTTGCAAGTGCTTTGGCTGCTTCCGGATACTCAGTCAGCAGTTTGTGTCCGTTGTAGTGAAAATCCCCGACAATCGGTACATTGATGCTCTCTTTGAGTAGTTTTTCCTTTATATACGGTACGGCCTGCGCAGCTTCTTTATTATTAACGGTAATCCGAACGATTTCCGAACCCTCCTTATGCAGATATTTAATCTGTTCTGCCGTCGCATCGATATTCGCGGTGTCGGTATTTGTCATCGACTGTACCACGATAGGCGCACCTCCACCTACGGGAACATCGCCTACCATAACCTGTATCGATTTGCGTCGCTTTATCTGGGACATAACTTCAATTTTGAATTATGAATTTTAAATGTTGAATTATAATTCAAAATTCAACATTTAAAATTTAAAATTATATTAGTTCTTCTTACTTAGTTCGAATAATTTCTTCTTTTCCGCCTTGGTCAGTCCGTCATACCCTTCCCTGGATATTTTTTCCAGAATTTCATCCAGTTCAGACTCTTCGGTTTCATCAATAATTTCTACATCAGACACCGAATACATATTCTTGTTTTTCGGTTTCGACTCCTTCTTTTGATAGGCGCCTTTCAGCCGGTACCAAAATTGCTCTAGCGGCAGCAACCACCTGCCCAGATCTTCTCCGCGCTGATGCGATCTCATCAAAAGATAACCGATACCGGCACCGCCCAGATGAACGATACGGGCCGTATTATCAGCCGATCCAAGCAACAACAGATCCAACGCTATCAAACCCGCTACCACATAGCGCGCCTGTATGGGCGGCAGCAGAAATAACATGATCGGCATTGTCGGATATAACATGGCGAATGAAACCATGATCCCGAATACGGCACCGGAGGCCCCGATCACATAATTAAAACCCATAAACTGGGCAAAAAGTATATCCAGCAACGCGCCGCCGATACCCGAGCCGAAGTAAATCACCGAAAATGTTCGCGGACCCAGCGTTTCCTCTACAGCCCGGCCCATCCACCAGAGCCACAGCATGTTGAAAATCAGGTGAAATCCGCCCGCATGCAGAAACATATAGGTTACCAGTCGCCACGGCTGAAAAAGAGCTGTCTGCCACTCGGGAAAAAATGCAAGTCCCCGAACCAGTGCATTTCCATAAGCGGAACTGATCATACCGGCAAAAATCTGCACGAGAAACATGACAATATTTAACGTGATAATAATGCGAATAGCTACCGGTAGATTAAAGTAACCTCGCTTTACTGAACTGCCGAATGAATCATTATACATATGTTTCTTTTCTTAAAATGAACTACCTGACAATACAAAAAATCCTGGAAAAATCATTTATAACAGTGAATCCTGCATATACTGATCAGATTTTAAATCCCAAAGCAGTAAATAAAAGTTTAAAATAATTATTAAAGATACCCAATTTACCAGATCGTTTCATCCCGTGGTAAAAGTATTTTTAACCACGGTGTTTAACCTGTTCTATTTTTTACTACTACAGTTGTGAAACGTTTCAGGGAAATGCATGCATTCGGATTATTAGGTCGAATTTCCTGGTGAGGAATACAGGATAATTTAGATTCAGGTGTAGACCTCCAAGGTTTCGGAAACCCTGGAGGTCTCCTCGAAAAGTCGGCGCCTAATAATAATGTTTTTCGCTTTTGAGTCCCCAATATTTGATGAGTATAAAGCCAACCAGCATACCCCCCAGGTGAGCAAAGTGAGCGACTCCGGTATTTGCCCTGCTCAAGCCGCTGAGCAATTCAATAACTCCGAAACCTGCTACAAAATATTTTGCTTTTATCGGAACAGGAAAAAACAACAACATGATGGGACGATCCGGAAACATCATTCCGAAAGCTAAAAGTATGCCGTAAACAGCTCCCGAGGCTCCGAGAGTCGGGGCACCGCCTCCCCCGATGAGCATATGCAGCAGTGCAGCACCTATTCCGGTAAGAAAATAATAAACTGTAAAACGATTGGTCCCCCAATAATTCTCAATAGCCTGTCCGAACATCCACAGGGCAAATAGATTAAAAAAGATATGTCCCAGCCCCGCATGCAAAAACATATAGGAGATTAACTGCCATACTTCAAAACGTCCGGAACCGAGTGGCCATAAAGCACCATATTCAAAGAGCGCCTGTCCGATCATCGGCGTGCTCAATCCAACAAAACATAAGACATTGACGATCAGCAAATGTTTTACGGCCGGCGGAAATATGGTGAATTGGGTATTGGGACTGTAATTATCTGACTGGTAATTCAAAAAAAGGTCTGTTTATTTTCATTTTCTTGTTCTGGCAATCTGTATGAAGAACGGAATCTACAATTTCAATACGTTAATTCAGAATTTTGTTTCATCAATAATGCAATTTAATGAACCCGCTGAATATCACCTTAATATAAAGCTTTAAGGAAAAATAATAAGATGAGTTTTAGCACCGGATTTACCTGTAACTTATTAAAGTTATTGAGCACTGTGCTGCGACATATAATCTAACGTCAGGGTGGTGAGTGCTTTTATACCCAATTTCATACCTGTTTCCTCAATATAAAAATCGGGCGTGTGGTGAGGAGCGGCTTCGGATGGTTCCATACCCTCGGGCATACCACCTGTGAAGAAATAGAAGCCCGGAATTTCTTTCTGAAAGAATGAGAAGTCTTCCGCCCCGGTTATGGCATCGCTAAATAATACATTTTCATCTCCGGCAATCTGCTGAAGTGTCGGAAGCATCGCCTCAGTCAACTCCGGATCATTGTAGGTTACCGGATACCCGGTCTGGATATCCACATCGGCGGTAGCCCCCATGCTTTCGGCAATGGTTGTGGCAACATGCCGGATCTTTTCGTGAATAATTTCCTGCATCTCCGTATCCAGAGTACGGATAGTCCCGATCATTTCTGCTTCTTCCGGTATGATATTATTTCTTACTCCACTTCGTATTTTGCCAACTGATATGACAGCCGCCGCTTTCGTCAATTCTGTCTGACGACTGACAATCGTTTGTAATCCCTCAATAATTTTTGCTGAGGTTACAATCGGATCTACTCCTGTCCATGGTGTAGATCCATGGGTTTGCTTGCCGTTCACCCTGATCACCAAACGATCAGCTGCAGCCATAGTGCCTTCCGGACGATAACGGATTTTACCGACTTCGGTTTGAGAATTTATGTGCTGACCGAATATCACATCCACATCAGGATCCTGAAGAACACCCTCCTTCACCATCAGTTCTGCTCCGCCTTCTTCACCAGGAGGAGATCCCTCTTCTGCCGGTTGAAAGATGAATTTTACTTTTCCGGTTAATTGATCTTTCATATCGGTTAAGATTTTTGCAGTGCCCATCAACATTGCAATATGGGTATCGTGTCCGCAGGCATGCATAACACCCACCTCATCACCAAGAAAATTAGTTGTTTTAGTTGATTTGAACGATACATCTGTTCGCTCTGTTACCGGCAATCCATCAATATCTGCCCGTAACCCCACAACCGGACCAGATTTTTCACCCTCCAGCACTGCAACTACTCCCGTATGAGCAATTCCTGTTTCCACAGCCAGACCCAGTTCTTCCAGGTATCCTGCGATATATTTTGCCGTTTCTACCTCACGATTTGAAAGCTCGGGATTCTCATGAAAATGACGGCGCCACTCAACAACCTGTTCATATATTGCCTCGGTCTGTTCGCTGATTTGCTGATAAAGATCCTGAGGGTTATCATTTTGCGCAAATGTATTACCGGCTATACCTACAATCAGTAGTAACGTACCTGCAAAAATTATTCTATTCATTTGTACTGTCTTTATTTTTTAAGTAGCCAACTGCTTTTTGGATCGTTCAATAATCGATACCATATTTATAAAAATATCAGTTAAGCACAAATAAGTTTAACCACTAAGAAACTAAGGACACTAAGTGAATTATTCTCGTTTCTCCGCCGGCTGGCGGACAGCATGACACATGTATTGGTTGATCCATTAGATCCTGACCCCGAAAAGTTTGCGGGACAGGATGAAACCACCAGGCAAGTTTTTATATATAAAAAAGGCGATGACCTGTTCAGCCATCGCCTTCTGTAATTTATAAATTAACAATTGCTTACTTCACGAATAACATTTCGCGATATATGGGCAGCGGCCAGTAATCGTCGGCAGTATGCCGCTCGAGATAATCAACGGCATCGCGAATCTTGGTCATTTTAGGAATTACATTATCTTTGACCTGTCTCGCTTTTCCTATAACAGAATCCTCTTCGACCTTGAGTACTTCTTCTCTGAGTTCTTCCAGGGCATCACTAAGGTCATTCAAACCACTATTGACCTTTTTCAACATTTCTGTTGAACCGTGATTATCAATGTCCAAATTACCCAAACCCTGAATATTCTCCAGCAGCTCGTTCATATATCGTACGGCAGCCGGATAGATCATGGTTTTTGCCATCGCTTCGGTTGTATCCGTTTCGATGTTTATGGTAGTCAGATATTGCTCGGCCCAGATTTCCTGCCGGGAATGAATTTCCCGCTCGTTAAGCACCATGTGCTTTTCAAACAGTTCTATGTTTTTCTCATCAGTGAACTTAGGCAAAGCATCGATGGTTGTACGCAGGTTCAGAAGACCTCTTTTCTCCGCTTCTTTTTCCCATTCTTCAGAATATCCATCACCGTTAAAGATGATATCATTTGATTCACTTAAAGACTCAGACAACACTTCGCTGAGGGCTTCTTCAAATGAATCCCCTGTATCAACCTTGCTTTCAAGGCTGGTACAGAGTTGATCTATTGCGTCAGCAACGATGGTATTCAAGACAACAATAGGGAAAGAAATCGACTGACTCGACCCGACTGCCCTGAATTCAAACTTGTTACCGGTGAAAGCAAACGGTGATGTCCTGTTTCGGTCGCCCGCATGTTTGGGAAGCGAAGGCAGTACCGGTGATCCTAAACCCAGCAGGCCGCCCTGCTTTGAATTTTTAAGTCCGCCGTTCAGCAACTGATCTACAACATCAGCAAGCTGATCTCCGATATAGGCTGAAATGATAGCCGGTGGTGCCTCATTGGCCCCAAGACGATGGTCATTAGCGGCATGGGCAATAGAGATTCTCAGCAGGTCCTGATGCTTGTAAACAGCTTTCAATATTGCTGAAAAGAAGAACAGGAACTGCATATTGTCATGAGGGTTATCTCCCGGTTCCAGCAGATTGATCCCCTCACTTGTTGCCATGGAAAAATTCAAATGCTTACCGCTGCCGTTCAATCCGTCGAACGGTTTCTCGTGCAGCAGACACTCAAAATTATATTTTCGGGCAACACGTTTAAGAGTAATCATCATCAGTTGTTGATGATCTGCAGCAACATTGCTCGCTTCAAAAATCGGGGCAATTTCAAACTGACCCGGTGCCACTTCGTTATGACGTGTTTTTACCGGGATACCCAATTTATAAAGCTCTTTTTCGGCCTCAAGCATAAAAGAAAGTACACGATCCTGGATCGACCCGAAATAATGGTCATCGAGTTCCTGTCCACGTGGTGGTTTAGCTCCGACCAGAGTTCTGCCGGAGGTCATCAAATCCGGACGGCGGTAAAAGAATTCCTGATCGATCAGAAAATATTCCTGCTCACATCCAACCGTTGAGGTTACGCGTTTGGTGTTAACATCAAATAACTTCAGGGCTCGTTTAGCCTGATTGTCCAATGCTTCGTTGGAACGCAGCAGCGGTGTTTTATGATCAAGCGCTTCGCCGGTCCATGAAGCGAAAGCAGTAGGAATACACAGATAAGAACCATTTTGGTTTTCCATTATAAATGCAGGTGACGTCGGATCCCAGGCGGTATATCCCCGGGCTTCGAAAGTCTGACGCAAACCTCCACTCGGGAAACTCGAAGCGTCAGGTTCACCCTGGATTAAATCCGAACCTGAAAATTCAGCGATAGCTCCTCCCCCCTGGTTGGGCGTGATGAAACTATCATGCTTTTCAGCAGTCAACCCTGTCAATGGTTGAAACCAGTGTGTGAAATGTGTGGCTCCTTTTTCCGTAGCCCAATCTTTCATAGCTACCGCTACGGCATCTGCAACATTCGGGTTTAGCTGCTCACCTTCATACATGGTTTTTTCGATATCCTTCCATACTGCTTTTGGAAGGCGCTCTTTCAGATCTTCATGTTGCAGGGTATTCTCACCGAATATTTCGGTAATATTCATAGCCCCCTCACTTTTCCCGTTGGGATTAGGAGACCAGCTTTTTGCAGCCGCAAGAGTGTCGTAACGTCGGATTGCTTTGGTCATTGAATTAGTACGTTGAATTAAACTTTTGGGTTTTCAGTTTCAAAACGGCTGTAAAATAAAATAAAGTCGGTAAATACAAAAATTATTTATACACTTTTTTATTATTATCTAATTTTAAAAGGATTAAAGGCAAACAAATATTATTTATTAAGGATAAGTGCGTAGTTAGAAGTGCTCATCTTAAATTTATTTTACTAAAGCTAGCAAATAACTTGTTTTTTTAAGCAGGGATTTAATTTCCTATTTTTAGAAGCCTTTTTTTTCGTTAATCATAATAAATTATTCGATGTCAGTCTCACCAAAATTTATAGTCTGGGTCAAAGCTGCGCGTCCACAGACATTAGCAGCAGCTTTTGTACCTGTATTTATCGGCGCATCCCTGGCTATTCATGACGGTGTTTTTGATTTTATTCCAAGCCTGATTGCCCTTATCTGTGCCTTCCTTATACAGATCGGCACAAATTTTGCAAATGACTATTTTGATTTCAAAAAAGGAGCTGACACCGACGACCGAATCGGTTTTGAGCGTGCTACGGCAAAGGGACTTATAAGTGCCGGAGAAATGAAAGTTGCTACAGTTATAACTATGGGGATTGCATTTCTGACGGGACTTTATCTTGTGTGGCATGCCGGCTGGGTAATTCTCGTTATTGGTATTGCCTCCCTTATATGTGGTATTCTGTATACCGGTGGTCCGTTTCCACTGGGTTATAATGGACTGGGCGACCTGTTCGTTTTCCTTTTCTTTGGGATAGTTGCGGTGACAGGCACCTATTATATTAATGCGCTGGAGTGGAGCAGCGGCTCATTCTGGGCATCACTTGCCGTGGGTGCACTGGCAACCAATATCTTAGTAGTTAATAATCTGCGGGATGTAGAACAGGATGGTCCCGCAGGTAAAAACACGCTTGGCGTTTTATTCGGCGAGGATGCTCTGCGGTGGGAATACCTGTTGATGCTTTTGACAGCTTTTGCCATACCTCCGCATTTTTTTGTACAACTGAATTATAATCTGCTAATTTTCCTGCCCTATTTTACAATTCCGGCAGCATTATTCTTACTGAATCAAATCTGGTTTGAAGAAGACAAACGTATGTTGAACAAGACGCTGGAATACACCTCTTTATTCATGATTTGTTTTGGACTGCTTTTTGGAACCGGCATTATTCTGGAAAGCTTATGAAATTCTCAGCCTGGAAATACAACCTTCCACTTGTAAAACCGCACCAGACAGCAACCGGCAGTTTCAAACACAGACAAGGTATTATCCTCTCCCTGACTTCCGGTACTATTACCGCTCTTGGCGAGGCCGCCCCTTTACCCGGTTTTTCAAAAGAGACTCTTTCGGAGATTGAAAGCAAACTGACCGAATTACGTTTTGAAATTCGGGATCTGTTCCGTTCTTACAGTCCGGTTCAGGCAATGCAATCTTTTTTTAAGGAAAAAGATCTCCCCCCCTCGCTTGAATTCGGTCTTGATACGCTGGCTTATGATTTTGAGGCAAAACAGCAGAATCTCCCGCTGCACGAACAACTTTTCGGATATCCGTCACGCCCGGTTCCCGTAAACGGGTTACTTTCCCTGCAGGCGGATAAGGATTTCTTGTCATCGGTTCAGAAGATGGTGAATGACGGTTATAAAACATTAAAAGTAAAAATCGGAATTGATTTTGATCAGGAGTTCAACCAGTTAAAGAAAATAAGAAGCAGCTTTCCGTCATTACGTATACGCGCTGATGCAAATCGATCGTGGGGAGTTAAAGAAGCCATTGAAAATTTGCAGGCGCTCAAAACACTGAACCTGGAATACTGCGAGGAACCTGTCAGGAAACCCTCTGTTGAAAACTATCGCCGTCTCAGCAGGAATACTGAAGTGCCTTTAGCCATAGATGAGACGATTAACCGCAAAGAAAATTGGCAAAATTTGTTGCCTTACATTTCAATAGTTATTCTGAAACCGGCGATTATAGGAAGTTTTACAAAAAATTTTGCAACAATTGCCCTTGCTGGGACTCATGTTAATAGGATCATTATTACTACGAGCCTGGAAAGTGGTATCGGGCGAATGGTAATAGCCGCTGTCGCATCAGGAAAAGGTTCTGAGAATGCGGCGCATGGTTTGTCGACGGGATCTTTATTCAAGAATGACTTTTGGGATGATAATTTATATATAAGGAAGGGTAATTTTTATTTGACAAAAGAAGCGGGTTTAAAGAATATAGATAATATTGATAATAAAAAGTTCACTATTAACCTTTTATAGAATAATACGTGACTGGCAATAAGCAAAACATACCGACTTTCGATACTCCCAACGCAGAAGATCTGTTTTTAGGTTCAAGTTTCGGATTACATTCGTATGGCGATTTACACACCTACGAGCAGTTTTTCCTGCAGTTTCTCATCGATTTTGAACATGACCTGAAGCAACCGGTTGGTTTCCTGGTCAATTCTATCGATACCCTTATATTTGCCATTGCCTCCTGTTGGAAACTGGGCATCCCGCTCGTTTGTTTCAGTACCCGTGCTACAGTTGATGAACTTGAATCACACCTTGAAAAATTGAGCCCGGGCATCTTATTCGTAGATGATGCCAACAGTTCAAAAATTAAGGATGCAGAGAATGTTATTAATATAAAACAGCTGGACCTTTCCCGTGCTTTAAGTATCGACCTGAACCTGGGCTCAAAGGCCAAAAACTTTAAGCCGAATCACGACCCGGAACATATTTTCGGTTATTTTTTTACATCCGGCACAACGGGGATACCTAAAATTGTTCCGTTAAAACGACGGCAGATGTATTATGCTACAAAGGCATCTGCGAATAATTTTAAACCGCGTACCAATCATTTTTGGCTGTTGTGTCTTCCACTGAATCATATAGGAGGTATTGCTATAATTCTGAGGTCGTTGCTATATGGTTCGGCTATATTCAGGATGAATTCATTTCATGAAAATGTTATCTCTACCTTCCTGTCTGAAA
>CAZPWQ010000123.1:0-10314 GCA_964590495.1 uncultured Balneolaceae bacterium
GCCGGTTATCTTCAGGCACTGCCGGGCATTGTTACGATGGGTGACAGGGGAGGGCAGTTTTATATCAGGGGTGGCACACCAACGGAGAATATGGTACTCGTGGATGGAACAATGATTTTTCAACCGTTCCATATTCTTGGTTTTTTCTCCGTATTTCCGGCTGACCTGGTAAGGGAAGTTGATTTTTATGCGGGCGGTTTTAGTCCAAGGTACAGCGGACGCCTTTCCTCGGTGCTCGATGTTAAAATGAGGGATGGAGATCGTTACCGTTCAAGCGGATCGGCAAATGTCAGCCCCTTTGTAGGGGAAGTACTTGTTGAGGGTCCTATAAAGGAGAAAAGCTCCTCCTTTATCGTATCAACCCGGCGATCCCTGATCGAATACAGCAGTCCCTGGTTTTTGAAAAAAGATCAGCCTGTCCGGTTCGACAGTCAATATTTTAAATTCAGTCATTTTGGAGTTCAGGATACACGTTGTTCCGCGATGGGACTTCGCACCCACGACCGCGGACAATTGGATTTTGAAGATGGAGAGATATTCCAATGGAGAAATTTGCTGCTGGGCGGCCGGTGTATTGTATTGCCGAAAGGTTCTGATTTGCTGTTTGATATTAATACAGGCTTCTCCCACGTATCAAACAGTGTGGGTAATAGCCAGGACCCCGGCCGCTTTTCACGGATAACACGCTTTAACCTGGATGTAAATCTTACAAGATATATCCGGAAAATGCGCTTCAACTACGGATTGTTCGTTCATATTAATACCCTGGATTATGATTTAAGTGATCAGTTTTTTCTCCCCCGGCAGGCGAGTGCTCACAGGCTTAGCGGGGGAGGTTATATAGAAGCTATTATTCCGCTGGGTGAACAGATCCGGTTTTATCCGGGGACAGTATTGACCATATTCCGTGAAAATTACAAACCTTCTCTTGAGCCGCGAACCAGGATTTCATGGGAGCCGCCTGCTCTCGAAGATGCAGAACTTAACTTTTCCTTCGGCCGTTACACTCAATCACTGGTAGGCCTCAGCGATACCAGGGATGCAAGTTCGCTCTTTACCGCATGGTTGGCTGAATCACCGGGAGGGTCACGAATGGAGTCCATCCACGGACTTGTGGGATGGCGTCAGGCTCTGGGAGGTAGTTTTTTTATATCATTTGAGGGATATCATAAATGGTTACGAAATCTTCCGGTGGCTCTATGGAGCACTCTTGCTGAGTTTACCACAGATCTTGCTCTCGCCAATGGACGTTCATACGGCAGTGACGTCCGCCTGGAGTACAATAAAAACCCGTTCTATGGTTTTGTCGGGTATGGATACTCCTGGACCGAATATAAATCAGCACAGAATCATTTTAATATCTGGTTCGGTGAACCGGTACAACGTTATCATCCACCTCATGATCGCCGCCACCAGGTTAACGGACTGTTAAGTGTGGAACTCGGAAAATATACAACCTCACTCCGGTGGGAACTCGGCAGCGGTCTGCCGTTTACCCGGCCGATAGGCTTTGACGAGACTTTCTTATACAATGAAAAACTGCCTGATCTTGAACGGGAATTCGGTACTTCCAGGGTCATTCTCGAAAAACCGTACCAGGGACGAACTCCTCTGTATCATCGCCTGGATTTTTCCCTGGAACGGGTATTTACCTTTGACAGGGCAGAACTGGCTCTGCAGGTAGGAGCTGTTAATATGTATGATCAAACCAACCTTTTTTACTATGACGTCTATACACACCGGCGGATCGATCAGCTTCCGCTTGCACCATACCTGTCACTAAAACTCGGGTACTGATGAAGAATGAGCCTTTAATTATATTAAATCATTCTATCACGTCCCGGAGTAAAAGGGTGATTAATTTCAGTTATTTAAAATATATCCTTCCCTTACTGATGATACTGTTGGGAGGCTGTGAGGAACAGTTTGTACCGGTACAGGAGAATGAACGACATTTCTTTTCAGTAAACGGTTACCTGGATGCCTCAGCAGATACCCAGTGGGTGCGTGTGATGCCGGTACGGGAAACACTTATACAGGAATCGGGGCTGCCTGTCCCGAAAGTAACCCTTCAGCACGTGGGAAGCAGTGAATCTGCGGTTATGCAGGATTCGCTGTTTCATTTTACCGATGGACGATATGCTTACAACTTCTGGACAACCATGCCTGTACAACCAGAGGAAACCTACCACCTTACCATTGAAGGGCAGGATGAAAGAATAAGCAGTGCTGAAACCACACTTCCGAAAGATTTTCCCGCTCCCCAATTCCGTGAACCGGAGTTTGGAGCTGATATCCTGCTTGTGGAAGAGGTAGAGAGACTGGCCGATATACAGGTTTTCTTCCGGATACGTTTTACTGAAACCGGTAATGAGTTCCATGCTTCTTTTCCCTATCTGACGTATAGTGTGCATATCTCGCCAGAGACCTACCGCATACCCATTAATCCCGAATTTGCCAAACAGCACATTATGGATATGCACTGCGATATAAGGGTACTTAAACGGGAAATCTTTATCGCTGCCGGAGGTCCTGACTGGCTCGATTTTCTGTCGCTTGACAAACATACCATCGCTTTACCGGATGGCGTATCCAATATAGAAAACGGAGTAGGATATTTCGGAGGTATTATCAGCAAAACATTTCCGTACATCAATACTGAAGGTGACAGTGGACTATTTAGTGTACAATGTCCCTCATAAAACTGGATTTCTCATTAAAAAAACAAGTTAAAGCTACAAGGGAGCTCCGCTCCCGAATGCGCATTTACGGCCTGATTGTCCTTTCGAACCCTCTCCCCAAATTCCTCTACCATACGCTAGACCATTCGGTCTTGTAAGCGTCAGTTTGTGCCGGGCTACTATTTATCTCGTCCCGGTGCTCTGCCCCGGGATGGAAAGATAGTGGCTGCTCTGCTGCCAGTTATTGGAAATATTTTCCAAGTATAGTTGGGGCAGTTAATTAAAAAACTACTCTCATTATCATCCCTGTAGGAGTTAGATAATTCGTTGAAAAAAGGCAGACAATGGACAAAGAATCCGGCCTTTGAATCGTTGGAGGGTACAGGCATAGATTGGTGCGCGAGATGGATAATTTCACACCGGTGTGATCTAAGAAATAACTGTCGGGCGTGAAGGACCATTGAAATTATCCCGCGTGCCGACCGAAGCCGCCGACAAGGATTCATCAGCCGGTGGCTTTTTGGGTTCGTTTTTGTCCACACAAAAAGGAACAAGAAAAGACCAGGATAAAGCTGCAATTTAATATCCAGCTGCAGATCCTGTCCAAAGGACTCCTTGGGAGAAACAAGTTCATGATGACACATCTTTATTTTATGTTACATATCCCACAAATTACAAATTCATCACTGCTTAAATTTTGTTAAATTACGCAAGCAAAAGGTTAATGGGATCATTAGTTCAGACATTGTGTGATTGGAATGGATTACTTCTATTTGTCCGGCATTTTATAAAAGAACGAACCGTATCCGTTCCGCAGGGAGCCGGGAAGGGTCCTGTAACCCTGTAAAAAGATCTCAAAACAGCTTTAGTCCCGGCTTAATCATTTGAAAACTTCAACAACCATTGTATAAATCAATAGTATTTTACCTGATACTTTTCCTCGGCACCGTTTGGTTGATAACCGCTTGCACTGCACAACCCGAACTGGAATGGAATGAGGAGGAAGGGTACCGGTGGGCGGATATTTCCACCGGATTTTTCGGGCAAACCGGGTTCAGCAAACTTACCTCTTCACAGACGAATATTGCGTTCCGAAACGATGTCAAACAGGAGCTGGTAGAGGAAAACCGAAATTACCTCAACGGTTCAGGGGTAGCAGTCGCTGATGTGGACGGCGACGGATTTGCCGACATCTATTTTGCACGTCTCGACGGACCGAACAAGCTTTACAGGAACATGGGCGATAACCGTTTTGAAGATATCACAGAAGAAGCTGGTGTGAGTCATGAAGGCTATAATTCCACCGGAGTTGCTTTTGCCGATGTTAACGGCGACGGCGATCCGGATTTGCTGATCGCATCTTTCGATAGTGCTAATTCCCTGTTTCTGAATGACGGTAATGGGCATTTTTCGCAGAAAGAGGATAGCGGTTTGAAATTCGGACACGGCAGTACCACTATAGCATTGGCTGATATAGACAGTGACGGTGATTTGGATTTGTATATTACAAATTATAAGGAAAAATCGGTCAGGGATATGTATGGTCAAAGGGAGCTGAGCCTGAACAGAACAATGAGGAAAGAGGGGGAATCCTACAAACTCATCCCACCTTTTGATGAACATTATGGAATTATTCAAACCGAAGACGGGCAAGTATACCGGAACGAATACGGAGAGGTTGATGAATTATATATAAATGACGGGAACGGGCAATTTACTGTAGTTAATCCGGCAGATTATTTTTTCGACGCTGACGGAGATACTTTAGGCTTGCAAAGAGATTGGGGACTGACGGCCAAATTTCATGATTTGAATGGAGATGGCCATCCTGATCTGTATGTCGCCAATGATTTCTGGACCCCGGACCGTTTTTGGATTAACAGAGGTGATGGTACGTTTAAATCCATTAACGGACAGACGATACGAAACTACAGTTTTTCCTCGATGGGTGTCGACTTTTCAGACATAAACCGGGATAAAACCGTCGATTTTTTCGTAACAGAAATGCTCAGCCCAATTCATCAGCGGCGGATGCGTCAACTATCAGAACATTTGGAAGAAATAGATGGCCGGCCTCAGTATAACCGCAATTCCTTGTATTTAAACCGGGGTGATCATACCTACGCTGAAATCTCCTACTATAGTGGGTTAGAAGCTACGGAATGGTCTTGGGCGACACGTTTTTTGGATATAGATTTAGATGGGTATGAAGACCTGCTGATTACCACCGGACATGCCTATGATTATCAGGATCTGGACACCCAGATTGAAACGGATGAAAGAACCTCTCAGTCACAGCAGACAAATAGTATTCTTGAATATCCTTCTCTTGAACTTACAAATAAAGCTTTTCGGAACAATGGAGATTTGAGTTTTACAGACCAAAGCGGTGAATGGGGCTTTACCGAATCAGACGTTGCCCATGGGATGGCTGTGGCAGATTTGGATAATGACGGAGACCTCGATGTAGTTATTAATAGATTGAACAATATTGCAGCGGTATACCAGAACAAAACGACAAATCCCCGACTGGGTGTACGGTTAAGCGGGAGGGAACCCAATACGCAGGCTATCGGAGCTAAGGTCGAGTTGCAAGGTGGTTCAGTCATACAAACGAAAGAAATAGCCGCCGGTGGTGACTATGTATCAGGTTCGGATCTCATGGTCTCGTTTGCCGCCGATCCTGACAATAGAAATCACAGGTTAGTTGTAACCTGGCCGGATGGGCAGAAAACTAAAGTAGACAGTATACACGCTAACAGGATGTATGTAATAGAAGAACCGGAAGCTTCTTCAATTACAGAGGCAGCAATGTCCGAAGATAATACTGAGGCGAAACCTGTTTTTGAAGATAGTCTGCACCAAATTGATCATCACCACCACGAAAACGAGTATGACGATTTCAGGTTTAGTCCGCTTTTACCTTACAAATTAAGTCGCCAGGGCCCTGGTGTGGCATGGCTGGATATAACGGGAGACGGCCGGGATAACCTGCTTGTCGGCTCAGGAAGGAATGGCAGACTGGCAATATTTGAAAACGGAGGGAAGGGCAATATGACAGCTGTGTCACCGGATGGACTGTCTCTGCCGGCACCCGGTGATCAGACGGCTATCATCGGCTGGAGAGAGGACGGCAATACACGGCTTGTAATTGGTAGCGCTAATTATGAGCAGGGAGATCCGAATGCTCCTTCTGCTTTTATCTACACTTTCAATGGTCGTCAGCCCCGGGATCAATCGGAATTGAAAAGATCACAGAACGAACTGCAGATAAAAAGAGATGCTATCCCGGGAATACTTTCTACAACGGGTCCGCTCGCGGCAGCGGATGTGGATGCGGATGGATATATAGACCTTTTTATAGGGGGCCGGTTTAAGCCCGGCCGGTACCCCGAGGATGCGGATTCACGGCTGTTTCGTAATAAGGGAGGAGCGTTCCATCTCGATAATTCTGCTTCGAGGATGTTTAGTGAACTTGGGTTGGTGACAGGAGCTGTATTTTCCGATCTGACACAAAACGGATATCCGGACCTGCTGGTGAGTACCGAGTGGGGACCGCTTCGCCTGTTTGAAAATAACAAGGGACAATTCCGGGAAATCACAGATGAAATGGGTCTGTCCCAACAGCTGTCCGGGTGGTGGCAGGGAGTAGCAACCGGTGATTTTAATAATGACGGACGCCCTGATATTGTGGCTACAAACATGGGCCTGAACAGCCGGTATAAGATACGAGACAACCACGAGATCCGACTTTTTTATGAGGATGTTAATTTTGACGGACGGCTGGATATCATTGACAGTTATTATGATAAAGATATTGATTCCTATGTGCCCCGAAGAAGGTTGTATGACCTGAAATCGATCCCTGATGTTTTGAATCAAGTCAAGTCTCACCGGCAATTTGCCGGCTCTTCATTAGACCGAATATTTAATAAAGACTTCAGCCGGATTCCTTACAAGCAGATAAACACATTGGAACATATGGTGTTTATCAATACCGGAGACAAATTTGAACCACATCCGCTGCCTGCTGAGGCACAGTTTACGACAGGATCTCATGTGGGTGTGGCGGATGTTGATAATGACGGAAACGAAGATCTGTTTCTAAGCCAAAACTTTTTTGGATTTCCCAAACAATTTCCCCGGCAGGATGCAGGGCGTGGGCTCTTGTTGAAAGGTGATGGAGAAGGAAACTTTATACCGGTAGACGGATCAGAGAGCGGCATCAAAATCTATGGAGAACAACGCGGTGCGGCTTTTGGAGATGTAAATGAAGACAGAAAGGTTGATCTGGTTGTCACCCAGAATAGTGGAGCAACAAAGTTGTACATTAACCAAACAACTCAAACAGGTTTGCAAGTGAGACTGATCGGCCCGCCGTCTAACCAGAATGCATTTGGTTCCGGTATCCGTATTATCTATGAGGATGGAAGCAAAGGTCCACAACGTGAACTTCGTGCTGGATCCGGCTATTGGTCTCAGGACAGCCCGACTCAGGTAATGGGGCTAAAAGACGAGCCATCCGCTATTGAAATAAAATGGTTCGACGGGTCAACAGAAATAGTGGAGGTTCCGGGTGGAAGTGAAGAGATTGAAATCAGTTATTCAGCAAAAGGGAACTGACTCATTAATTATCTCAACAATTGAATAAATCAACAAATATTTACCTGGTACTTCTTCTTGGCCTCGGATTGCTGATTACCGGGTGTACCACACAAACAGAACTGGAATGGAACGAACATGAAGGATACCGGTGGGCAGAGGTTCCCTCCGGATTTTTCGGACAAACGGGCTTCAGCCTGCTCTCTTCTTCAAAGACGAATGTAGATTTTCGTAATGACGTCAGGCCGGAGCTGATGGAGGAAAACAGGCATTATCTTAATGGGGCCGGTATAGCTGTTGCAGATATTGACAGCGACGGATTTGTCGACATCTATTTTGCACGTCCTGACGGACCGAACAAGCTTTACAGAAATCTGGGCGGCTACCGTTTTGAGGATATCACAGAAGAAACAGGAGTGGCTCATGAAGGTTACAATTCCACCGGTGTTACTTTTGCCGATGTTAACGGAGACGGGCATCCCGACCTTCTGGTTACTTCACTGACCGATGGTAATGAACTCTATATAAACGATGGCAAAGGTCATTTTACCCTGAATGAAAACAGCGGATTGGGTGAAGAAAGTAATGGTTCCCACTCCATGGCCCTGGCCGATATCAACGGCGACGGATACCTCGATCTGTACATTGCCAATTACAAGCAGCGGACGGCACGGGATCTGTTCACGTCAGAAGAGCTGGAACTGGAGAATACGGTGGAAGTTATTGACGGAAACTTGCATCTTCTTCCGCCTTTTGATGAATATTATACCGTTATCGAAACGGCGGAAGGCCCCTTCCGCAATGAGATGGGAGAGGAGGATGAACTCTATTTCAACAGGGGAGACGGTAGTTTCGAAAAAGAAGATCCATCACAGCATTTTTTTGATGAAAATGGCGCAGAACGGGGGCTCACGCGTGACTGGGGACTCACCGCTACCTTTCGTGACGCAAACGGCGACGGCCTTCCCGATCTGTATGTGGCTAATGATTTCTGGACGCCCGACCGCTTCTGGATTAACCAGGGAGACGGAACGTTCCGGTTGATTGACAACCACGCCATCCGCAACATGAGCTTTTCGTCGATGGGTGTTGATTTTTCCGATATCAACCGGGACGGGCATACTGATCTGGTGGTTACAGAGATGCTGGCCCAACAGCAAGAAAGGCGGATGCGCCAGTTTTCCGAAAATCAATCGGAATATGAGGGTAGGACTATGCATAACCGCAATTCCGTTTACCTGAACCGGGGTGATATCACCTATGCCCAGATAGCCTGGTACAGCGGACTCGAAGCCAGCGGATGGTCCTGGGCTACCTATTTCATGGATGTGGATCTGGATGGCTATGAAGACCTGATCGTTGCTACCGGTAATGCATATGATTACCAGGATGTGGATACACAAATTGCGATGCATGAAGAATCTGCTGACCCGGGCATGCAACAAGGCAGTGACATAACACAATATCCACTCCTGGAAGTGAACAATAAAATATTCCGCAATAACGGTAATCTGACCTTTACCGACAGGAGCCGTGATTGGGGTTTTGATATCGAGGATCTGTCGATGGGAATGGCACTGGCCGATCTTGATAATGACGGAGACCTGGACCTGATCACCAACAGGATGAATGATGAAGCCGCTCTTTATGAGAACCGTACCCGTGCTCCACGCATTGCGGTTCGTCTGAACGGAAATGACAATAACAGTGCCGGTATTGGTGCAAAGATCACCCTGAAAGTCCCGGGAATGCCGGACCAGCAAAAAGAGATCACAGCGGGAGGCAATTACCTGTCCGGTTCGCAGGCGCAGGCCGTTTTTGCGGCAGAGCCGGGCTCGGATCATACGA
Source organism: uncultured Balneolaceae bacterium (assembly GCA_964590495.1). Taxonomy (GTDB): domain Bacteria; phylum Bacteroidota; class Rhodothermia; order Balneolales; family Balneolaceae; genus CAZPWQ01. The sequence goes on from CAZPWQ010000123.1 coordinate 9,132, forward strand.
TTACGGTGAACTGGCCGGATGGCAGAAAGAGCCGGATTGAAGGGGTAAAATCCGACCGTATTTATGAAATAGATATAAAAACATCTGTCAGTGTCGATGAATTAGGAAGGACGGGTCAAAAAGATGAAGACTCAGAAGTGTTGTTTACTGATATATCAAACCGGCTGGATCATTCCCACCACGAAAATGAATACGATGATTACAGATTCAATTCTCTTTTCCCGCAGGAAATGAGCATTCTGGGTCCGGGGATAGCCTGGCTGGATATGACAGGAGACAACCGTGATGATCTTTTGATCGGTTCAGGCAAGGGGGGAGAAGCGGCAATATTTGAGAATCGCGGTAATGGAGAATTTGTCCACATACAACAGGAGGGACTGAGCCGGGAAACCCCTGGCGACCAGACCGCAGTGATCAGCTGGAGTGAAAACGGTCAAACCCGGATTGCTATCGGCAGCGCCAACTATGAGCAGGGGAAGCCGAATGCACCTTCTGCTTTCATCTATACCAGGAATTCTGACGGTATTGTCCGCCGGGATTCCATGCCCGGTATTCTTTCGACCAGCGGTCCTCTGGCGGCAGCTGATGTCAACCGGGACGGGTACGTAGATCTATTTTTAGGCGGTCGGTTTCACCCTGGAGATTATCCTGAGAATGCCGATTCACGACTGTTCCGCAATGAGAACGGATCATTTCGCATGGATATGGCTGATTCACGTTTATTCAGCGAACTGGGTATGGTGACAGGAGCTGTATTTTCCGATCTGACACAAAACGGATATCCGGACCTGCTGTTGAGTACAGAATGGGGCACGCTCCGGTTGTTCGGAAACGATGGAGGTGAGTTCCGGGACATTTCAGAAGAATGGGGTCTGGACCGGCAGTTTTCGGGATGGTGGCAGGGAGTGGCAACAGGTGATTTCAACAATGACGGACTTCCGGACTTTGTTGCGTCCAACATGGGGCTGAACAGTCCCTATCAAATAACAGATGATCATGAGCTTCGACTGTACTTCGGCGATTTCAATTTTGACGGCAGGATCGATGTCATCGACAGTTTTTACGCCACAGAGATCGATGCTTATGTACCACGAAAAAAGCTTTATGAGCTGAATTCGATTCCTTCTATTATGAACCAGATCGATTCGCACCGGCAGTTTGCCCGGTCTTCACTGGAGGAGAT
>CAZPWQ010000124.1:0-6672 GCA_964590495.1 uncultured Balneolaceae bacterium
CAGCAACATCAGGTTGACTTCGATGAGAAATATCTGCTTTAATAAAGTCCCTTGTTTATTCAACCCGCTCCGGGGTTGGCTGTCATTGGTGAATCGGTTACCCCGCATTGCATACGGGGCTATTCACGTTTAATCCCTTCGGGATTTAGGGGATAAATGAGTTCGGAGGCGGAGACGAATCGTGACGGATTTTTTAGCATGTTGCAATTTATTTCAATACTATTAAATTAGTACATGCTACTATAGATGAAATATCTCATGAGATTATCAACTATTACATTGCTATTTATTATTTTTCTCTGGGCATGTTCGGCAAAAGAGAGCCGGGAAATAGAAAGCCAGGAGTTCGCCGATACCACGGATCAAATCAACGAATCTGCTCCGACTGAGGAGACGCATTCCACCCCCTCAGATGACAGAGCTGTTTACGAGGTACAGTTTGAACGGGAGCAAACCTTTTCCTCCACCGATGAAGTGATCATCGGAGATATCGCGACATTCACAGTCGATGACAGCAACCATGTCTATATTGCAGATGGTGATAAAACTACCATTCATGTATTTAATCCCGATGGCAGTTATTTGAAAAACCTTGGACGGCGGGGAAACGGACCGGGAGAGTTTGCCGAATTAAACCGTTATACAACTATGACTTTTCACTCAAATCGATTGTTTGTAACGGATTTCTATGCTGATGTTCCAAAGGGAGTTCAAATATTCTTACCGGAAGAACTAAGCTTTTCCCATACAATTAAATTAGTTGCTGAAAACAGGAATGATTATGCAAAGTTGCAAGGATATTTGCCCAAACGGTTTTTCCCGTTGAATGACGGGACGTTTCTGGTCTCCTATAGACATTCAGATGAATATGAGGAGAAGGATAAAACAAGTTTTGTTTATTACGTAATTCAGGATGATAAAGGACATATTGTGAGCGGTCCGGTTTTAAAACAAAAAGGGCTTACCTATTTAGTCCATGAGCATCCGGGCGGGTATATGCATCTTATGCACTCTTTTCCTTTTCATGGGAAATCATTACTTGCCGTATCCGGCGATGATCAATTATTTACAGCATGGACAGGAGATTTTAAAATTGATGTTTATAATTCTGAAGGCCAGCAGGTGCGAACAATCCAACATCCATTTGATAATATAGTATTTGATAAGGATCAGGTTATTAAACGTTATGAAGAGACTAACTATATGTGGCGGTTGGGCGACGGGGTAGCCCTGAAGATGATTCGCGAGGCCAATAACCTGCCGGAAAGATGGCCGGCCCTCGAAACCATATTTTTTGATGATGAAGATCGCCTGTGGGCGGCCACAATCGTAGAGGACTTCGATATATATGAATGGTGGGTGCTTGAAAAAACGGGCGAAGTGATTAAAAAATTTGAATGGCCACGCGATGAACCTATTGAAGCCGCAAATAACGATTTCATGTACACCCGCGAAACCGATGAGGAGACCGGGGTGCAGGAGATTGTACGGTACCGGATTTTATGGAATAACTTTTAGCAAAAAGCTAATGAGCATGTTACCAGATCCGCAAAGTTTCTAAAACTTTGCGGATCTTTATAAGGCAAAGACCTGTCAGGTTTCTCGCAAAGCGATCCCTTCGGGGGAAAAACCTGACAGGTCTGGCGATTAATTTAAAGCCTGAAGCGATGATACTACAACTGCATAAAATCCCGGTAAGAATATCCCTGTGGGGTTGTTCTAAGCCTGTAACTGACATATAATCCACCATTATGAGATTAACAGCAACTTTAATTTGGTTAACGGTTTTCGGATTAATTATTGGTTGTTCATCAAACAACTCATCCGAAACCCCGAATGAAGATATGTCCACCGTTCCCGATCATATCAGGGAGGTGGATAGCCTTACCGTCTATTCGACGGATGCCGAACCTGCAATGGATATCGAATTTAAACGTGAGACGACATTCACAGACGATGTGGGGATCGGAACGATGGGAAATATGGCTGTGGATGAGCAAGGCAGGGTTTTTGTTGCGGAAGGTGGATTCTTGCAAAAACGACAAATGATTCATGTTTTTAACCCAGACGGGAGCTATTTGACCGGAATGGGCAGATCGGGAAAAGGTCCGGGTGAATTTCAAAGTATTTCAGGTATACATATTCATTCAGGCTATTTGTTTGCTTATGACAATCAATTGCAGAGGATAAATATTTTCTCGCTAGGTTCTTTTACTCATCACCGTACAGTAATCCTGAACCCGCAAAGCTGGGATAGTATTGAAGAACTGGATGGCTCCCGTTCGGATCCGGTAAATCATTATATCAGAAATGACAGCACCGTTCTGTTCGGCTTTACCGAACCGCTGTCACCAGGCAACCCAAATGATCGATATCGCCGGTATTATCTTATGGATTGGGAGGGTAATATCATTTCCGGTAAGGTATTTGAGGAGAAGGATGTGAATTTTTATTCCGGGCCCGGCGTTCCCGGTCCGCAATTGACTGCCTCGCCTACTCTGACATTCGACAGAAGTGCGCTGATAGCTGTATCAGATGACGGATATATCTATTCCGCCTGGACAGAAGATTTTCTGGTCAAAGTAAATGATCCCAACGGACAGTACCTGCGGGCTTTTTACTACCCGTACAAAAAGAGCGCGATGATCCGCGACGACATCCTGGATCGATATGGGGACAGGTCCCGGCAATTCCAGCAGGGGATCCGCAATAAAGAATTCCCGGAAACCTGGCCGGCATTACACTATATGCTTATGGATGATAAAAACCGGCTCTGGATATCTACTATTACTGATGATGAAAAGATGTATGATTGGTGGGTATTGGATGAATATGGTAAGTTGTTGGCCAGATTCAAATGGCCGGGAAAACGATTATACAGGGACACAGAAGAAAGACCAATCAAATTGATAAAAAATGGATACCTCTATGCCGTGGAAACCGAGGAGCCATGGGTTCAGAAAATTGTTCGGTATCGGATTGAGATGAAATAAGCTATAAGGTCTGTAGCCGACAATAAATTTACCCGGTCGTATAGTGCTACTTCCAGACCCGCAAAGTTTTAAAAACTTTGCGGGTCTTTATAAGGCAAAGACCTGTCAGGTTTTGGAAACCTGACAGGTCTGGTGATAAAAGCCCGGGGCAAAGATTATAGATTGTGGTCTGGAATATGGATTAACTAAAGATTAAAAAAACAAAAGGGTGTTATCTAATCTCCTTATGTTTTTCAAGCTATCTAATTACAATACATGCAATATTCCCAACAATTATTACTGATCATACTACTATGCTTGTTCCTTGTTCAATGCTCCAATAATTCTGCATCAGAAAAAGCAGAATATATACGGGAGCTTGAAAATCTCACAGTTTATCCGGCCGATTCTGAGCCGACCTATGAGGTGGATCTTGTCCAAGAGCAGTCTTTTGGTGGGGGAGAAGATCCGGGAGAACCCTATTTGAGAATTATTACCGGTTGTTCTGTGGATGACAATGACCGGGTGATTATCAGGGGATTGAATAGCGATTTTAAAACCGAGCTTTATGTCTATAATCCCGACGGGTCGTACCGCAGGCAAATCGGCCGATCCGGTAGGGGACCGGGTGAATACGAATTCGTATCACCAAACTTTCAAATCAATACGGGCAGGGTTTTTCTGCGTGACGAAACAACCGAACGCCTTAGCATTTTTACCACCGATGATTACTCATTTGAAAAAACAACAAAACTTCAGGATTGGAACGTCAGAGACCTTGAGGCGGTCCGGAAAGCTGGGAGAGCAAAATAGTCAAATACCGCATCAACCTGACAGAACGATAACTTCATAAAGGTATTATCTCAACAGTGTGTCAACGATTGTTTTTCATGAATCGACTTTTCGTTACATTTGTAAGCCTTTTCCTTGCAAGCTGTTCGGCGGAGACCGGTCGGGTTCAAGAGGTTATTCCCGGCCATGTTCTTGAAATTGAGAACCTTACCATGTTCCCCTTCGATACCGAACCTGTGTTCGCTATTGAGCTGATTCCCGAACAGACGTTTGGTGATACGGGAGAGCCGTACCTGAGAAATGTCATGGACAGTCGTGTGGATGACAAAGGTCGCGTGCTGATTAGGGAGATGATAAATATGGACGCACAGCCGCTTCATGTCTATAACCCTGATGGTTCATACCGCACACAAGTCGGCAGGATTGGAAGAGGGCCGGGTGAATATAATATGGTTTCCACTTTTTCCGTGAGTGCGGGCAAGCTCTTCTTGCGTGACATGCTGACAAGACGCCTGCACATCTTTGACTCAGAGACCTACACGTTTGAGCGAAGCCAGAAGCTGGAGGATTGGAGCGTGATGGACCATAAAGCCGTGCAGAATATGAGACTCTTTACGTTTTATACCAGAGATGATGGCAATCACATAGCACATTTCTATAATGGACTTGATCCAGCGGCAGATTCCGTTCGCCAGACGTTTATGCTCGTCAATTCAGATGGAGATGTTCTGAATCTCGAACCGCTGGAAATTCCAGACAGATACTCCATATTGAGAGGCGGACAGAGGCTGCCGCAGGTAGTCCCATCTATTATTGGAGGAGCTTCGAAATTCGCCCTGTCGGGTGACGGAACGATGTATGCGGCCGGGCCTGATGGTTTCCTGATCAAGAAATTTGATGACCGGTGGAGGTATCAATCAGCCTTTTACTACACGGTCAAGGCCCCGCCATATGATTATGAGTCATTATTTGAGGGCGCAGGGCAAAAGGCTCCGAGTTCTATCAGACAACAGCCTTCGCCTGCGGGTGAAATTGAGGTTCCCGATGATATCAATCCAGTTTTGATAGAGATGAAGGTTGATGATGAAAACAGGATTTGGACAAGAGTGAGAACAGAGGACCAGGACACAGTCGAATGGTGGGTACTTAAAAATACAGGGGAACTGCTGGCAAAATTCACCTGGCCACGTAAAGAACCCATTGCTGAGATAAAAAACGGATATCTCTATTCAGAAATTAGTGGCTTTGGTGACGAAGCAGGGAAAGTTATTCGATACAGAATTGAATTAACAGAACGATGAAGGCTATCCAAACTCACTGTGTCTAAGTTATACTATATAAATAGTCCCCTCTGAAAAAGCAGGTGAGTTTTACGCCCGTAACTTCAATTATCTGTTCCTGGTCCAAATTTCTGAGTAAGATTCACAATGCTATTTTCAGACCCGCAAAGTTTTTAAAACTTTGCGGGTCTTCATAAGCCAAAGACCTGTCAGGTTTTGAAAACCTGACAGGTCTGGTGAATAATTTTACCAAGCTGTCATTTATTGCTATTTTAGCGCTGACAGATTTCAACTTTTCTACCAGGAAACCAAGGTTGGATAAGCACCCCACCAATAACAAATAACCAACAACAAAATGTGGATAGCTGAATCGTACGCTAAAATCAATCTCGGGCTGCATGTGCTGGAACGGCTTTCGACCGGTTATCACCATATCGAAACCGGCTTCTGTTTCCTGGAATGGAGCGACCGGTTCGAGGTACAGCAGGCAGACGAAATGGAGCTCGAAATAAGCGACGATGACATTCCCGCCGGCAAGGAGAATCTGGTTAACCGGGCCGTGGCAGTCCTTCAACAATATGTGGGACTCAAACATAATTATCATATCCGCGTCGAAAAGAAGATACCCGCCGGTGCCGGTCTGGGCGGCGGAAGCAGCAATGCGGCCATCACGCTCCGCATGTTAAACAAAATTGAAGCGCTGGGTCTGAGCGATGATGAATTGATCGATCTGAGCCGGGACCTTGGGGCTGATGTCCCCTTCTTCATCAAGGGCAGGACTGGTATCGGGCGGGGCATCGGACATGAAATTGATCCGGTTAACATCCAGCCCGACTACTGGATTGTTACCTGCTATCCCAATCAGCCAAGCAGCACGGCCGAGGCTTATGAATATTGCCAGCCCAACCCGGATCCGGATTTCGATCTTGAAAAAACGCTAACCCAAACCGAGATCGACGAGTGGCGGTATACGCTCTTTAATGATCTCGAACAGGCTGTTTTCCCGCGACATCACGTTGTGGGAAATCTGAAAGACCAGATGTATGAATTCGGTGCGGTATATGCCTCCATGAGCGGCAGCGGTTCGTCGGTATACGGAATTTTCGAGCAGGATTTTGTAGCTACCCATGCCTATCAGGGACTGTTGGAACTGGAATTCCCCACGAACCTCACCCGGCCGGGCTTTTCGCCTGATTATGGGATTTATCGTAAGGAGTAAATGTTATTCGTTGTGTTTCGTTTTTTGCGGCAGGTTTTCATTCCCCGCAGTTGACCCACCCCAAACCCCTCCTCCCGAACCGTCGGGACTGAAACCCACAGCGAAACAAGGAGGGGCTTTGAAATTGCTGATATCTTTGAAAAGAGTCACTCCTTCCTTGTCCGCCCGGTTTTGGCGGATAGGGAAGGAGCCGGAGCCTGCTCAACGAAGCCTTGCTTTTTGGGCGTAGTTGAGGATGGGTCCGAAAAGCAACGGGGCATGACAATTCCCCCGACTGTAAAGCCAGCAGCAAGCGAAAGTAAAAATCACAAGCGAGATAATTCATTCCCTCGAATGACAGGGCAGTGATCCTTGGCTGGTCTGTTGCCATGAAACTGCTAACTGCCGCTGCCTCCTGCCACTTCTTACC
>CAZPWQ010000124.1:6772-10161 GCA_964590495.1 uncultured Balneolaceae bacterium
ACGAAGTAAAATACAGGTTAGGATTTTTACTTTTTATTCATCATTCTTACTCTGTTTTATTCCGGAAAGCTTTATAATTATGGAACAATGAAAACCCTGTAAAGCTTCAAACACATATCATAATACTTTTAATTATATTTTAGATTCTGATGATGGAAACCGATACCAGTATTAGTCCCCGCACGGGAATGGATGTTGATTCTTTTCGCGAAGATATCAAACAGCACCTCAAGTACACTCTCGCCAAAGATGAATTTTCTTCCACCGAATGGGACAATTATCGAAGTGTGGTATTAACCGTAATGGACCGCCTCCATGACCGGTGGCTCAATACACAGCAGCGGTATTACCGGGAGCACTCAAAGAGAGTTTATTATCTCTCCATGGAATACCTAATCGGCCGGCTGCTCGATAACATGCTGATCAATCTTGGGATGCAGGATGTAGCTGCCGATGCATTCGATGACCTGGGGCTCGATTACGACAAAGTACGGGAGGCCGAGGTCGATGCGGGACTGGGCAATGGCGGACTTGGACGTCTGGCGGCCTGTTACCTGGATTCCATGGCTACGCTGGGCATCCCTGCCATAGGCTACGGCATACGGTATGACTATGGAATATTCGACCAGGAAATCCAGGATGGTTGGCAGGTGGAAAAACCCGACCTGTGGCTGAAATTCGGCTATCCATGGGGCGTTGTTCGTCCGAAGAAACAATATAAGGTGCAGTTTTACGGCGAAACAACTTCCTACACAGACGAAGACGGACGAAGACATTTCGACTGGGTTAACACTCATGATGTGCTGGCACTGGCTTATGATACGCCCATTCCCGGTTTCCGTAACGAAACAGTCAACAACTTGCGGTTATGGAAGGCGAATTCCGCACGGGGTATTGACCTGAAAAGCTTCAATCAGGGGGAATATATTCAGGCTGTGGAAAGCAACCTGTTGCAGGAAAATATATCTCGCGTACTGTATCCGAATGACAAAGTGTTTAAAGGACAGGAACTGCGTCTCAAACAAGAGTATTTCCTCGTTTCAGCTTCGCTGCAGGATGCTATGGTACGGTTTAAGAAACAATTCGACGATTTCCGGAAGATCCCGGAGCAGATGGCTGTCCAATGTAACGATACACATCCGAACCTGGCGATACCGGAGCTTATGCGGATTCTACTGGATAATGAAGAACTGGAGTGGGAAATAGCATGGGATATCGTCAGCAAGACCATGAATTATACGAATCATACACTGCTGCCGGAAGCCCTTGAGCAATGGCCGCTTTCGCTGATGTCAAACCTGCTGCCACGCCACGTTCAGATTATCCGGGAAATCGACCGGAGATTTCTAAATAGTATTAAAGTGGAATCCGGCTCCCATCAGGCCAAAAAGAACAATATGCGCATCATCAGTAATGAGATGAATGCCAATATTCGAATGGGTAATCTCGGCATCATAGGTTCAAAAAAGGTAAACGGAGTATCGGAGCTGCACAGCAAGCTGATGAAAAAGACGATATTCTATGATTTTAATGAGCAGTTTCCGGAAAAATTTACGAATGTGACCAATGGGATCACGCCGCGCCGCTGGCTGCGTCAGTGTAACCGCGGATTGTCTGATCTTGTATCGGAAAAAATAGGGGATGAATGGCTGACGGATCTGGGTCAGCTGCAGCAAATGGAGGAGTATGCTGATGACCCCGATTTCCGGGATCAATTTTCGGAAATCAAACTGGAGAATAAAAAGAAGCTTGCCTCCTATATAAAAAACAAAATGGGAGTGAATCTGAACCCGAACTCTATTTTCGATATCCAGATCAAGCGCATTCATGAATACAAGCGCCAGCTGATGGCGGTCATGCACGCTATCACCTTGTACAACCGGATAAAGAAAGCTCCTGATGCGGAGGTTGTACCCCGTACCTTGCTGTTTGCCGGTAAAGCCGCACCGGGATATACGATGGCGAAGCTGCATATCAAACTCATCAACAGCGTGGCAGAGGTAATCAATAACGATCCCGATGTCGGAGACCGGCTCAAGGTGTTATTCCTGCCCAACTACAGCGTTTCACTTGCCGAAAAAATGATTCCGGCCGCCAACCTCTCCGAACAGATCTCTACTGCAGGAATGGAGGCTTCGGGAACCGGGAATATGAAGTTTGCCCTGAACGGCGCCCTGACCATCGGAACGCTCGACGGAGCAAATATTGAGATAAAGGAGCAGGTCGGAGATGATAATATTTTCATATTCGGTCTGACGGTTGAGGATATTGATCAGCTGCGCAGCGAAGGTTATAATCCGCAAAGGTACTATGAATCAAATGAGGAACTGAAGCAGGTTATCGACCAGATCCACGACGGCTTTTTTAGTGCCGCCGAACCGGGTCTTTTTCACCCGATCACCAATGCACTGCTGAACCAGGGCGATTATTTTATGGTGCTTGCTGATTACGAGGCATATGTCGATATGCAGCAAACGGTAGCTCAAAATTATCTTGATGAAGCAGACTGGAACCGTAAAGCAATCCTTAACATGGTGAATATGGGGTATTTTTCATCCGACCGTTCGATTAAAGATTATGCCGACCGGATCTGGGAGGTGGATTATAGTTCTTAGGGGTGAAATCCATAAATGACTAAAACTAAATTAGCCGCGGATTATCCCGGATAAAAGTGGATTTTTCGTGCCGACACTCCTTCTCGCTTTTCGCTTCTTGCTTTCCGGTCTCCCTTCCTCCGGTCTCCTTTGTTCCGTTATATGTTGTATGTGCAACAAAATTTATATATTGAGGTATGGCTGAAAAGGAAACTACATATAGCGATTGCCTCTATTTTACCTCTAATGCGCTGGCGAGGATGCTGACGCGGATGGCGGATGAAGAGTTCAGGGCCGTTGGTTTGGCTCCCTCTCATGCCTTTCTGCTTTTGACTGTCAATAAACGACCGGGCATACAGCCGGGCCAAATGAGCGAAATACTGCAACTCAGCCCGTCCACCGTTACCCGTTTGGTTGAAAAAATGGAGTATCGCGGTTACCTCGAACGGCATTCCGAAGGCCGTGCTACGTATGTCCACCCTACCCAAAAGTGTCTCGAGCTGGATGAAGAACTGCGTGATGTGTGGCAGAGTTTAACAGATCGCTATACAGAAGTATTGGGTGACCGGTACAGTAAAGTACTCACCGAAATGACGTTCACCGCTACAGAAAAACTGGAAGATTAAGACGAGGGAATAAATTCCCTCGCTAGTGATTAGTACAATCCGTTTCCTTTTCTCCTATTTTCATACACACCCCGTCTTTCGCGAAAATCACGCGAAATCCACCCCTCTCGAGAGTGTATAGACCGGGAACATAGGTAACAGGTGTTCGGAGACATAGGTAACACATTCC
>CAZPWQ010000125.1:0-10079 GCA_964590495.1 uncultured Balneolaceae bacterium
TCATTTTACCTGCAACAGGCAATAACGGTTTGGGTACAGTATGCGAATGAGGCCGTACTCGTGTTCCCCGGCCTGCCATTGGGATAATTAATTTCATATATTTGAGTAAATTTTAGATGGTTTACGTCTGCTTTTACTATCTATAAAGCAGAAATAATATAAAAGAAGTTCGATACATTAACGACCTTCTGCTGCTGGTGTATAGAGGTTATGGGTATTTAGAAAAGAAATGACCATTCTATCCACCGAATAATGCTTTACTCATTTTATCATCGTAACACATTTTTAACCCATTAAGCTATTCTATTGAACTGGTATTTTACTTTTGTTGATGCTCTGATCCTGCTGTTCGTGCTTGTTATGGTGCGGCATACTTTCCTTCGGGCAAAATATTTCCTGCACATTTTCCAGCAGAACGGTTATAAATTCAATGAATACTGGAACTGGCTGATCGACAACTGGAACCAGCGGGTTATTACGCCGGAACATATTCTGTACAACATCATCATCTTTGTACTGTTATTTTTCTTTTCCACGGCCATTACCGGCAGTGCCGCCATTATAATCCTGGCGGTTTTCGGCTTTTTCTGGTTCGGCCATTTCAACTATTATCGCGGTGAAAAAACAAAGAAACCGCTTGTGTTCACACCGCGGATGATCCGGCTGACAATCCCCTTTGCTATATTCGCACTGCTTTTGCCGGCCTTTGTAACCTTTATCTCGTATGCCGGGTATATCCCTTTTACACCGCTTGAGCTGCGGGATTCAGCGCTGTATGCGGCCGACATGTTTATTCTCGGCTTCGGCTGGGTGCTGGCAGATGCGTTAATACCCTTCTGGATTTTTATTGCCGCTACCATCACAAAGCCGGTAGAAAATCGCATCCACCGGCATTTTATCGATATGGCCAGAGAGAAGCTGTCACAGATGCCCGGTCTCACGGTGATTGCTATTACCGGAAGCTACGGGAAAACCAGTACGAAATTTATGATCCGGGATATTCTGGGGGAACGCTTTGCTGTGTGCGCCACGCCCGGCAGCTATAATACGCCGATGGGTATATGCAAAGTCATCAACAACGATCTCGAAGCTCATCACCAGGTTCTGGTACTGGAGATGGGTGCACGGTACGAGGGCAATATTGACGACTTGTGTGATATTGCCGAACCCGATATTTCGGTGGTGACCAATATCGGTATCGCTCATCTTGAGACCTTCGGTTCGCAGCAGGCGATCGCCCGGACGAAATCCACACTCGTTAGGAGAACAAAACCTGGCGGAATAACCGTATTGAATGCCGATGATGAGCTCGTAGACGCCATGGCCGATTTGCGGGATGACCTTGTCGTCATCAAGGCCGGACTCACAAAGGGAGACATTACCGCCTCGAATATCCGCTATAATCACGAGGGTACCCATTTTAGCGCATGGGCAAACGGGGAGTCTGAACGTTTCAATATGCAGCTGCTGGGAGCTCACAACGTTCAAAACATGCTGTTGGCTGTCGGAGTGGCGAAATCGATGGGAATGCGTCTTACCACTATAGCAATGGCAGCGGCTCGTATCGAACCGGTTGAACATCGCCTGGAACTCAAGCGGCATAACGGAATCACGATCATTGATGACGCTTTTAACTCCAACCCCATCGGTGCCCGGAATGCTGTGGAAATCCTTGGAGCGTTCGATTCCGGCCGCCGGATTATCATTACTCCCGGCATGATTGAGCTTGGTGATATCCAGGCAGAAAAAAACCGGGAGTTCGGCCGTCAGATCGCAGCTGCAGAACTGGATCTGGTTATCCTGGTCGGCGAGCAACAGACAGCCCCCATCAGGGAGGGATTGAGGGAAAGCGGATTTGACGAGAACAGGATCGTGGTGGCCAAAAGCCTCTACGAAGCCAACCACATCATGCAGAATTTTGTCCGGGATGGGGATGTGGTGCTTTACGAAAATGATTTGCCGGATACGTATAATGAATGAAAGGAGGAAGGGAGACCGGAGAAAAGGAGACCGGAAACTCTCCCATCCGACGGCTGAATTCGCCGTCCGATGGGTTCGACGGGGCAGGAGACCGGAGGCATCACTAGCGAGGGAATTTATTCCCTCGTATAAAGGGTATGGAAATAAGTCGTCTTTTCCCATAATTGGTTGCCTTATTGAACCCACCCCGTCCCGCTCACAAACCCAATGAGCGGTCCACCCCTCCGCCGGAGGGGACTTATGTGATTCCGGGCTTGGACTAAGAGGCCATCTGCTTGCCGCCCAACGATGTATCGTTTGGCTATCTTACGGGCTTGGCAGCTATTTTTTAATTGCTTTATACATTAGATATGGCTAGTCTTTGCAAAATAAATTTACAGATAAGCCTCAGTATTGGGTATTCATAAAATATAAGGAACTAAGGTGGGTAGTATTTATACGTTTGTACAAAAATATTCCGTCCAGATTTCCAGCGTTTTGTTAGTCATTTTTGTAGGATGGTCGGTCTACATAATCTGGCAGGTGGATCAGGGCAGGACAGGAATTAATGACCGGATTGCCTTAATGACCAATTTGGCCCGGGTATCCGGAGAATTTAAAGAGATCGGGTTATATATTGAAAGCGATTCCCCACAGACCAAAGAGGAAGAGAATCAATATATACATGAGCGGCTGGAGAACATAGAACATAACATGTCTTTATTAAAGGCGCAGGATAAGGTGGATATCCACTTTATCCTTTCCAGAGTAGATTCCTTGCTTCATAATATTGACTGGGAGGGTAGCAGCAGAATGGATTTGAGGCAATCTGATATGGACGTGGTAGTGCTGCAGGTACTCGAAGAACTGGATGATGCCACCGCCATTATGGGTTATGCGATAAATAGGGAGGGTGTTAAAATTAATTCCTATTGGAATCAACTCTATTTTATAATTTTCATTTCCTCCATATTGGGAGTGTTATTGGCCTTGATGGTTAAGCGGCAGAAAGGTTATATGAGTGCCGTGGAACAGGCGAAGGAAAAAGCAGAATCAGCTGCCCGTATCAAATCGGACTTCCTGGCGGTAATGAGTCATGAAATTCGCACACCGTTGAATGCGGTAATAGGCATGTCTGATTTAATTATGGAAACCCACCTGGACGAAGAACAGGAAGAATATGTGCGTACGATCAAAATCGGCGGCGAAAATCTCTTGTCCATAATCAATGATGTGCTGGACTATTCGAAGCTTGAATCCGGTAACATGGAAATGGATCGCATTCCCTTTGATTTGCCAGACCTGATTCAGGAGGTATTCAATTTGGTTTCTCTTAAAGTGAGGGAAAAAAATCTGACTATCTCCTGTGACCTGTCACCGGAAGTTCCACATGAGTTGATTTCTGATAAATCCCGGCTGAGGCAGGTGTTAATTAACCTGGTGGGTAATGCTGTAAAATTTACTGAAAATGGTGATGTAGAATTAAAAGTAGAGACCTGTGGAATAAAAAATGGTAAGCAGGGCCTGCGTTTTATCCTGAGGGATACCGGCATTGGTATACCTGAGGATAAGCTCTCCGAATTATTTGAGTCTTTTTCACAAGTGGATAGTTCCACAACCCGTAACTACGGCGGAACCGGTCTGGGATTGGCCATCAGTAAGAAAATAGTGAAAATGATGGATGGTGATATAGAAGTGGAGAGTGAAGTAGGCAAAGGTTCTGTTTTCCGTTTTACTATTTATACTGATATTGGATGCAGGGAAAAAGGGGAGAGAGAGAAGCTGTTAGGGTCACAAGAGAGCGTAATTTCAGATGAAGCGACAGAAAACGCGGATATTAGCATCCTTATAGTAGAGGACAACCAGATAAATCAATTGGTTTCTTTAAAGGTTCTGGAAAAGTTGGGATATTATGCAGATGTCGCTTCAGACGGATCGGAGGCTTTGAAACTCATCCAAAATACACCATATGATATCATATTTATGGATCTGCAGATGCCTGTAATGGATGGTTATGAAGCCACAGAAAAGATAAGGTCCGGGACGAATGGAAAAGATGACAACCCTGTAATTATTGCGATGACTGCAGATGCCCAGCCACATGTAAGAGAAAAGTGCCTTCAGGCGGGTATGGACGACTATCTCTCCAAACCGGTTCAGATAAAACAGTTGGAAAAAATGATTCTCAAATGGCTGAAGAAAAGTCCTGAAAAAATCAGTTCTGTAAGAAGTTAGAAGCTAGAAGTGAGAAGTGAGAAGTGAGAAGTGAGAAGGAGTGCCATGGCTTAATACTGAATCTGATTCGGAGGAAGGGAGGCAGGTTTTTGTAGTCCACCTTTACGGTGGCCTACAACTACACGGCACCAGCATACGCTGGCATCAATATGTAGCCCGGGTTGCCAACCCGGAATAAAATTTCACTGGTACTTCGCCTGAATAACCACTAAGGTACCAAGAACACTTAGTGAACTTAGTGCCTTAGAGGTTTCTCCATCCGCTAAAAATCGTTATCTTGGAAACATACCGGGGTGCTCCGCATATAAATAGCAGGTGCAGAGCTGAGATCATACCCTTATAACCTGATCTGGATAATACCAGCGTAGGGAATGCCGGATGACTTGCAGAGAGACTCGTTCCGGCAGATAACCCGCCAGTAATATCCATCCGGATTATTTCCAACACCTCAACATTCCGCGATGAGCAATATTGAAAAGAAGAAATTTGACCTCGCCACCAAAAAGCTGGAACAGTGGCAGGAGCGAGACGAATGGTTCTTCAACCGCGAGCACACCGAATGCTACGAAGACTATTACGAAGGACGGTACAAACGGGCCGAAGTGTGGCAGAAAAAAGTGCTGGCCAAGCTCATCAAAAAAGATGAGCGGGTCGAGACCCTGCTGGAATATGGCTGCGGAACAACCCGTTTCACCCGCTGGTGGGAAGAGATCGGTATCGAAGCCACCGGCGCGGATATCTCGCCGTTTATGCTCGGAGAAGGAACTAAGTTATTCGATGGCGACCTTGCCTGGGCCGACTCCCATCATATGCCCTTCAAGGATAACACCTTCGACGCGTTGGCTTTTATCGCCACTTTTGCCTATTACGACAATCCAATCAAAGTAATCCGGGAGGCCGTAAGGGTGGGACGCTACGGCATCATTTTCGGCATCATGAACAGGAACTCCACCAAGGTGGTGCGCAGAAGGGCCCAGGAGTTGTTCGGACAGAATCCCTACTACGAGACAGCCAACTTCTATACGCCGAAGAAACTGATATCCACCATCCACCAGGCACTGGAAGGACGACGTTATAATATAGAATGGACCGCCACCGGTCTGCCGAAATGGTTTCCCGTACAGCGATGGGGTTTTCCCCTGGGCGACTTCTTCGGGCTTCACCTTAAACTAACCGATGTAGAATGAGCGCATTTGAAGATAATAGTGGTAAGATCAGCAGCAAGCTGTTCAGAGAAATCCTGCAACCTCATACCGGCCGGAAGAGGACAAGCGTAATCAAAGGACCGAAATTCGGTGTTGATGTGTCGATTATCGATATGGGCGACGGTTCGGGTCTGGCGGTATCCAGCGATCCGCTGTCACTGATCCCTTCGCTGGGACTGAAAGAATCGGCATGGCTGTCGGTGCACCTGATGGCTAATGATATGGCAACCACCGGCTTCGCACCCAAATACGTTCAGTTCGTGCTGAACCTGCCGCCCGGTTTTCCGCTGGAGTCGTTTGAAGAATATTGGCGACATATTCACACCTTCTGCGATGAAATAGGCGTATCGATCACCGGTGGGCATACAGCACAGGCGCCGGGACAGGAGTCCACGACTCCCGGCGGCGGCACGATGTTTCTGCAGGCGCCGATGGACCAGATCATCACCGGTGACGGGGCAGAGCCGGGCGACCACATCCTCGTTACCAAAGAAAGCGCCCTGACCGCCTCCTCGATTTTGGCGATGAGTTTTCCGCAGAAAGTGAAGGAGAAGTGCGGAAAGAAGGTCTGGGAGCAGGCCTGCGATAATTTTTACCGGACATCCTCTCTTCAGGATGCGCTGACAGCGGCCGATGTTCTGGAACCCAAAACCGAATTGAAGGCGATGCACGATGTGACGGAGGGCGGACTCCTCGGCGGTATTTCCGAGATGGCGGAAGCGTCGGGCTGTGGTTTCCGCGTGAACAGCGACAGTCTTCCTACAGGAAAAGCCTCTAACCGGATTTGCGAGCTCTTCGGTATCGATCACCGCCTCTGCGTGGGTGCGGGATCGATGATCATGGCCGTCAAAAAAGGAAAGGACGATGCCCTGATCATGCACCTGCAGGATCATCAGATTCCGGTCGTAGAGGTCGGAGAAATGACAACCCGGGAAGAGGGATTTATCCTTGTGGAAGACGGGGAAGAAAAAGCATATACCTTTGACGGCAGTGATCCGTACTGGAATGCATTTTATAAAGCAATGGAGGCAGGATGGAAATGACAGATAACATAAGCGGTGTGTATCTTGTAGTTGATCCGGCCGTGGACCGGCCGATATTGCTGGAGAAAACCCGGCGGGCCCTGGAAGGCGGTGTGGGCATCCTGCAGATCTGGAACCACTGGCCGGAGGAGGTGGGTGAGGAAGGAAAGGTACAGCTGGTAAAGGATATCCTTGAGGTGGCAGATGCATATGACGTCCCGGTACTGATCAATGAGGAGTGGGAGCTTTTGAAGTCCACAGAACTGGCCGGTGTCCACTTCGATGAAATCCCCGCCGGCTTCGGGCGGATCAGATCGGAGGCCGGTCGCGATTTCATTGCCGGCATCACCTGCAGCAATGACCTGGAGACAGTTAAATGGGCGGATGAGAACGAACTGGATTACATCTCGTTTTGCGCCATGTTCCCGTCACCGTCGGTGGACAGCTGCGAGATCGTCCGCCCCGAAACCGTCCAAAAGGCGCGGGAATTAACTGATATCCCGCTGTTCCTTTCCGGCGGCATTACCCCGGACAGTATCGGTGAATTGAGGGTGCTCGATTTCAACGGCGTAGCGGTGATATCGGGTATCCTGAATTCGGAGGAGCCGCGACAAAAGGCGGAAGAATATGTGAAAGCGGTAGGCAGTAAGCAGCGGCAGTAGGCGGTTATTCCCGATTACCGCCAGGTTCATATTCCTGGTAACCGACCCACCCTCTACTACACCAAGGTTTCGTAGAGCGGGCCAACCCCTCCTCCCGAACCGTCGGGACTGAAAACCACAGCGAAACAAGGAGGGGCTTGAAGTTGCTGATATTTTTGAAAAGAGTCACTCCTTCCTTGTCCGCCGGGTTTTGGCGGATAGGGAAGGAGCCGGAGCCTGCTCAACGAAGCCAGCGGTTTTGGGGCGTAGTTTAGGATGGGTCAAAAAAGCAGTGAGCCCGGACAAAGCTAGAAATTAAAAATGAAGAACTACTAACAAAATGACCGAATCATTACTGGAAAAACTTTGCTGTCCGATCGACAAGCACGATCTGGACACCCACATCTTCACCAAAAATGAAGACGGGGAAATCCTCGAAGCACTGATGACCTGTCCCGGGTGCAACCGGTACTTCCCGGTCGTGTACGGCATCCCCATCCTGATCCCCGACCAATACCGCGACGAATCCCTCGAAAAACCGCTGCTGAAAAAATGGGGCTTCAGTATTCAGGAAGGGAGTGCGAAGCCGTTATTGCTGGAGAAGTGAGAAGCAAGAAGGAGTGCCATGTCAGTGGATGTAAGCTGGACGTCTCAAATGTTAGCCTTTTCCGTACCCACCCCGTCCCGCTCACAAACCCATGAGCGGTCCACCCCTCCGCCGGAGGGGAATTATGTCTTGCCAAGCATGGGCTAAGAGACTATCCATCGACCGCCCAACGATAAATCGTCAGGCGATTATGAACACTGGTAACTTATCTTATCGAGCTAAGTGCCTTAGTGTCGGGTAGGCCTAATTTTCCGTCCTTCACTGGCGAGGGAATGAATTCCCTCGCTAGTGATTAAATTAAAAATTAAAATAATGCGTCACGGCACTAAAACAACCTTCCCGACATTCTTTCGTTCCTCGATATAGCGGTGGGCCTCCCGTACATCATCAAACGAAAACGTCGTATCCACATTCGGATTGATCCAGCCCTCCTTGATGCCGGCCAAAAGTGCCTGTATCCAACCGTCCGCTTTCTCCCGTTCGTTCCAGAGGTGACCCAGATTGACACCGAAGACCCCGCGGTTTTTATTCAGCAGCGAAAGCGGATGAAACAGCGGCATCTGCACGACCGTCTTCAGCATATTCCAGTAGCTATTGATGCCCGCTCCCGGACCCTTGCTGGCCGTTGAAACGCCGAACATGCCCAGGCGTCCGGTCGAACACAGGGCTTTATAACTGCGCTTCCACTCCTTCCCGCCCAGCGGGTCGATGATCAGATCGATACCGCGCCCGCCGGTGAGATCCATGATCACCTCATACCAGTCGTCGTTGCGGTAGTCGATAGCGTGATCCAGCCCCCGGTGCTTCAGGAAATCGTGCTTGTGCTGACTGGCCGTGCCGTAGGTGACCGCCCCCAGGTGCCGGGCGATATCGAGCGCGGCGATCCCCACGCCTCCGCCCGCATTGTGGATCAGCACCGATTCCCCTTCATGCAGCGAACCCATCACTGACAGCAATACCCACGCCGTAATATAATTGACCGGCACCGCGGCCGCCTCCTCAAAAGAGAGCCGCGACGGCTTTTCATAAACCTGGAGCTCGTTTACACACACCTGTTCCGCCTGACCTTTAAAACGGCACACGGCGATCACCTCTCTGTCGATCCAGCTGTCATCGATCTCATCTCCGACCGATTGCACCACACCCGAAACCTCATACCCCATTACACACGGTTTGGAGGGAGCATCCGGGTACTGTCCCTTGCGGGCCAGCAGATCGGCGAAATTAAGTCCGGAGGCTTTGACATCGATGATCAGGTTGTCAGCTTCCGGCACCAGGTCCGGCACTTCCTGCACTTCGAGGACGTCGTAACTTCCGTTGGCAGTATTTACTATTTGTCGCATGGCGTTAACGTATCGAAAATTGGAGAAAGTAACTAGCGAAAAGGAGGGAGAAGCGAGAAGTGAGAAGCAAGAAGGAGTGCCATGTCATTTTTTCGGATCTGACTGGAGGAAAGGAGGCCGGATTTAATGGATCACCAGCGAGGGAATTTCATTCCGTCGTATAATGTGGCAAATTCATGTTCCCAGTAGCCGACCCACCCTCTACTACACCAAGGTTTCGTAGAGCGGGCCAACCCCTCCCCCCGAACCGTCGGGACTGAAACCCACAGCGAAACAAGGAGGGGCTTAGAAAATTGCTGAAAACCTTAGAAAAGAGTCACTCCTTCCTTGTTCCGTGTTTTTGCGGAATAGGGAAGGAGCCGGAGCCTGCTCAACGAAGCCAGTGGTTTTGGGGCGTAGTTTAGGATGGGTCTGAAAAACAGTGAGCTCTGTCGAACCCGTTGGACCGTGCCAAAGGCATTCTCCCGAAAGGATCCCTTTGGGTCTTCGGAACAAAAGCAACGGTCGGGCCGTGATTTTCGGCGGTCGGGATGTGTTATTCCTAATTCCCAATTCTTAATTCCTAATTCTGTTGGTAAGTCCCTTCAAAAAATACCGCAGAACCTGATCCCCGCATTCCCGGTAATTTTTGCTTCCTTTACTGCGGAACAGCGCGCTCATCTCATGCTTCGAGAGCGAAAAACCCGCAGACTCCAGGATATCATGCATATCCTTCTCCCGCAGCTTAAACGCCACGCGGAGCTTCTTCAGCACCATGTTGTTCGTGACCGGCGTCTTAATCGGACGCTCCGGGTGGTCGTCGCTCTTCCCGCGCTTGTAGTAGATCAGTCCGTCCAGGAAATGCGCCATCAGTTCATTACTGCAATCCTCCTCCTTCTCATCAGCCGGCTCATCCTGGTTCGCAAAAATAGCCTCAACCTCGCCACGTTCCGGCTTATACCCCCGCATCTTCAGGATTTTGGCGATTTCAATATCATCCAGATCAAGCATATAGCGGATGCTCTGTATTACGTCGTCGTTTCTCATGCAGTGGTGTGGGATTTTTTGGATTAGCTTGTCCGTAAGAT
>CAZPWQ010000126.1:0-9772 GCA_964590495.1 uncultured Balneolaceae bacterium
TGGAAAATTTCACACCGGTGAGTCTCTTGGAAGCAACCGCAATAGAACAAGGACCATTGAAATTTTCCCGTGTGGCGAGCGAAGCCGCCGAGAAAGCTTCACCAGCCGGCGATTTTTTTGGTTACTTTTTTCATCGTTGAAAAAAGTAATGAGGAAAGACTATTACCGTCTTCAAAATTATATACCAGCGACTTTTTTCCGGTATTCCTTTCCCGCACTACTAAAGAAGTTTCATCGCTGATAAAAACTTCGACATGCCAGCGACGTAGTCACCGTAGTCAGGCAGGAAATTTATAAAATCATGTTTTATATATATGCTCTCGATGCCACTCCAAAAACGCCTCCGAGGGCCGCTCATTATTCGACTCAGGCATCTGGGAAAGCTGACTGCCGTGCCAAGCGTAGTATTCGCGTCCGTTCTCGTACTCTTCCCTGATACGGCTGCTGACTTCCACATTCAAGTCATCATTCAAAGTTATATATCCCTTGTCGAACAAGATGTGCAGATCTGAGCGCAGAAGCAGTCCGTTGCTGATGGTATTGGGACCGGATTCTGCATACGGTTTGATATGCGCCGCCTCTAAAACCGGCAGTGTTTTCTCACCGGTTACCGCACACCGCCTGCTGTAGGCATCGGTGACCAGCACCCGGAAGGCACCCTGACCGATACGCGACCGTATCTCATATTTTTTGCCGTACCTCTCCCCTTCTTCATAGACCAGTTCGGGTTCTTTGGGATCGGGTTCTTTGTCAGACAACCGCTCCTGCACCTGACTCCAAAGCCGGTTGCCTATGGCGTCATCTGTATTATAAGTTTTACCGACTACAATATTTTTGCTCCAGTTGGATGGCACCGGAATCCACTCTTCTTTCGGAAAGAAAAATGGTTCGGTGAGTATAGTACAGCCGATGGAGGGATTTAAGTCTTTGCTTTTCCGCAGGCTCATGATCAGCTTCCGGTACTGATCATACGTTGCTGCACCGTTCTTGATCCCGAAGGCGTCCCAGGCAAGCGACAATGGCAGAATGGAGTGCCGGACAAAAAATCCGCCGCCGACTACGTAATCAAGTGGACTGTGCAGTTTAAACAGGAACGGAGCTCCCTCGGAAATGGCTCTGAAATTCATCGTACTACTCGGCCGCCAGAAATTCACCTCGTCCGGCTCGTGGTGAGCCAGGAAATGATACCAGTTGTCGTCGGTGACGGCGAGGAAGAATTTCATGGGTTAGCTCATTTCATAACTTTCAAAAATAAGTGGCTCCGCTTTCTCCAGATCTTCTTCGTTTCGGATGGTAATTTCCAGATCCCCTGTACCAAAGTGCCCAATGTTGCGGACATCTCTGGTAAAGCCTTCCTCCAACTTTATTTCATCAGGATTCAATTTTATATATACCTGTAATTTGTTACTCTGAGTATAGACTTCAACACAGGCAAAGTTTTTGATTCGCTTGTAAGCAAAATAATATTTAAGCGTCTTCTCCTGTACATCATCACCCAGATTCATCATATAATCGCGAAGGGCATGATAAAGATCCGTAAGTTCCTTATTGGCCGATTTCAGATGATCAGTAATAGTCTTGTATTCTTGTTTGGTTCCGGATGAATTTGAAGCAGTTGAGTCGCTGCCATTACTTTTCGCCTCAGCCACATTAACCAGTTCAAGAAGAAGCAGATTGTCACCAAATCTTCTATATCGGATCAACTCGATATTCCGGTTCATCTGCTTTACCGCGTGCTCGTCGTACTTGGTAAAGTCACCGGCGATGCAAAGCAGACGGGGATTATACCAGTCGATATTTTCGGAATCCTCTGTTCCGATATTTTTAAGAACAAGTAATTCAAATTCAGCTTTGTGATCCAATAACCAATCTAGATAGAAGAGGCCCTGGTTGACGACATTCTCGTTAGTAGCCCTTTTATACTCGATGATTACCGGACTCCCGTTTTCATCGATGCCCAGTGTATCAATTCTGCCTCCGTGGTTGGAACCGGTGGAGTACTCCGTAGCCAGAAAGCTGACACCCAAGTAGATGTCCAGATTGTTTTCAATCTGAGTCTGGAGGGATTTTTCTATTTTGGCTGAGGAGCTTTGTAACACCTCAACTTTAGGACCATTTATTTGAAATAATTTAATATCAGACATAACCCCAGTTATTTCTTTATATTTTCAATGGCAATAATAATCTCACTCTTGGTATCCCCGACCTTACGCTCCAATTTTTCCAAGTAATCTTCCCCGAAAACCTGCTTGATCTCTTTTATGGCTTTTTTTAGTTCTTTTACTGCTTTTTTATTGCCTTTTTTAAGCTCAATATTAGCCAGCCGACGCATAGTAAACTTAGGTAGGGAACGGAAGTGGGTCAAATCTTTAATTAAAGTTCGAATAAAAGGAACCTCACCAGCAAATTCACTTTTAAAATTATTGAGGGCATTTTTCAATACGTTTAAAGCTTTTACTTCAAACGATATCTCACTGTGTGTTACCGTATAATCGGCTTTGTGTGCTTTTACCGCTTCATAGCACTTCCAGAAAGTCTCACTTAGTTCCAGTTTGGGCTCATTCAAATCACATTCTATGTATGGCAGACTATCCATGACTGAATATATGGTCTCAACACTAGGCCTATCATCTTTTGGATCCGCAACATGGCTGATAAAAAAACCGAGCGCTTTGCGACGGAAAACCAAGAGTTCACTTTTAGTATGTCCCTTGGCACTTTTAATACGGTAGGCAAAGTTTGAGACCCGCTCTATGACATCGGGATGATTTTCTTCGATTTCCTGATAGATGTTACGGATATGCGTAAGTGGTCCCGGTTCTTCAGCCTCATCAGGGTTTCGGTTTACCCGTTTGAACAGCTCCGAAGGCGTCGGCTCCTCTTCCTCATCGAAAATCCGGGTATCTTCGCCCAAGGTATTATGTATCAGAAACATCTTTTGTGCGGCTATTTGCCTGCTTTTTACCACATTTGCCCCCTGTTCGGTTGGAAAAAAATTATAAATGTGCAGATCATCAAAAACCTTTTTGCCAATCCTGTTAATACGGCCCACACGTTGTATCACCCGGGTCGGATTCCATGGTATATCATAATTTATTATTGCGCCGGCCCGGTTCAGGTTTTGACCTTCGGACAAAATATCACTAGTTAGAAGAACCTTATAATCGTCTTTCTGCTTTTCTTCGCTAACGGATGCATCGAAATTTTGTAGTAGCTCCTTCGCTTTTCTCTTTCCAATCGTGCCATCAACTACGAATATATCATCGGGAAACGCATCTTTAAAAAATGGTTCCAAATGCTGTATAGTATCTACATATTCCGAGAAAAGAATAACCTTTCGCTGAGGTTCGCCATCCTCTGGTAGTTCATCAAGTATTCTGCGAACTTCATCGATTACACGATTGGCTTTCGGGTCATTTTGTGCCAGGTCCAAAGCATCTATCTGATCTTTTACTTCTACCAGCATAGCCAGATCACTTTTAATATCTGCGAAAAACTCGTCCTTGTGTTCAAAGTCTTCTACGTCGTAAATCCGATCATGCTTTGGACGTCGTTTTTTCTCTTCCAGTTTCTCTTCAAACTCTACTAATAACTCTTCGATTTCTTCAGTCGAGGAATCATAGGCCTTCTCTACCAGTGTACGATCAAGAATGTATTTGCCACCTGAATTTTCAATAAATTCCAATACCCTTTTGTGTACGCGAATAAAATTTTCAATACTCTGCCGGAATGATCCGAAAGAACTCTCGAATCGCTTAACCAACAAACGGCGCATAAAATCATACAAGTTACGCTGCTGTTGGTAGGTGCGATTACCCTCTTCATCCAGATTTTCTTC
The DNA here is from genome assembly GCA_964590495.1 of uncultured Balneolaceae bacterium. GTDB lineage: Bacteria > Bacteroidota > Rhodothermia > Balneolales > Balneolaceae > CAZPWQ01. Next base: position 3,839 of record CAZPWQ010000126.1, read on the forward strand.
ATCGACCTCTTTTTTATACATAAAAGGCTGGTAGATAGCGCCTTTAAATCTTGCACCATCCCCGAAATAAGTCGTCATAATGTCATCATAGAAAGCAGATTGTTCCCGACTCAATTCGAATAGCAGCTCATCAGGACTTTTAGTTTGTGATAGCTCCATGATCTCTCTGCTGTATACCTGATCCTGCTTAAGATCCAAACGATTCCGTCGTATCAATACCGGTTCAATGACATTACGAATTTCCGAAGCCAGCTGGTTGGCTCGTATACGTACACGTTTCATATCGATGGGCAGCGTCCCGAATAAAGCCATATAGTAGCGTTCGGCTTTATCTCTTTTTTCCGGATCAACTGATTTATGATTTTTAGTAATATAGGAGAGCCGTCTAAATATGGATTCGTAATGGGAGAATCGTCCTTCCAAATTGTCTTCCAGCGTAATTCCAGATTTGCCGGGAACAATAAACAACTTCAGGAGAGAAAAGATATCGGCAGGACTATTATTGAAAGGGGTAGCCGTCAATAACAAGGTAGTCCGGTTACGGCAAATAGTAGAAAGGAATTCATAGTCATGTGTATCTTGATTTCGAAAGCGATGAGCTTCATCTACAATGACTGTTTCGATGTCATCGCCCCACTGCCGCATATATTCGGCGGCACCCTCCAGGTCACCGGCCGACATCACTTTCCAGTCATACAGTTTGAAATCATGCGCATATTTGTTCCAACCGGAGGAAGCAGTTTTTTCGTCTCCCATTAAGCCCGGTGGACAGATAATTACTCCTCTTCCGCCGAGATGCTTGGCTACCAGACTGGCAATCACAGATTTTCCCAAACCAACTACATCGGCGATTATGGCACCCTGGTATTCATCCAAAATTGTTAACGCCTGGTTGACAGCATCGACCTGGTAGCGGTACTGTTTATATTCCTGCTCTTCCAGCAGATTCATAATCTGTGGCTTCACTTCTTTCTGTTCCATCAGCTCAATGTAGGTCTTCAGCACCATCACATATGCTTCAAAAGGAGATACCTCGGCAGCCTGGGTGCGGTTTTTCACCATGTCGATTAAAAACTTCTTTACCGAGTCATCTTCTGTAATCGGAACAGCAGTATCCCAAAGTGCGTCAAAGTATTCTTCAGCCTCATCGGTCCCAAAATCACTTAATTCTACATTAAACTCGTTTTGCTCTTCTATTCCGGCCTTCGTCAAGTTACTGCTGCCGGTCACAAAGAAACATTCCCGCAGGCTTTGAAGCTTATCTTTGGTTTTAAAGATATAAAGCTTGGCATGATTGGGCTCCAGGGTCTTTCGAATGACCAACCGGTTCTGCTCCAGGAGGTCAAGAAAAAAATCGACCTGCTCATAAAATGCTTCCCGGTCCAGCTCTTCCGCATTCAGGGCTTTGCCAAAAGATTCCATCACTTGATCTGCAACTTCCTGGTTGGAATGCTGGCTGTTGTCAGCAGGTATTTCCATCAGCTGACCAAGCATCTTATCTACCTGCAACCCCACCAAGACTTTGATTGTAAGATCATCTCGCTCTTTTAATGTTCTATATAATTCCTTCCAGCCGGAAAAGTAGAAAAAACCAACTAAAAACTTCAGTTCAGCACTATGGCCGATGAGTTCATGTAGTCTTTTCTTGAGCTTTCTTGTCTGGCTATTAGTGATAAATGCCTTTGTACCCATAAAAATCAGTTTTAATATCAGTCTATTGTGAGTTCCCTAAACAAAAGTTCAATAATATCCTTTGTTTTTGGGATAATGTCATATACTTCATCGCTTTTACTTTTTATTATGCAAAATTAGGGTTTATTATGCACAATCAGGGTGACACCACGTAGGCATCCCCTGAATATATTATTTAACGGCTATCGCTTTTTAGTACTCGAATATGCATATTTTCTAAAAACCTGACGATTTTATGAGTCATTACGATTATATAAAAGAAATTACACGTTATGCTCTGCAGAGCGATGATAAACGCCTGAAAGAAAAGGTGCAGGGATTGATTGACTATTCCAAGAAGATTAACAAGCATAATTTTGCTCTGGAACTACAGTCGATACTGAAAGAAAACCGGCAGAAGCAGGCTGTTAATAGCGGCCCAATGTTCCAAAACCAGATTACAGAATCTGTACCTGTGGAGGATCAATCTCTGAAAGATCTTGTGCTTGAAAAGCTAAGCTCAAGATACTCTTTTGATGATTTGATCTGCGAGCCATCTGTATTGGATAGTCTCAGGCTTTTCGTAAAAGAACAACAGAGCTATGAATACCTGAAAAAGTTTGAACTGCCTGTTTCCAATAAAGTTTTTCTCCACGGACCATCAGGTTGTGGCAAAACGCTGGCCGCTTATGTACTGGCGGGTGAGCTGAATCGACCGATGTACGTAATAAATGTCGGGGCTGTGGTCTCTTCCAAACTCGGAGAAACCAGTAAGAACCTGAGTAAGCTGTTCCAGAAAGCAGCCCGAAATGAATGCGTACTGTTTTTTGATGAATTTGACACGCTCGGCAAGTTAAGAGATTCAAACCAGGATCATGCAGAAATGAAGCGGGTGGTTAATACATTTTTGCAGTTGTTTGATTATCTGCCTCAAAATGTGGTATTGCTTGCAGCTACCAATCACGCTCATTTAATTGACTCCGCGCTGATCCGCCGTTTTGATGTAAAACTAAAGCTTGAACTGCCGGATAAAAACTATATTAAACAGTTAATCAATAAAACCCTTAGTGCCGGCCCATTTTCTCTGGATGATCAACACGAACTTCATGATGTTATCCAGACAGCCAAAGGACTTTCTTATTACAGCATTCAACGTACGCTGATCAGAGCCATTAAAAACAGTCTTTTTGATCTGGAAAATAAAACTACACAGTTAAAACCAGTTATCAGTACGGAATTCTGGCTCAAATCTATCAAAGAAGAGAAAAAACAACAGTCGGTTACAGACTAAGCCTCTGCTTCTAAGTCAATGGTTTCGACTTCGATTTCAGCTATGGCATCTAGTTCGTTGATTGCGATTAATTGATCGTAAAGACTAAATGTCCGGTCCTGCTCTCGTGTAGTTTCTTCAATACAAACAACCAGTGAGTAGGAGTGTTCTCTGTTATGCTCTAACCGGCGGCCCGCATCCAAATGTTTGTGAAGTTTACTGTGTATTCCAAACCGTACTGTATTTTCTTCTGTCACCAGATCCGGCTTGCTAATAGAGAACTCTACCTTTTGAGCATTACTCAATATCCCCTTACCGTAGTAATAGTCTTCCGACCAACCCTGCTTTAACTTTACCTCGCTTAGTTTTTTTGATTGAATATCCTTAACAGGTACATTTTTGAAAAAACCGAAGGCAAAGTGAATCGGACAGTATGCGAGCTGACTGTCCGGAACCGGATCAAATGAAAAACAGAGGGTAGCATGTACTTTCAGTAACCCTATATCTTTACTTGCGTCAAGCAGATATTCCGGCAGCTTTAATTCGTACACCTCCATGCGCTCAGGACGCAATGAACCTTCTAAAACAAAGCTAGCTCTATGATCGTCTGAATACATACAGAGAATCTCATCGGGTATTCCCTGACCACATATAGCAGTTCTTGTGCGTTTTGGTACCTGCTCGAACTCGGGTCCCAGTTTAATTTCTCTTGATGCATTCAACATCAGTGCCTTAATAGTTTGCATACTCGTAATCTCCGGATATCGATTCATCAACCGGGCGGCAAGATTGGCGGCAAGCGGCGCTGCATAGCTTGTCCCCGGCATAATGTTGAAGTTAAACCGGGGATCAGCCGAAAGTACTTTTATTCCATAAACATCCGGACTTATTTCACGATCATAATCTCCGCCGGGAAGCAAAAAGTCCGGTTTGGTTAATTTTAAATTGACAATGCTTTGCTTTAGATCATCATCGTCCCAATCGTAATGGAATTTCCGGCTGTATACCGCCGGATAATTTCTGTCAACAGAAAATCCATCAAACGCACCATTTGTCAAATTATCGGCGATAGCTCCCACCGTTACATTATTCATACTGTCAGCCGGAGTTTTCAGGTTGGACTCGTCTTCCAAAAAATGAACCGGATATTCAACAAAACCATCCACTCCCTGCAATAGATCATTTCTGTTACCGGTCGATATAAAAATGAGGATATCCAATTCGTGAACAAGCTGATCAAGAGCAAACGTATATTCCGACGGTTTTTCGTGCGTTTTCTTGTGGTTATCCCAGGTTACTGTTAAAACAAATATGCGAACATCAAGCTCCTGGTTTGCGCGACGGATGACATCTAGAATACCTTTCTGTGAAAGTGGGTTATTATTATTCTGAATTATCTTTATAGGCAGAATTAGTGCATCTGCCTCTAATTCACCCCTGAAATCCGGATAAGGACGGGTCCCCAAAGCAGCAAGAGCGGCTACACCTGTACCATGATCCAGATCATCATCAAACGGGTCAGTTTGTGTCAGATCAAAATCCGTATTTGCCCGAATCAACAGTGGTTCAAGGGGTGATTGGTCACTCACCCCTGAATCGAGCACACCAATAATAGGAAGTTTCCGGATGCCGTTCTCGTTAATCGTGAATCCATATTCCCGGATTGGTTCACCAAACCTGGACGGCCGGATAATTCCGGAGTCATGAGAGGAAATGCTGTAAATAATGTCAAAATTGTTGGCGATCTCTACTAGTATTTCCAGAGTAGGTTCTGTTAATTCCAGTATTTCAGCCCTTGGATTAAACTCATATGTGATATCCCGCTCTTCCAGATATTCCTGCAACTGCTCTCGGACGGGTACAAAAAACTGGTTGGACAGGCGCAACGTTTTGAAAACATCGATCACTACATGCCTGTGCGCTCCATATATCTTTAGCATTTCCTCGATGGAAAATCCGTCGAAGGACTTAATAAACCGGATAGTCGGAGAATATCCTACATTCTCATCCAGCGGATCTTCCGCATCGATAAACGTTTGTACATCTTGTATAAATGCTTCAAAACGGTGAGGAAATTCAATAATAAAAAGCCCCGACCGATTATAATTCCAAAAGGTCACCGGACTGAGCCCGAATCTTTCCCGGTATATCCTCTCAAATTTTGCAATGTCGTACACCCCATAAAAATTGAGCTGTACATAATCTTTGTGTGCGACCCGGATATCAGGATTCCTGCGTTCTCTTCTCAATGCTCGCTTTCGCGTAAAACTGGCCAGACTTTGACGAAAAACATCCTGCATGGGCCGGTAATCCGGATCGGGATCGGCATTGTTGTTATTCGGATTATACCTGTTACGATAGCTGAAACGCCCTGTTAAAATCTGCTCTCCCCGAAATTGAAGGTGTTGTTTGTTTGCCATCGCCTTGGATTATCACTTGACCTATGCTAACACAGCTTAAATATATTAAATCCATTGATCCATGAACAATTATAATAACTATTCTAAAATCTATCAGGATATACTAACGTCAAGATACCATATTCTCCCAATGAAATAATTTCTTCAATCATAACAATATTTTGACTGGATCTTTCATCAATCCATGAAAACCATGCCGATGCTGTTGTTCCTTGTCGTAATATAGTCAGCGGATCAATTTTAACCTTTGAGTAAGTGTGGGTAAGGCTTCCATTATTTAGGCGACTGAATTGTTTTAATGGATATTTAAGCCCTTTATCTTTTAACTGTTCAGATGGCCAACTCCACAAAACTTTTCCATTCTCAGATTTTAATAACAAAAAAGGAAAATGATCTAGATTCAAAATACGTATTGCAGTACTTGTAACAGATGCGCCGAAATGATCGACTATTTTGAGTACAAAATCAGCTGATATTTTAGATTTCCCGATTTTTTTTGCCAAATACATCTTTGGAATCAAAGAATTTGCAGCAAAAATATCTGCTTCTCTCTCTACTTTTAAATTAGATCTA
>CAZPWQ010000127.1:0-9762 GCA_964590495.1 uncultured Balneolaceae bacterium
CTGAAGATGAATCCGCGGAAAATAGCTGAACGGATTGTTGAAAACCTGGATTATGAGGACGATAAAATAAATGCTGTTGAAATCGCAGGACCGGGATTCATCAATTTCCGCTATGCCGAAAACTACCTTTTTGAGCAGCTTAATGATATTCTCCAAGAGGATATTCACTTCGGGAGATCGGACGAGTTAAATGGCAAGCGTATTCTGGTTGAATTCGTAAGTGCCAATCCAACCGGTCCGTTAACCGTGGGGCATGGACGCAATGCCGTGCTGGGAGACACCATAGCACGCCTGCTGGAGTGGATCGGTGCTGATGTCGACCGCGAGTATTACTTTAACAATGCCGGGCGGCAGATGCGCATTCTGGGTCAAAGTGTTCGTGTCCGTTATCTTGAACTGCTGGGACGTGAGGCTGAATTTCCGGAAGGCGGATATGAAGGGGAGTATATCCGGGACATTGCTCAATCGCTTATAGATGCACAGGGAGAGGCACTGGTTGGGGAAAAAGAAATAACGCCTTTCAAAGAAGCAGCCGAACAGCTTATTTTCGAGGATATCCAGGCTACCCTTGAGCGCATGAATATTAAAATGGATTCATTCTTTAATGAGCACGATCTGTATGAGGATGGCTCTATTGATAAAGCGATTGAAATTTTTCGTGAAAAGGATTTAGCCTATGACAAGGAAGGAGCTACATGGTTTAGAACCACAAAATTCGGCAAGGATCAGGATACAGTACTGATCAAAAGCAGCGGAGAACCGACGTACCGCCTGCCCGATATTGCGTATCATGCCAACAAGCTCGATCGCAACTATGATCAGTGCATCGATGTATTCGGGGCCGATCATATCGCGACTTATCCCGACGTGCTGTCGGGGATAAAAGCGCTTGGGTATGACGACTCGAAAATAGACGTGGTCGTTTACCAGTTTGTGACTATTGTCAAGGAAGGAAAACCGTACAAAATGAGTACGCGGAAAGCCAACTTTGTGACGCTGGATGAACTGATGGATGAAGCCGGTTCGGATGTTACGCGTTTTTTCTTCCTGATGCGTGATCCCAACACACACCTGGAATTCGATATCGCTCAGGCCAAAGAAGCGAGTGATAAAAATCCCGTCTTCTACCTGCAATACGCCCATGCACGCATTCAAAGCATATTACGCAAAGCAGAGCAGGAATATTCGTTTGATAGCAAACCCGATCTGAAACTCTTAACCCACAGTTCCGAGATAAACCTGATCAAAAGTTTGATACGTTTCCCGGAAATGGTGTTGAGTGCAGCCGAAAGCCGAGAGCCTCACCGCCTGATCAATTATCTGGAGGACCTTGCGTCACATTTCACAACTTTCTACCACGACTGTCGCATCCTTGGTGAAGAAGAGGGTCTTGTCCAGGCACGATCTGCCCTGGCAAAAGCAACTGCCCATCTATTGGCCAACGGACTGGGTATACTCGGTATCAGTGCCCCTGATGAAATGTAGATAATTTTGAATGTTGAATTAGGAAAAGAGGTAATTTAACATTCAACATTTAAAATTTAACATTTCTAAGAAGGTATAAGCTTGCTGAAGCAGACAATACCTTTGCTGAACTGATCGACGACACTGAAACCGGCACGCTCAAAAAGATGATTGCTCTCTTCAACGGTCCAAAATGTTAAACCACCAAATTCTGCTGAATCCTGCAGTAAACGGATATACCAGGCATCCGATTTAACGAGATGCATCATGAACAGAGTCCCCTCTTTCTTGATCACACGCCGCGATTCGTAAAGCACTTTCAGCGGATCGTTTAACTCATTAAGCGTTCCGCCCATCATCAGTCCGTCGAAAGCAGCTCCATAAAACGGCATATAGCGGGCATCTGCACGCAGAAAGAAGATATCGGTTTCATCAGCTTCCGCCTTGATTCGCGCCTCTTCCAGCATCTGACGAGAAAAGTCGAGTGCAACCACTCTGCAATCCGGCTGATTTTTCTTTACCAGGCGGGCATACAACGCTGTAGAACAACCGATATCCAGGTATAGTTTACCCCGTTGCGGTTCAAGCCAGTCAATCAACAGCTCCTTCTCTTTTTCGATGGGGAATTCTTCGCCGGTCAGAAACGATAATGACCGCTTGCGCCAGATATCCTCATACACTGCCGCAGTCACTTTCCAGTGGTTGGAACTTTGTGCCCATGTCATATCCTCGGATCCATTATCACCGAGAAAATCGACAATATTATTCCTGATGACATATTCATCCCCCTTATTCGAGCATATCGTCCCGTTAAAGTTTTTTTGAAGGTGGCTAACCTCTTCCGGTATGCTGATCGAAGCCTGTTCGTAAATGGGGGATCGGAATTCCAGGGCCATATTGTTTTCTTAAATGCTGAATTTCCTATGTGGATTTAGACTGCTAATCTCATATCCAACATCTAAATTCTGTTTTACCGTTTCTTATCACTGAAAATAGTACGCAAGAAGAGATTCAGAGTTGCGGTTAAACTCTTGCTCAACCAACGACCGTGTCATCCTGTCCCGAATGCTCATATGTTTACAATAAATAATAAGACAAGATAACTATTACCTTGAGATTATTGCTGATCATCCATTTAGAAAAGGATTACCGGTTGTAATTTTTAGCAAGGGCAATTAACTGAACCTTTATAAGTTGGCAGCCATTTCACAGCGGATGAGATTCCTCCGTTTCAGTCCGCAAAACCGCGAACTTCCAGTCGGGATTATAGAAGTTATGTAATTCGTTGACAAAATGAGTTGCAAGAAAAAAAATCCGGCCTTTGAATCGTTGGAGGGTACAAGCTCAACTACGCCGAGGGCCTACTGCGCCGAAGTAGCAGGCTACGTAGGCTGTACTTCGTAGAGCAGGCACAGGGAGGTGCGAGAGGTGGATAAATTCACACCGGTGAGATTTTAGAAGCAATTGATTCACGTAAAGGACCATTGAATTTATCCCGCGTACCAACCGATGCCGCCGATCCCGAATTCTCGGGGATCAGCCGGCGATTTTTTGATTCCGGTGGTTTTACCGGTCCCGTACCACTGTCGGGATTTCGTCGTTGAAAAAAGTAATGTATAACGGGTAGATGGCACAGACCTACACACCCCGGCCGCCGAAAATCACGGCGAACACCCCTCTCGAGAGGGGACTTTTCCTAAACAATTAACTAAAACTGTCAACGAATTATCTAACTTCTACAGGGATGACAATGTGGGTAGTATTTAATTAGCTTCACAATAACCACGGCGTCATTTCGAGCGTAGCATCGGTGGGTCTTCCGATGCGCAGTCGAGAAATCTCATCCATGTCGCAGAGGCAATGAATTGGTTGTCGACTTGTTTATCAAATAAGGGCATCTAAATGAACCTTTCATTAAACTGGCTGCCTCACTGGTCGTAACTAGATATTTAGAAAGTAACACCACTATATTGAATGAGAGAAATTAAAACTAATATTAGGTACTACACTTTTTAGTAGTTACACTAACTTTCTTTCTGTAAAATGACGGAGATCTGCGCTCCCTTCTGGACTCCCAGCATCTCTTCGGCGCTCCCTTTGTTAATGCCGATCTCAAGCATTCCCGAACTGCCGATGAATGCAACCGGCTCACCGTCGGGCACTGATCCGAAGGTGGTGACGATCTCTTCCAGGATCGTATTACCCAGGTATATCTTCACATTCTTATCTTTAAACTCTTCAATAAGCGATTGTGAGAGGTTGGTCACCAGGTTCCCGAATTTATCGATATGAATGACCATTCCCTGCAAACCATCTTTATCGGCAATCGGGACAGTCCAGCGATAGGTAACAAGCTCGTCGATCGGATCTCCAAGCTCTTCAAGCTCGACTCCGCGGCTTAGGTGCGCGGCAACGGGGGCAAAAATGTCACGGCCGTGGAAAGTGTTGGATGTATCTTCCCGCCAGTATTTTTTATTGGTCAGGCACACTGCCTTAAAATCCCTCTCTTCGGTGAGCGGCGAAAAAATGCCGTTATCCGGTCCCACAAAATATTGATCCTCAATTTTCAGGGCAATGGAATTGCGGTCTGTTCCGACACCCGGGTCGACCACTACCGTGTGTACGGTGCCGGACGGGAAGAGCATGGCTGAATTTCTCAATATCCATGAACCGGCCATAATATCCTGGGAGGGGATGTCGTGCGAAATATCAACAAGACGCACATCCGGGGCGATACCCAGAATTATTGCTTTCATCGCACTTACATAATAATCCTGGAGACCGAAATCAGTCGTAAGGGTTATTACGTTACGCATAAGTGTTTAGCATCACCGGCATGACCAGCATCAGTATCTGCTCGTTCTCACCCTCTTCGGAAGGCTTGACAATACCTGCACGGTTGGGAGTCGAAAATTCAAAATAGACTTCTTCATCATCGACATTGCTTAAAACATCGGCCAGATATTTAGCGTTAAACCCGATCTCCATCTCCTCATTGTCATACTCACAGGCAATAGTCTCTTTGGCTTCACTGCTCATATCAATATCCTCGGCACGGATAGTCAATTTATCCGGATTCATCTGCAGGCGAATCTGGCGTGTTGTGGAGCTGGAGAAAATAGCTACTCTTTTTACTGTCGCCAGCATCTGTTCCTTACTAATCACGAGATTTTTATCATTATCCCGCGGAATTACCGACTCGTAATTCGGATACTGCTCGTTAATCAGGCGTGTAATTACTATAGTATTTCCACTTTTATAACGAACATGGTCTTCGGTGACTGTCATAATACATTCATCGTCATGCAATGCCTTTTGTACGAGACTCAACGCCTTTTCAGGCACAATAAAAGTTATTTCTTTGTCGGAAGTCAGATCGGTTTTTATATAACGAACCAGCCGGTGTCCGTCGGTAGCTACAAACTTGCTTTCCTCCGGGCCGATATCAAAATAAACACCCATCATGGCCGGACGCAGATCATCATTGGAAACTGCAAAAAGCGTCTTACCTATCGCTTTCAGCATGAGGTCTCTGGTTGTTTCCAGTGTATGGCCTTCATCCAGATTCGGTACTTCAGGAAATTCGTCGGGATCTTCACCCACCAGCTTATAAGTACCTTTGTCGGTTCGGAATTTTATATTGAATTTATCATCCACATCAAAAGCCACAGGTATATCAGGCAGCTGGCGAAGTGTTTCAATCAAACGCCGGGCGGGAATAGCCACTGCTCCGTCTGTTTCAATATCGGCATTCATATACTCAATAATCGATATTTCGAGGTCAGTAGCGGTTAAGCGGAGCTTTCCATCCTCACTTTCAAATAAAATGGTTTCAAGGATGGGCAAAGTTGCTTTATTGGGCACGGCACCCGATACTGCTGAGAGCGCTTTTACTAACTCATTGCTTGATACGTTGAATCTCATATATATTTTTTTTTAGACTGAGCGTTTGTCAGACATCCTAAATACGTCCGAAATATAAGTATCTTATACTAATAAATCCTTCCTCTCTTAGCAACCAAATTAAGCGGTCAAATATTGGCTTTTTCTAATGTCAGGCAAGTTTTATTTTAGCTGCAACTGATGAATTTATTTTGAAACAATTTGGGATAGTTTGTTATAATAATACTTTTTGAATATTGAACCATGTCTCATAGTTTCGGCTTTCATTTGCATTAATCAAAATTTTCTAACTGTTAATAAGAGGTTGTGCGTGCGATTACTTCTTATAGGTCCCACAGCGGTGGGCAAGACAGAATTATCTGTTGATCTTGCCAAAGAATTAAATGCTGAAATCATATCAGCCGATTCACGCCAGTGTTATAAACATCTTAACATAGGGACAGCTACTCCTGCTCCTGATGAACGGAATAACATACCGCATTATAACCTCTCTATTATTGATCCTCACAAGAAAGACAGTGTTGCCGATTTCTATGAGCGTGCACAAAAATGGGAAAGGAATATTCAGGCTGAAAATAAAAAGGTGCTGTATGTCGGCGGCAGCACTCTGCACATACAATGTATTATTCAACCGCTCGATGATGTCCCCGAAGCAGATGAAGAAAACCTGGAGAAACTCGAGCGACAGGCTGAGAATGAAGGTATTGAACCTTTATATAATAAATTAATTAATGTTGATCCCGAATACGCTCAAAAAATGGATGGGATGAATCCCCAGCGTATCTACCGGGCTCTGGACGTCTGGATGCAAACCGGCAGAGCATTCAGCTCATTTCATTCAGATGATCGCAGCATTGAAGTTCCGTCCGATATGTTTGTATTCGGGCTGAAACGTAACCGGCAGGTTCTGTACGACCGCATTAACCGCAGAGTTGAACGAATGTTTGAACAGGGATTCCTGGATGAGGTACGGGAACTTCTTGAAATGGGCTATTCGCGCGAAGATCCGGGACTTAATACCGTCGGATACAAAGAGGCAATCGCTTTTCTGAACGATGAAATATCCCGTGATAGAATGATAAAAGATATGAAAACGCAAACAAGACGATATGCAAAACGTCAGCTCACCTGGTTTCGACGCTGGGACTTTATCAATTGGATAAATATGGATGAAAACTCTGCAGAATCAGCCCGGAGAAATATCCTGCAACAGGTAGCAGCTAAGTTAAATAAAGATTAACTTTAACCTTTTTCTGGAACAAGGAAATTACGGGCTCCAATGCTCTGTTAAGGAGTCAGAAAACTAATAACAATGCGATCCCAGACAGAGCATGGGATCCGGATGTGAATCTCAATTATGTATAAGGCAAAAGTAAACGTTACATTACGCAAATCAATTTTGGATCCAAAGGGAAAGGCCGCTCACCATGCACTGCAGGATTTAGGCTTAACCGACATTAACGAGGTACGCATCGGCAAACTTATCGAACTCGATATAGATGCTAAAAGCAAAGATGATGCGTTAGAAATAGCCGAAACAGCCTGCATGAAACTGCTGGCCAATGAAGTTATGGAAGATTTTGAAATAACTATTAATGAAAATTGAATCGCTTATGGCTAAACCGTTCGCGAATACAGGGGAATCCGAATCTAAACCAGATGTTGAGGAGGAACAGAGGCCCGAGGTTGATGTACTTGAAAAGGAAGAGACAGAAGACCAGGAAGATACACCGTGGAGAGTCATCCTCTATAATGATGAAATCCACACTTTTGATGAAGTTATCGAACAGCTGATGAAAGCCCTGAACTGTACAGTCGATCATGCCGAACAACTAACCATGAAAGTTCACAACGACGGTAAAGCAAAAGTATTTGAGGGAAGTTTTGAAGAATGTTTTGAGGTTAACAGCGTTTTAAAAGAAATTCAACTTATCACCGAAATAAAAGGATAACTGTGTCTACTACATTTGGAGTAATCGTATTTCCGGGAGCCAACTGCGATCATGATGCTTATCATGCGCTGGCTCACGTAATGAATGCTGAAACTAAATTTCTATGGCATAAGGATACGGATCTGAGCGGAATTGATTTTCTGCTTGTACCCGGCGGCTTTTCGTACGGAGACTACCTCCGTTCCGGCGCAATCGCCCGATTTTCGCCTATCATGCAGTCGGTCGTTGATTTTGCCGAAACAGGTCGGCCGGTTCTCGGCATCTGCAATGGATTTCAGATATTACTCGAAGCGGGACTGTTGCCCGGTGCGATGCTCCATAACCAACAGCTCCGTTTCGTCTGTAAACGAACCTATATCCGTTGCGAAACATCTGATTCTTTATTCACTCGCTCCCTTAAAAAGGGACAGATACTGAATATTCCGGTTGCCCACGGCGAAGGCAATTATTTTACCGACCAGGATCAGCTCAGGGAATTGCAGGATAATGACCGGGTACTATTCCGGTATTGTAATGCCAGGGGAGAAACCACGCCTGAAGCCAATTTTAACGGCTCGGTAGATAATATCGCCGGCATATGCAATCGCAAACGGAATGTGCTGGGAATGATGCCTCACCCCGAACGTGCTGTAGAACAGATGCTTGGATCCACCGACGGAAAACTTATTTTTGAAGCTGCCCTGAACGAACTGGCGACTGTATAACACCTAAGTTTCACTATTTCACATAGCTAATGACTGAATTGTCGGAATCTATTAATCTTTATAGCGAAGGATTGACCAAAAGCTATAAAAAGCGAACCGTGGTGTCCGACGTATCAATTAATGTGAAACAGGGTGAAATAGTCGGTTTGCTGGGACCAAATGGTGCCGGTAAGACTACGACCTTCTACATGTTCGTGGGTCTGATAACGCCGAACAGGGGGCGCATCTTCATGGATGATAAAGAACTTACGAAGATGCCGATGTATAAACGGGCACGGATGGGCGTAGGGTACCTTTCTCAGGAAGCGAGTGTATTCCGAAACCTGACGGTACGTGAAAACCTTGAATCGATACTCGAATTCTTTGATTTTCCCGCGAAAAAAATAGATGATCGGGTAGATCAGCTGATTGAAGAATTCGGGCTTGAACGAGTTGTAGACAGCAAAGGCTACAGTCTGTCGGGAGGAGAGCGACGACGAACCGAGATCGCCCGTGCCCTCGTTACCGATCCGAAATTTATACTGCTGGACGAACCCTTTGCCGGAGTTGATCCGATTGCAGTTGAGGATATCCAGGAAATTGTGGCGCAGCTCAGGTATCGCAATATCGGCATTTTTATTACCGATCATAATGTGCATGAGACACTCGCTATTACCGATCGGGCCTATCTTATGTTTGAAGGTCGTATACTGAAAGAGGGGTCGGCTGACGATCTGGCTGAGGATGAAGAGGCACGACGCCTCTATCTTGGTAATCAGTTCCGGCTGGATCGCTACGGCTCCGAATAATAATCAGAGCTATGAGGGAGCTCCGCTCCCGAACGATAACTTTTAAACCTGAATTTGAAAGAATTACTATGGAAGAAATTACTGTAGAAGAATTTAAAGAGAAGCTTGAAAGTGATAATGAGAACGTATTTCTGCTTGATGTACGTGAGCCTTTTGAACAGTACCAGTCAAAAATAGAATATGAAAACTCCACACTTATTCCGGTAGATCAGCTTGAAAACCGGCTTGTTGAAATCGAGGGTCAAAAAGACCGGGAAGTTGTGTGTATGTGCCGCAGTGGCAGCCGAAGTGCTAATGCGTGCCGGTTTTTGGAAAAGAAAGGTTTTTCAAATGTCAAGAACCTCAAAGGTGGCATTAATGAATGGGCCAGGAAGATAGACGACAGTTTGCCGGTGTATTAGTAGTTTTGATTTATTGAGGGATTGAGTTTTTAACGCTTGCTGAAGATTTATCGACCTATTTTTCGATCACCGGCTGACTTGCATTACCAGCAACCGACCCACCCCAACCCCTCCTCCCGAACCGTCGGGACTGAAAACTCACAGCGAAACAAGGAATGCTTAGCTGGCTAAAATGTTTGAAAAGAGTCACTCCTTCCTTGTCCCGTGGATAGGGAAGGAGTCGGAGGATGGGTCTGAAAAGCAAGGTATAATAAACAAGCAATCCGACTCAAAAAAGAGAACAGAGCATTATTTTTGAGTTATTGAAGGGTACCCGGATTCAAGGCCGGAAAATTGAATCCCCTTGTATATTTCAATGTTATGATCAGGAAACCCAAAACAGAACCTGTCATCCTGAGACAACAAAGTGTAAATTAAGGCAACCGTTGAACCAGTCGAAGGATCTCCGGGAATCGACTCTTCGACTTCGTTCGCCCGCCCTGTCGGGACGGGCTCTCTGCGCTCTGAGTGACGCAGGATTTGATAAAACCATAAAAACCCGTCAGCCTGA
>CAZPWQ010000128.1:0-5754 GCA_964590495.1 uncultured Balneolaceae bacterium
TCTACAGTGCGATGCTTGAACCGGGTGCAGCACCATGTGTGGGCTGCTCAATGGTTATGGATAACATCGGCCACAATCTGGCGCACGTAAATGCGCGTGATACCTCATTTGTGTTTACTTCACCGGCTCCCCAAGACGAAATCATTGCATTACAGCAGCGGATGGGCTGGAACGCCCCTTGGTATACCGATCATGGTCGTCGCTTTGCCGATGCGTTCGACGCCGGAAAGGGCTTCGCCGTCAATGTTTTCATTCGTGACGATGCGAAACATGTCTACCGCACCTACTTCACCACCTCGCGCGGTGGTGAGCTATTCGACACCAACTTCAGACTGCTTGACCTAACGCCTTATGGCCGGCAGGAAACCTGGGAAGATTCACCGGAGGGCTGGCCGCAGTCCTCACCTTACCAGTGGTGGCGTCTGCACGATGAATATGAAAACTAAACTTAACTATTAGAGACCTGTCAGGTTTTGAAAACCTGACAGGTCTGGTGCCCAAAAAGGAACATATAACGAAAACCAAAGGAGAAATAATCATGAAAGCAGTAAATCCTTATCTCAATTTCAACGGCAACACCGAAGAAGTCTTCAGCTTCTATCAAACCGTTTTTGGCGGCGAGCTTCAAATCGTACGCTACAAAGATCTCGGTAATAACATGGGAGCAACCGGTGAGGACCTGAATAAGATTGCGAATATTGCACTACCGATAAGCGGAGAAACTATGCTGATGGGGACAGATACGCTGGAGTCAATGGGCCATACGATTACTGCCGGTAACAATTTTTCTATCACCCTGGAGACCGACACCGCTGAAGAAGCTGAGGAATTATTCAACAAGCTGTCGGACGGCGGCAACGTCATGATGCCCCTGGCGGAAACAGAGTGGGCGGAGAAATACGGCATGTGTACCGATAAATTCGGCATCCAATGGATGTTCAACTATACTGGCAACAATAACTTTCAACCATGAAGGCTATGACATCTGAACGTATTGCGTAAAAACCCCAAATAAGCTAAAATAAAATACCCTCATGAGAACTGTTGGCGTTTTTAAAACGAATGTTGACGTGCGATCCAAGGCAAAGGCAATTTTGGATGAAATCCGCCGGAATCTTCCCGAGAGTAATCCAAGTTTTGATCTGGAAAACTGTGACAAAGTGTTACGCGTAGAATGTCTGGATGGCAAAGAACGCGAGGAAAAAGTGAAACGTATTGTAAAAGAACAAGGATTCGAAATCGATAATCTGTTATAAAAGGAGGATACCATGAATAAGTCTCAACAAAAGATAATCCCGCACCTGTGGTTTAATCATCAGGCCGAAGAAGCAGTCGATTTTTACACCTCCCTTTTTGAGAATTCCAAAACGGGAGATATCACAAGGTATGCAGAAGCCGGACAGGAAATCCACGGTCAGGAAGCCGGTGCAGTAATGACCATAGAGTTTGAACTTTCCGGACAGAAATTCATCGCTCTCAACGGCGGACCGCATTTCAAATTTACCCCCGCTATCTCCTTCTATGTGACGTGTGAAACAGAGGATGAAGTCGACGAACTTTGGCAGAAGCTGTCAGAAGGAGGGAACTCAATGATGCCCCTCGACAAATACGACTGGAGCGAGAAGTACGGCTGGGTGCAGGACCGGTACGGACTCACCTGGCAGATCTCTCTGGGCA
The DNA here is from genome assembly GCA_964590495.1 of uncultured Balneolaceae bacterium. Classification (GTDB taxonomy): domain Bacteria; phylum Bacteroidota; class Rhodothermia; order Balneolales; family Balneolaceae; genus CAZPWQ01. Next base: position 1,678 of record CAZPWQ010000128.1, read on the forward strand.
ATCTTGATGATGTACACGGACAAAAAATTGTCCCCTCACTGATGTTTGTAAGTAAAGAGGGTCAGGCTGAGGAAGCGGTGAACCAATACACTTCCATGTTTGATGATTCAAAAATTACTGGAGTGCTGCACTATGGACCAGATGAGAATCAACCCGAAGGTAGTGTTATGCATGCCCAGTTTCGGCTGAACAACGGTGAAGTATTCATGGCGATGGACAGTTCGCCGGAGCACGCCGATTTCACCTTTAACGAGGCGGTATCGCTGCTGATCCAGTGTGAAGACCAGGAAGAGATTGATCATTTTTGGAGTCTGTCAGCAGTACCTGAGGCGGAACAGTGTGGCTGGTTGAAAGACAAATTCGGCGTCTCATGGCAGGTAGCACCGGCACAACTTTCCGAAATGCTGAATGATCCGGACTCCGAAAAAGTAAAGGAAGTAACACAAGCATTTCTGCAGATGAAGAAATTCGATATTCAAAAGCTTCAGGATGTATTCGAAGGGAAACAATCAACTATGCAATAACGGTGAGAAATTATGAAAAAACTACATTTTACAATCGACATAGACGCACCGAAAGAAAAGGTGTGGGATACCATGCTGGAAGACAATACCTATCGGCAGTGGACAGAGGCTTTTGCAGCCGGTTCTCACTATGAGGGAAGCTGGGAAGAAGGAAGTGACATCCATTTTCTGGCACCCGATGAGTCGGGCAAGATGGGTGGTATGGTAAGTCGGATAAAAGAGAATCGTAGGCCTGATTTTTTATCTATCGAGCATCTTGGTGTAGTACAGGATGGAGAAGAAGACACTTCCAGTGACGCTGTAAATGAATGGGCCGGTGGCCTTGAGAATTATACCCTCAGAGAGAAAAACGGCCAAACCGAAGTGTTGGTGGATATGGATTCCCATGAGGACTACGTGGAAATGTTTCAGGAAATGTGGCCGAAAGCCCTTCAGAAACTAAAGAAGCTGGCGGAGGAATAACCTTTACATCTTCTATTAATTATAAATTAAATACTATGGCAAAAAGTAAACCAAAAACCGTTGAGGAATATGTAGAAGCGACGCCAAAAGAAGCCCGTGAAAAATTACAGGAGTTGCGTACAATTCTGAAAAATGTTGCCCCTGATGCAACCGAAGCTCTCAAATGGGGTTCCCCGGTATTTGAAGGAAAGCGAATCCTCTTCGCTTATGCAGTATATAAGTCACACATGAATTTTATGCCAACGGGACCGGCTTTAGAGCCGTTCAGGGAAGAATTGACAGAATTCAAATCCGGTAAAGACTCGATTCAATTCCCTTACAACAAACCACTTCCTAAAAAACTTTTACGTAAAATTGCTGCATACCGCGTCACGGAAGTGGAAGAAAATGATGCTCGCTGGATGTGCAAATTGTGATTTTATTCGTCGGATTTAAGTCAAATTAATTTCAGAAATATCATCGGATCGTGAGCGGAGTTCCTGAGAATATTTCCACAGGGGTTTCCCCTCCTTTTTTAGCAGGCAACTAAGATCGGCTGCGCGATAGCAAATTTGTCCAACCAGGTTGTCAATACTTTTTTCATCACTCAGTCCCTGCGAAACAGCGTATTCAATCGAAGCCTTAACGCCCCGCATAAAACTCAGGGCTGGTGTTTCCGCATCGACAATATTCAGAGCCTCTCTGAATTTACTTCTCCAACGAGAAATATCTTCAATCTCATAGTCAGACTCAGCGGCAATCTGCTCATCGGTCCACCCTTCCCTTTCTGCCCGTTCCATTAATACCGCTTCATCAGGCATAAGCTTATCGAAACGGGCATTGCCGATGCCAAGATGTCCTTCATAGTTATCATAACTGTAACTGAATAATTCGGCGGCTAAAAAATGAATCCTTTTCATTTGCATGACGTTTCCTCCAAAATTTTGGTGTCTAAATTCCTTGATAGTAACATTAATGGTCGCAAAAAAAGCACTCATCGCCAAACAGATTAATATCCCTCAACCATTTCCATAATTCTTTGCACGGTCCGCCAGTTGCGGCCGGTCATTGAAACACCTACAAGTCTCTCGGTTTTCCCGGCCAGTTTCGACCGGCCGATACCATCGGGCGCATGCAGATAGAACACTTTGTCGATTAGTTTAAACCGCTCGCTCTCCTTTTTATAGTTTTTCAGGGATTCCAGATCGGGATCTGAAGGCTCTGAAATCAAAAAGTTCAGATGTAACGATTTCGGATTGGACTCTGCTTCCGGAAACGGGTTGGATTCGATGGCCTCTTTTAGTTCTTCCAATGTCAGCACCAATACATAAGGTTCAAACCCATCGTTCTTTTTGACTGCAGCAGTTATATCACCAGATAACTTCGGGATATTATTTTCTTCCGTTTGAAAAACGACATTCCCGGTTTGGATGTAACTCTCCACATTGTGATAACCCAGATCCTGCATCAATGATCTAAGCTCTTTCATGGGTAGCCTGTTGTGTCCGCCCACATTAATGCCCCGGAATAGTGCTATGTAAGTGTTCATGAGATGATTTCTTTGGATTAAAATTAATAAACTTCGACAGCCAATGAATTTATTCTCATAGAGATATAGATCCGGTGAAAGCTTAATCCGAGACCTGTCAGGTTTTTAAAACCTGACAGGTCTGTATAGGAGTAAACAGACCCCTTCACACCGAATGGGTAATCCCAATATCATACACCTTCACCTCCGTAAAAAGAGGACTATAGGTATCAAGGAACTTCAGGTGATGGGGATGGTCAGCATATACTTCATAATCCTCCATGGTTTCGAACCAGGTATAAATTGCAAAGGCAAAAGAATGATCGTTTACATCCCGCCTGGGGGTATCTGCAGGCGGACCCATTTCGGCTTTGTGTATTTCCGGTATTTGCAGGAGTTCCTCCAGCCCTTTCTCAAATTCACCTTTTTCTTCGGAGGTTACTTCGGGGTCCAGGTAAAAGTAAACGGTATGCTGTAACATGTTGAGACTTCAGTTATAAATTAGGTTGATTCAGCCGAGAGTATAAGCAAGAAAAAGGCAAGACGCCAGACGTAAGACACGTTGTTTGTTGTTCTGAATTCTGACTCCTGAATTCTCATTACCATCGCCGAATAAAAATAAATGGCCTTTCTGCCTTCGCGGGCCGAACGAAGGCGATGAATCGTGGGGCCCCGCCGACCAAATTCTTCGGCGGCGAGACGGAAAAACCACAGTCCCTTGCTCAGAATGATAACAGAGGGAGGAGGTATTTAGAAATCTTGCTCAAATTTTATTTAATATTACCAATAATTATCTGAGTGCTCTGACTACCTTAGTGGTAAACCCAGCAAAATAGTTTTAACCTGAACTAAATCATTTCGGAACAGGTTGAAGTTAGTACTACAGCATACCATATTACATAGTTAAAAGCTGCGTAAGCTGTTTTAAAATAAATCAGGATGTATCCGGCAGGTTTTAAAGAGCTGAAGGTCAATCTGATATAAGACGGTTACTAAATTTTTCATACTGCTCTGAAGCCGAATAGGAAGTTATCTGTGGGTAAACAATAGCCCGGTATCAGGTCCTTAAAGTAAAGTATACCCTGCCAGAATCCATCCGGATTAACAAATATTGCCCGGTGTGGCGCTGTGGTAGCGCGGGTTTTTAGATTTATCAGAAAACCAGGTTGCAGGTTCAAATCCTGCCGCCGGGTGGAATTCCAATGAACCTGATAATAATATGCGTATTACAATTTCATCAGCTCTTCTGCTTGCAATTTTCCTGCTGTTTAACGATACATCAATCGCCCAGTCCGGTGACTATAATATTAAAAAAATATGTATGGGACAGGGCAAGTATGCTGCTGTTGTGGAACACCATCAGCAGTATTATGTGATTGTTTCGGATCAAGTCATCCACCGGGACTCTAAAATAACAGATGTATTCGGCTCAATACAGATAGGCGGTTCTTCGTATATCGGACTTTTCCAAAATAATAACCATCAGCAAATATCTGCCGATATCATCAGCCGGATGAAATGGAAATATTCCGGTTTCCCGGGAGCGAGGTCGGTATGCCGTTCGGTGGTGAGTCGGGGTATTTA
>CAZPWQ010000128.1:5854-9488 GCA_964590495.1 uncultured Balneolaceae bacterium
AATAATCGTTTCCTGCATAAAAATCGGAACTTTGGTATACCATATAAATATAAATTGTCTGTGGATCGTGTTAATATCAATGAACTATTCATCAAAATGTATAAAACGATCTCAATCCAACAAATACTTGCCCGGTGTGACGCTGTGGTAGCACAGGTTTTCTTCTTATCAAAAATCCAATTCACAGGTTCGAATCCTGTCGCCGGGGGAACCTTAATGTAACTATTTTAAACATGAGAGCTACACTTTTATCAGCCTTTCTTTTAACGACTTTCCTATTGTTCCACGATACATCAAATGCCCAAATCGGTGAATATAAAATTGAAAAAGTATGTGCAGGACAGGGAAAATATGCTGCTGTTGTTGAACATAACAAGCAGTATTATGTGATGGTGTCTAATCAGCTAATCCGGAAGAATTATCAAATAACAGATGTCATCGGCTCATTCCAGATTGGAGGACAATCACAAATCGCACTTTTCCACAATAATAACCGTCAGGAAATATCTGTAAATATCCTCAGCCGGAATCAATGGAAATATTCCGGACTTCCGGGGGCCACATCAGTTTGCCGGTCCGTTGTGAGTTCAGATTTTAACAGATAATTTCAACTGAGGTGGTGATTTTCAACGAGTTCCGAATGCCTGATGAGGGATTTCATTACAACGATCTTTCCGGCTACTCTGCTTCTTTCTTTCTCAGAATGTCAAGCCACCTGGTTACCGGAGTGGCGGTAATGCCGTGAACGAAAATAGAGATCACCACCACTAGGGCTACCAGCGCCCATATCTCCTTTTTTCCGGGAAAATCGTGTTCTCCCAGGGCATAAGCGAGATAATACAGCGATCCGATACCTCGTATGCCGAAAAAACTGACGGCGAGTCGCTCCCGCCAGGGTATTTTATCAAAGCTGATCAGTCCCGCAATACCGGCAAGAGGCCGTACCAGAAATACTGTTATTATTGCACTGATAACCAGCGGCCAGGTTAACGGAGCCAGCAGTCCACCAGCTATCGCTCCGCCGAGCGCAATCAGTATGACGGCCATTAAGATACGTTCTGTCTTTTCTGCAAAAATATGCAGGCTTTTATGGAACTCATGCTCACGTTCATAACCGCGTATAGTTGCTGCACCAATGAAAGTGGCGATAAAGCCGTAACCACCGACGTATTCCGTAGCTCCATACAACAACAGCGTTGCTGCCAGGGCGCCAAGACCCATTAGAGCCTTTGCGAGCGCTGTATTGGCCGATACGAGAGATTAAGAACTGTGTTCGCGGTCATTTTTCGGCACCCGGCAAATGATTTCGGTCCCCTCTCCCTTTTTGGTGTTTATTTTTAAACTCCCGTCAATCATGTGTGATCGGAATTTCATGATCCGTAAGCCTCTGCCCGAATCCATCGCATTGGAATTGAAACCCTTTCCATTATCTTTAATGCACATGGATATCCAATCCCCGGATGAAGTTAGTTCGATATCAATGGAACCGGCCTGCGCATGTTTGACCGCGTTGGTGATTGCCTCCTGGGCTATGCGGTACATATGCATGGCCGAAGAGGTGTCAAGCAGTAGTTCGTCCGGATCGCCGCTGTAATTAATATCAGTGTTATACAGATTGGAAGTATTGCGGGATAACTCCTCCAATGCTGAAGCCAGCCCATCCGACTCCATCTGTACAGGAACGAGCCCGTGAGCAATCCTGCGGGCGCTCTCACCGGCTTTATCCACCATCTCGACTATTTCCTGCAACTCCTCAGCTTCCTTCATACCCTTTGACTTCATCTCAACTTCCAGTTGCTGTGCGTTTAGCCTGGCCATGGTAAGCAACTGACCCAGATCATCGTGCAAATCCTGACCGATTCTCAGTCGTTCCTTTTCACTGATATTCAAAATTTCCCGTTCCAGCATGCGGCGGTTCCTGAGATCCCTCCCGATAGAAATAATCGTATTGCGTCCGTTGTAGGTAAACAACCGTACACTGAGCTCGAGGGGAATTGTATCTCCATCTTTCGTTATATGGCGGGATTCATAGATCCTCTCCCCCTTATCGATTACCTCCCGGATGCGCCTGTTTATCTCTTCCCTGTCAGCAGCAACTATATCATATATTGATTTCTGAAACAGCTCATCACGGGAATATCTCAGAATTGAACAGGCCGTATCGTTTACCTCTATAAAGGGTTCGGCGTGCCCGTTGTCATCCAGCTGATAAACTAGTATTTCATCGGTCGTTGCCTTGAATAAGGTTCGGTAATTTTTTCTAAGCTGAATGATGGAAGCCTTGTAATTATTTACAAACCAGACACTGGCCCAGATGATGATAATCGTCACTAAATGATTTGCGGCTGACAACCAAATGTATAATGATGAAACAGAGAAAATGAATCCTGCAACTATAAGCAAGGTTGCCAGTACGCCTACACCTGCTGTAATTCTTTTTCCCTTTGTCCAGTAAGTTGCCATAACAAGTAGCACATAGACGACACCACCTGATACGCCAAGCGGAATATAAATATCGACAATAAAAACAGCGGCGGAGAGAACAGCTATACCTGCCAGAAACAGGCGGTTAATATTTATGATGTTTCGTTCCATCGGATATGAATCTCCATCTCTGCTATGCATGTAAAAACTGGCTTTTTTTGTCATTACATTTTGAACCGGCAATCAGGTAAATCCCGGACCGGCTTACTGCATTTTATTGGGCATCAATACTTTATGAATACATAGTATAACGTGTGAATCAGGCAAGCTGTGTAAATAAATGTTATTTCTAAAAACAATATTCGTTTAAATCGTTTCAAATCATGAAATCGGAGATAAACAGCAGTATTATTCTCCCAGCCACCGGCAAGCGAACGGAAATAATTTCTTAACAATGTACAGTGGCAGTTGGCGGGAGGCGGTGAAAAACTCCAATCCCTCAGCAATTCAACAGCTGAAGCTTTTGTGACTAAGGGACTAAGTAACGAAGAGAGGGAGAGACTAACCCGCATTTCTCACAAATATATTATTGAATATTTTGGAATCCTTTGCGAGGCAATGAGTTGCATAAAAAATTTTCTTGGTGAGAAATGCGGGCTAAGGGAATCAGAATGAAGTGAGTGTTCAGTAAGCGTTTTAAACCATACGAAGCTACATATACAGCAATAGGCTCTGGTTCATTGATCATTGGTTCATTGATCATTGTTAATTGCTAATTGTTCATTGTTCATTGCCAAGTACCCGAGGTCGGACTCGAACCGACACTCCCGTGAAGGAACCGGATTTTGAATCCGGCGCGTCTACCAATTCCGCCACTCGGGCATGGGATTTCAAGAGCCAAAATATAAGATATAATGAATCACTTATACAACGTAATTTTTATATTTTAAGGGTGTTTCGGATGAATACGCTCATTCCCTCCCCCGGATATAGCCGGCAGGTCAATCCACTATTATCGGTTACCGGCGCAAGGGTTTTGAGAAGGTTTTTCGGAACGAAGTTGTCTTGTTTGGTGTCCTTAAAACCGTTAACTTTAGCGCTGTTTTGCAGCCTGTCCGGCGACAACATTTCCGGGCCCGTAGCTCAGTGGTTAGAGCAGTCGACTCATAATCGATTGGTCGGGGGTTCAAATCCCTCCGGGCCCACTTTT
>CAZPWQ010000129.1:0-9453 GCA_964590495.1 uncultured Balneolaceae bacterium
CCTGTGAGTAAGACACAGCGTACTTCATCATTATCTCCGGCTTCCTTTAGAGCATCCTGGAGCTGCCGCGCCATTGGTTCTGTAAAACTATTGAGTTTTTCCGGCCGTTCAAGTGTGATTATTAAGATACTATCTTCAAGAGAAGTAGATATGTAATGACTCATAGTTAATTATTTTTAGCTACAGATCTCCACAGATAGTTACTGTTAAAATGTTTTAATCCATTTTTGATCTGTGCAAATCTGTGGCCATTAAATGCACTTAAAGTGTTCAAAAGGTTCTTCACAATCGTGGCAATAGTATTGTGCTTTACAGGCTGTAGACCCAAACTCACTTTGCAGTTCAGTGTTATCTGAATCACAATAGGGACAGGATACTACTTTGGAGTTTTTCAGGCCCACAAGAAAATCATCATCAGGATCTGTTTTGCCCGGCGGTGCAATACCATATTCTTTTAATTTCTGCTTGGCACCTTCCGGCATCCAGTCAGTAGTCCAGGTCTCCGAAAAATCTTTCTTTATTTCAAAATTTCGTATCCCGTTGACTCTGAGTTTTTTTTCAATTTCATCTTCAATAGCCTTCATAGCCGGACACCCGGAATAGGTAGGAGTAATTCGAACTGTGACTTTTTCATCCTCAACACGGACTTCGCGTAAAATGCCCAGTTCCACAATCGACAACACAGGAATTTCAGGATCGCTTATTTCCGAAAGTAAATCCCAGATGGAAGTTTCACTGTATGTAGTTTTGACTGTCGCCATAATTTGATAACTAACATTTAACAACTCAATAATTCAGTAAATCAATCCCTCAACCCCTCCTACTCCCAGTCGGCATCGGGATAGGATCGACGAAGGTGCTGCATTTCAGCCAGAAGAGGTCCCAGATGTTCGGTATGAAATCCGGTTCTTCCACCGCTGACCATATGCTGATCAAAATCAGGTATATTCAGCGTGGCTTCTTCCAGTACATCTGTTACCAGTTCTTTGAATTCATCTTTGAACTGGTTCAGATCCACACCGATATTTTCATCAATCATCAGTTCATCAACTTCATCCATATAAAACAACTCACCGATGTATTTCCATAATTCATCAAACGCATTTTGAATGTGTTCATGACTTTCATCAGTTCCGTCACCCAGCCTGAGTACCCATTCCCGACTGTGGCGCAGATGGTATTTTATCTCTTTAAGATGCTTTTGTACCATTCCGCTGAATTGCTCGTCTTCAGCTTTTGAGAGTTCCTGGTATAAGTAATAACTGTAAGTGGAGAACAAAAATTGCCGCCCAATCGTAAATCCGAAATCTCCTTTGGGCAGTTCGGTAATTTTCAGATTTTTGTATTCCACATCATTGCGGAAGTAAACGATATCATCGCGGTGACGATCTTTTCCTTCTACCTCAGCGGCATATTCATAAAGGTTTGCGGCGTGACCGATATAATCAAGTGCGATATTAGCGAGAGCTATATCTTCTTCAAGGATAGGACCATGTCCGCACCATTCCGACAGGCGATGTCCCAGGATCAGGCGATCGTCTGCCAGTCGTAAAAGATACTCATACAAAGCCTGTTGCCGGGTTAGAGTTTTGGTATTCATGATCGTCGTTTTGAAACTCTTGGTACATTATAAAATTGTGGATGCCGGTACGGCTTGTCATCAGCCGGATCGAAAAAAGGTCCCGAATCATCGGGCGTGGAAGCGGTTATTTGATCGCTTGGAACTACCCAGATATTCACGGCTTCATTACGTCGGGTGTACACATCACGGGCATTTTGCAGTGCCATTTCCGCATCAGGTGCATGAACGTTACCGGCATGTTCATGTGGTCGTCCGTCTTTGGGCTGTGTGAAAACTTCCCACAGCGGCCACTGCGTGTCTTTAGGTTTTTCTCCGTTGCTCATAGTATGCTATGTCTTATTAAGAATAAATTTACCAATATTTTCTTTCCATTTTCATATTAAGCTGTCGGTGCCAGTATGTTGTTAACTACCTGTTAGAACTGGGATGAACACAACAGATATATCCCCGGTTTCCTGCATTGCCCCGATTTACTTCTAATTTCCATTTCTCAAAAAGCTCATTTCGGAAATCGTTTCTCTCGGAGCGTTCTGAGCTCACTCCGGAATGCGGGCTAATCCGAAACCACCACAGTTTGGCCGATCTTCTCTTCATATGCCTCCAATAGGATATCCGCCATCTGCTCCAGGGTATAGGTATTGGAGTTAATGAGCAGGTCATAATCGGAGGGAGTTGATATATCCCCGTAAAAATTAACTTTGATGAATTCGGCCCGCTCCCTGTCCCTTTGCTTCACAATCCGCCGGGCCTCTTCTTCTGTCAACCCTTCCCTTTCGGCGTATCCGGCAATTCTTGATTTAAGCGGACGGACGACCCGTACATGAAACGACAGCGGGTTTTCACAAATATAATTGGCCCCTCTTCCGACAATAATTTCACTGCCCTTCTCTTCAATGGTTTTGACCAGGTAGATCAGCGATCTCAGATAGCTCGTATTCGTGGGAAGATTTTTAAAAAAACCGGCAAAAGCATTACCTACGGCCTCCTGAAGGCGCTCATCAAGTTTTTCAAGAAGTTTTTGATCACTGCCCGATCCCTCTGCGATCGCCTGCAAGAGCTCATCGTTCCACACTTTGAAACCGATTTTCCGACCCAGGACTTTAGCCATGGCGGCGCCCCGTCCTCCAAATTCCCTTGAAATGGTGATGATCGGATAATATCTTTTTTGGGAACGTGATCTTTGCCCCAGTGAGTTTTTAAGTCTCCACGATTTGATCTGCTCTTCAACAATCTTTGATACTATATTAGACATAATAGGCATTAAATTCTAAATTCGAATGATCCAAATCCGAAACGTTCGAGATTGTTGTTCATTACTTGATTAGTTTATAATATAGCAGCCATTTTGAAATTGGGTCTGGATTTCCATTTTGGCAGCCGTTTCGGATTTGGGGCATTTGGATTTCGGATTTGTATTTCACGATGCTTTTTCCTCGCCCAGGCGCTTCTTTCGGGCATATTCTTCGGCGGCTTCGCGTACCCATTTTCCATTTTTGTGAGCCTCACGCCGCGCCTTCATTCGTTCATGATTCATCGGGCCGTTTCCTTTAACAACATTCCAGAATTCGTCCCAGTCTATTTCTCCGAATTCCCAGTGGCCGGTCTCCTCGGTATATTCGAGATCAGGATCGGGTATTTCCAATCCGACGGTATGGGCCTCCTGTACGTGACGGTCTACAAAACTTTGCCGCAGCTCATCATTCGTCTTGGATTTGACGCCCCATTTGATCAGTTCGGCGCTGTTGGGTGAATCCTCATCGTGGGGACCAAACATCATCAGCGTAGGCCACCACCACCGGTTGACAGCATCCTGGATCATCTCCTGCTGTTCGGGTGTGCCGTTAGCCATTGTGGCAACCATCTCATAGCCCTGTTTCTTATGAAAATTTTCTTCTTTACAGATGCGGATCATCGCCCGGGAATAGGGTCCGTATGAGCTGCGGGCAAGCATTGTTTGGTTTATGATGGCAGCACCATCTACCAGCCAGCCGATTACCGCAATATCTGCCCACGATAGTGTCGGATAATTAAAAATGCTGGAGTATTTCGCCCGCCCGTTCAGCAGGTCATCGATAACTTCCCGGCGGCTGGCTCCTAACGTTTCGGTAGCACTATACAAATAGAGACCATGACCCGCCTCATCCTGTACTTTTGAAAGCAGGATCATTTTGCGCCGCAGAGAAGGTGCCCGGGTAATCCAGTTGCCTTCCGGCAGCATGCCTACAATTTCAGAATGGGCGTGTTGCGACATCATCCGGATGAGTTGCTGACGATAGCGGTCGGGCATCCAGTCTTTTGGCTCGATTTTTTCGCCGTTATCGATGCGCTGCTGGAACTGCTCATTTTTTTCGTGCTCTTTCATAACAGGAAATAACTGATGAAAAATATTTTCATTTGAACATATACAGGAACATGAATTTAAACAAATACATTCATGTTTTTATAACGTATCAATAGTATTATCATTTCTTATTTTATTAACAAAAGGTGTTTGAGAGGTATTCTGATGAGTACTATATTGCCCTTATAAAGATTGAATATCAATGAAATAAAGGTGAAACTACTATGGGAGCTACTGCAGGAAACTCCGTTGCGCTTGAACGCACTATTGAAGAAGAATTCAACGATCATCTCGGCTTACAGGATGTCGATTATATCGAGCATTATGTGAATAATGCAAAGCAGGCTGCCCATTATTATCAAACGGTTTTCGGTTTTGAACTTAAGGCTTTCAGCGGTCTCGAAACCGGAGTACGTGACAGAGCATCTTATCTTCTGCAACAGGGGAATATCCGTTTTTTGATAACATCACCCCTGAACAGCAATTCGCCTATTGCCCGTCATGTAGCTAATCATGGTGACGGCATAAGGGATATAGCTCTCAATGTAGAAGATGTAGACCGTGCTTATGAAGAAACTGTTAAACGCGGAGCTTATGGTGTGGAAGAACCCCATAATCTGAAGGATGAACACGGCAAAATCCGTAAAGCAGCTATTGCCACCTATGGCGACACGATCCACACCCTTATAGATCGTTCTGATTACGACGGAATATTTATGCCCGGATATCTTCCCAAAGCTTCTCCGCTAAATGAAGTGGAACCGGTAGGCGTTCAGTTCGTAGATCATTGTGTGGGTAACGTGGAGAAAGGGGAAATGGATAAGTGGGTAGATTTTTACCGTGATGTACTTGGGTTTACACAATACATTCATTTTGATGATAAAGATATCTCTACGGAATATTCCGCCCTGATGTCAAAAGTTATGGCCGGCGGACGCGGAATGATAAAATTTCCCATTAATGAACCGGCAGAAGGAAAGAAGAAATCACAGATCGAAGAATTCCTGGATTTTTACGAAGGTCCGGGTGTACAACATATTGCATTGTTGAGCGGAGACATTATTGAAACCGTACAAAAGTTACAGGGTCGCGGGTTGGAATTTCTTCGTATTCCAACCACTTATTATGAGGAGCTGGAGAATCGCGTGGGCAACATAGATGAACCTGTAGAGAAGCTTGAAGAATTGGGTATTCTGGTAGACAGAGATGACGAAGGATATCTGCTGCAAATTTTTTCCAAGCCGGTAGTCGACAGACCCACATTTTTCTTCGAAATTATTCAACGAAAAGGAGCACGCGGATTTGGAAAAGGAAATTTCAAAGCCCTGTTCGAGGCGATTGAGCGTGAACAGGAGTTAAGAGGTAATTTATAAAAAAACAGCTTTCAGTGGTCAGCCGTCAGCTTTCAGTTCGATTTATTTACTGTTTACTGCATGCTGAAAAGCTATATTCAAATGCGTGATTGGCGTATATAAATGGCTGGCAATTTATGTATGAATATTAACACAAAACGGAGACAGCTATGATTTATCATCAGTTAGGAAAGATTCCACAGAAGCGGCATACGCAATTTCGGCGTCCCGACGGAGAACTTTACCAGGAACAGTTATTCGGAGCTGAGGGGTTTCACGGCAGTTCCTCGCTGCTATATCATCACAACCCGCCGACACGTACATTCAAGGTTGAAAAGGGAGAGGAAATAGAAATAGATAAATGGGATGAAGGTATACTTCGCCATCATCACCTGCGTACCGCCAATGTTTCGGAAGGAGGTGACCCGGTAATGGGGCGCAAGATATTGCTGTATAACAATGATGTTCAGATTGGGGTCGTTCGTCCCAACGAGCCGATGGATTATTTCTATAAGAACGGAGAGCACGATGAACTGCTTTTTATCCATGAAGGAGAGGGGCATGTACAAACCATGTTCGGAAGGCTCGATTTCGGTTACGGTGATTATATATTTCTCCCCCGTGGCACAATTTATCAGGTGGTGTTCGAAACAGATAAAAATCGCATGCTTACCGTCGATTCCACCGGACCTATAGATATTCCAAAACGCTATCTTACCGTTAAAGGGCAGTTCCAGGAGCATAGCCCATATTGCGAACGCGATATACGTCGTCCTGGGGGACCGGTATTTGTAAACGAAGAAGGTGAATTCGAAGTACGCATTAAAAAACAGGGGCGGTATACTTCCTACTGGTATGAGCATCATCCTTTTGATGTAGTCGGCTGGGACGGCTACCTGTATCCCTGGATATTCAACATCAAGGATTTCGAGCCGATTACCGGACGCGTGCATCAGCCGCCGCCCGTTCACCAGACGTTTGAGGGGCCCAATTATGTCGTCTGTTCCTTCTGTCCGCGTAAGTTCGATTATCATCCGCAATCAATTCCGGCTCCGTATGCCCATTCCAATGTAGATTCCGATGAGGTGCTCTATTATGTGGAAGGCGATTTCATGAGCCGGGAAGGAGTGGAGAAAGCCAGCATTACCCAGCATCCGGGCGGCATTCCGCACGGACCGCATCCCGGAAAATATGAAGGAAGTATCGGCAAAGAAGCAACAGATGAATACGCCGTAATGATTGATACCTTTCATCCGCTGCACCTGACAACAGAAGCACAAAAGCTGGATGATGAAAGTTATCCCTATTCCTGGGTTGAAGGAAAGAAACCCAAAAAGGTGGAAGCGGAAGAGTAAGAATATCTGAGTGTTTATTGCAGCAGTGGCACTCAGCTGATATTCTTATTCTATTGAGACTCAATACTGACCAGCAATTCACGGTAGCGGTCGGCATTATCCGTTTGTTCCCATCTTTCGTAAAGGTTGATGATTTGCCTGACCAGTTCCTGTTGTATCGTCTGATCTTCTCCGTTGAGTTTATCTAATAATTCCTGCACATCGGTTATTAGCGATTCAGCATCCCCGTACAGTTCAAGATTGGTAAGGCAGGCACCCTGCAGGCTGTGGGCTACAGCAATATCCGAATGATCGACAGCTTGCGTCTGTTCCCGTATTTCCAGGGTTTTGTGGAACATATTTCCGGCCTCACGGTAATTTTCCATTTCCATATGTAACTGGCCAAGCAGGTAATATCCGGATATCAGCATCGGATGTTCATCTCCCAATGAATGTTGATGGATGGAGGCAGCTTCATGGAGCAGGGATTCGGCCTCTTCATACTTGTGCCGATCTTTAAGCAGGGACCCAAGCTGGACCAGGCTTGCAGCTACATCAGGATGACCGGATCCGAGAAGAGCACGTTTTGTCTTCAGAGTCTCCCTGTGAAGTTTTTCGGCACGGTCAAGTTCTCCGGTCACATGTTTTACGCGGGCCAGATTGGTTTTAAAGACCAGAGCATGCGGATGGTCATCTCCAACAGAAGCGTGCATAACAGAAATTGCCTCATTCAACAGTTTTTCGGCTTCATTGAAATCGCCCTGATGTCCGGCGATAAAGGCAAGGTTATTCAATTGAATCGCGATGCTGGGATGACCGGGACCCAGTACATCATGTCGTTGTTCCAAAGACTCTTTCAGCAGTGAAGTTGCCGAATTGTAGTCACCACTCCAGGCTTTGAGGATAGCAAGATTGTTCGTAGTTGTTATGGTTTCTGGATGTTTTTCTCCCAATAGATTTCCCTGGATTTCCAACGCCTCAAGGTAGTGTTTTTCAGCCTCAGTATATCTTCCTTTCGCTAGTAGTATTCCGCCCAGTCCCCGAAGGCTTTCAGCGACTTTGGGATGGTGTGTTCCATAGGCATTACGACGTATCATAAGAGCTCGCCGGAACGAGGATTCAGCTGCCTGCAAATCACTTTTTACCCGCTGATAAAACATTCCCACATGGTACAGGCTTTCAGCTATCCGCGGATCTTCCGGAGTCAGGTGTGTACGACGAAGGTTCAGAGCTTCACGGTAAAGTTCTCCGGCCCGGGTATAATCACCGTTTTCTGTATGTAACTGAGCCAGGTTGTGCAGACTTTCCGAAATAATCAGGTGGTTGTTACCATGCAGATCTTTTCGAAGGTGAAGTCCTCTTTCGATTAACGGTTCAGCTTCTTCGTATTGACCCAGAGCCATATATACCCGGCCTGCCACGTCAAACATCCGGGCCTGAATGTCGGGTTGTCCGTCGAGCAGTTCTGCCTGTGCTACTCCCCGTTCAAGCAGTAAACGTGTCGTTACGGTATCACCCATAGCTTCGGAAGGATCTGTAGCTTCAAACATATCGATTAGGAAACCTGTAACCTGTTCTGCTTTGGCGGTTTCCTGTTTCGCCTGTTCGAGAGCGGCTTGTGTACGCTGCGAATGCCAGGTTATGGTTGCAGCGTATCCTATAAGCAGCATCATAATCCCAACAGTGGCTGCAACACCGGTTTTATGACGTCTGATAAATTTGGTTGTTCGGTACCACATGGTATCCGGATGTGCTGTGACGGGACGACCGTCAAGGTAATGACGAATGTCGGATGATAGTTGCTCGGCTGAATCGTATCTGCGTTCAGGTTCTTTGCGAAGTGCCTTTAATACAATCGTGTCCAGATCACCCCGCAGGTTTTTTTTCAGCTGTTCAGACTTCGTCTTACGGTCACGGCTGACTCCTGCAGGGGACTGATTAGTGTCTTCACCTGATGGAACTTTTGTAACTGCAGTGCTCGGTCGGGTTGGTTC
Source organism: uncultured Balneolaceae bacterium (assembly GCA_964590495.1). Lineage (GTDB taxonomy): Bacteria > Bacteroidota > Rhodothermia > Balneolales > Balneolaceae > CAZPWQ01. The sequence continues at coordinate 8,604 of CAZPWQ010000129.1, forward strand.
TTCTTCACAGATGATGCGTTCTATCTCGCTTGGTCTTCGGTCTTTTACCCGGTAGGGTCTGCAGCCGGTTAATAACTCATACAGTACCACACCCAGCTGATAGATATCGGAAGCGGTAGTCATCGGTTCACCCCGCACCTGTTCGGGACTGGCATAGGCGGGAGTCAGAGGCAGCAATCCTGTACTCGTCAGAGGGCCGGATCCCGAAAAATCCTCTTCCTGTTTGAGTGCCTTGGCAATACCGAAATCAAGTAGTTTTACCGTTCCGCGATTGGTAACCAATATGTTGGATGGTTTTAGATCGCGGTGCACAATTAGCTTACCGTGGGCGTATTGTACGGCATTACATACCCTCAGAAACAGATCCAGCCGATGGTTGATCGTCAGTTTATGTGTATCACAATACTCATCGATCGGTTGCCCTTCCACATACTCCATGGCAAACCATGGTTGTCCGTCACCCGTGACTCCCCCGTCAAGTAACCGGGCGATATTCTCATGATTAAGAGTCGCCAGAAACTGACGTTCCGCCAAAAACCGGCGCGTTTGATTTTCGGATGTGAATCCGGTCCGGAGCAATTTTAGGGCTACCTGCTGCTCAAACTGTCCATCGCACCGTTCGGCAAGATATACACTGCCCATTCCGCCGTGGCCCAGCAGTTTGGTAATTTTATAGGGGCCGATCACTTCACCTTTTTTTTCACCGACGGAATGATGAGAAAGTACCGAAGTCATAAGTCGTTCCGGAGGATGATCCAAGACACCGGGCATATCATATGCTTCAATCAGCGATAATACCTCTTCTCTGAGCTCATCATCCTCTCCACATGCTTCATTGATATAAGCTTTC
>CAZPWQ010000130.1:0-9447 GCA_964590495.1 uncultured Balneolaceae bacterium
AGGGACTGCGATCACTTATTACAGGAACGGCGTAGTTACCGGCTTCAAAATCCAAAAAATGGATCGGGAAAGTCCACCGGCCAAGTTCATCATGAAGATTAGGGCGCATGATTTCGGCCGGAACTTCATTCCCTTTCGCTTTGGCTATCTGTAGTGCCTGGCGCATCTTTGCAGAAATTTGTCCCCTCCCCTTTAATATATTTTCAGGAGATGTTATTTCCTCTGAAGATATATTCCGCTGATCATAAATCCCCTCTTCTATCCATATTTTAGAACCCGGGCCTATCAGATCAAAGACATGCGGAGGAGTTCTGCTCTCAATGTCACCTGAAAGATGTTTACGCCAGCAGACATCAAATCCGCTCACAGCACCGTGCAGCATACGTTCGGATTCAATCCTGAATTCACATTGTTTACATTTGGTACCGATAACCGGTGTTTCTTTTATATGCTCAAAATATAACCGGCGAAAACGATACAATATCTCTTCGAACGTTTCTCCTTGAAAATGTTCTTCCGCAAACTGAGGATCGTTATGAATCATATCGATCTGTTCACTGACATCTATTCTTGCCAAAAGATCCTGCTCGGAAGCGGGAATTTCGGCTTCCGGCTGTTCCCTGTTGTTATCCGGATTCAATAAATAATGCAGATTATCAGTCTGAGACTTCCCTCTTTTGTCCGGCACTGCCAGGATCGGTATCAAATTATATTCGGGATAAAGTTTGCCGATTAAATAAACCTGATAGGCAAATCCAAGCAGATATCTTCGCCATTTGGAATAAATGTCACCGTGCCGGTTAACTAAATTATGCTTTTTTGAACTAAAAGCTTTTATCTGAACATTGTATATGTTTAAATCTTTTCCGGATTTTTCAATTACGGGCAGTTTTGCCATCATATTATCGAGAATAAAAATGGCATCAAAGAGAACGGTATTATCTGTTTTCAATAATATCTGAGTCTGCTCAAAAGCGTCCGCAACGGAATTTTCACCAACAAATTTACCATCGCGATAAGCCGAACGTAAAAGCGACTTCAGCAGTCGTTTATTGTATGCGGCATGCTCGATAAACGGTTGTGAACGCTGGTCTTCCGGGTATAATTCAGCTTTATAAAATAGCTTGGTGGAACATACGAGTCCGGCTTTAAACAGATGCCTTGTGAAATAATCTTGTTCCGGATCAGCAGACATATCATTCAATTATATTAACTTCCGGAACCAGTTCAATCCCAAACTCCTCCTTCACCGACGTTCGTATCGCTTTAGCCAATTCCAGTATCTCACTTCCCGAAGCACCACCGTGATTGACGATCACCAGGGCCTGCTGTTCATAGGTACCGGTATTGCCGACGATTTTTCCTTTCCATCCGGTTTCCTCTATCAGCCAGCCTGCCGGGACTTTTACCCGGTCATCTTCAACGGGATAACCGGGGACTTCAGGATACGCCTGCTGCAACCGTCCAAAAACCCTGTGCGATACTACCGGGTTTTTGAAAAAGCTACCTGCATTTCCAATATCGGCGGGATCAGGAAGCTTACTGTTGCGTATTTCTATAACCGTATCACTGATATCCCTGATGCCGGGATCAGTTATTCCTTTTTCTTTAAGCCTGGTTTGAAGAGCCCCGTAAGAAGTATTGATCTCAGGATTTTTCGACAGCTTCAGCTCTACAGCGGTGATAATCAGCTTTCCCTTCAGCTCATTTTTAAAAATGCTGTCGCGATATCCGAACCGGCATTCCTCTTTATTAAAGATGAGCTTTTTACCTCCGTTTATCTCCAATGCATCCAGCGATTCAAAGACATCTTTCAACTCTGCCCCGTAAGCACCGATATTCTGGATGGGCGCTGCCCCCACCATGCCGGGTATAAGGGAGAGGTTTTCAATTCCGCCCCAGCCGTTGTCTACACAGTAGCGTACAAGTTCATGCCAGTTTTCACCGGCGCCGACCCGCAGCCTGATATGTTCATCCGCCTCCCGGACAACTTTCCTTCCTTTTATACTCATATGAAGAATCAACCCGTCGAAATCACCCGCAAAAAGGATGTTACTGCCACCACCCAAAACAAAAACCGGCTCTTTTTCAACGGCCGATGAATTCAGGATGTTTTTCAGCTGATCTTCTGATTTTATCGAGGCAAACAGTTTCGCCTTTGCAGAAATATTAAGCGTATTGTAAGGCTGAAGGTCAATATCTGTCTGAATGAGAGAAGGATAAGAAGTATCTAACATCGAATACCTGTGCATTTAATCTTCGCGTTTATAGCGGTCTTTTGAATTCTTTGATCCGGGTGAAAGAACTTTTACCCTGAGCTTGCGAACACGGTTATTTTTAGTGGAATGTATGGTTAACTCCAGGTTTCGATAATACACCCGTTCGCCTACATTCGGTATACGTTCGGTAATATGATAAACCAATCCGCCCAATGTCTCGAATTCATCCTCATTAGAGGTTATCTCACATTCCAGGATATCCTCCATATCATCCAGATCGATTTTGGCATCAAAGATGTATACTCCGCTCTTGAACCTGGTATACAGACGTTCTTCAAGCTCATCATATTCATCCGTTATATCACCGATAATCTCCTCGAGAATATCGTCCAGGGTTATTAACCCTTCGGTCCCGCCGTATTCATCAACCACAATAGCTATATGTGTTTTCTCCTGCTGGAAATCCCTGAGCAGGTCATCAAGTTTTTTGGTTGCAGGAATAAAAAGCGCTTTGCGGGCAATGGTTCTCCAGTTGATGGTTGTTCGTTCAATATCGGAATTGATATAAGGCAATACATCTTTGGCGTGAATGATCCCAAGTATATTATCGAGATCATTTTCATATAAAGGCATCCGCGATAAGCCTCTTTCGCGAACCTGGGTTAATACTTCGTCGAGGGAACTGCCGGTAGAAACCGCAACAATATTCACCCGGGAGGTCATAATTTCCCGGACAGTCGTAGTGCCGAATTCAATAACATTTTCTATTATCTCCCTCTCATCGCTCCTGATCGATCCCTCTTTCTCACTTACTTCGGCCATCGTCATTATATCTTCCGACGTCATTTTGCTGTTCGGCTTCGGCAATCGTTCTTCCAGGCTCAAAGTACTGTTGGCGATTAGGCTGGACAGCGGTTTTAAAAGCACATACATCGAATAAATAAATCGACTTAAACCCCGGGCAGATTTTAGCGGATCATTTATGGCGATAACTTTGGGGGTTATTTCGCTCAGTATCAGGATGGTAAAGGTCAACACAATTACCTCGGTGACATAAACGAGAACTTCTGCCAGACCGAAATAGGCTACGATATTTCCCGTTACTACAGCAGCAAGTACCGACGTGATAATATTTGCAAATGTATTCCCTATCAGAATGGTTGCCAGCAACCGGCGCGGCCGGCCCAGCATCTGTACGATGAGCTTATCTGCAGAACCTTCTGTTTCACTTTCATCCAGAATATCCTGCTGATTTATCAGGGAAAAAAAGGCAACTTCGGATCCGGAAAATAAGCCGGAAAAAGCAAGCCCTAATGCGATTAAGGCTAATTGAATGATCAAATCAACGGGATTCAACAAAGATTCCAATCCCGCCAAATCATTTGCCTGTAAAAACAGATTGATTATATAAAGAAAACTGTTCGGGTCGTCCAATTACCTGATTTAATTATCATTTTATCTGTAAGCTATGCACTTGAAACTCTTTGCGCAACTACAGAAAAAGCGACAAAGCCAAAAACTTTGCCGCTTTTTCATTTTATGCCGGTTTTTATCGTCTAAAACGGAAGATCATCGTCAATATCGTCCAGATCTTCGTTCAGATCAACACTGCTCGATACAGGCTTTGAATCCTGCGGCTTCTGTGATGCATTACCGCCTCCGCTCCCTTTACTGTCGAGCATGGTCATTGTCAGTGCTTTTATTTCGGTCGTATAACGAGTCTGTCCATCTTTATCTTCCCACTTGCGGGTTTGTATCGGACCCTCAATATAAACCTGAGAACCTTTTTTCAGATATTCCTGGCAAATCTCTGCCGTTCGTCCCCAGGCGACAACCCGGTGCCATTCCGTGTTTTCCTTCCACTCTCCCTGGCTGTCCTTATATCGCTCGGAAGTTGCGATAGACATATTCGCAACTGCAGTATTAGATTGCGTGTATCGTACTTCGGGATCCTGTCCCAATCGACCAATAATCATTGCTTTATTAAGTGAACTCATAATCCTTACCTCTTTGGTTTTCGTTATCGTTACTAAAGGTAAGACTTATTTAAGACGAATTCCTTACAGAAAAATTTCATTTTTTTCATTTTTATTGTTTTAAATGGTAAAAATATTCCCCTATAAAGATGTTAAGGAGTATTATTCTTATCATTTGCTGGCTGAATTTATTGCAAATCAGGTAAATTTTTTCAAATAATTACTGTAAAAATCATATATAGGTAAGTTGCTTGTTCTACTGTAACACTTGTTTCTGTTCGAGTCGTTGCCGGTGGGTAGCCACCTGGATATCAACCAGGGAATTGCTAATTTAAAATATTCTAATCATATGAATCGTATTTACTTTCTTTTAATTGCCGGGCTCTGCTTTGTATTGAATCTGACAACAGGCTTGGCTCAATCTGCGGAATGGACCGTCGAAGATGTAATCAATCAGGAAAATGCCTCGGGACTTGAATTTTCACCTGACGGAAAATCTATTGTCTGGATAAAATCATTCCCCAACCGGGAGAAAGACCGAACGGATCGTGACCTTTATCTTACCCGCCTGGATATTAAAGAGGATGGTGAATTCAAGACCATTCAGCTGACCCGCGGTGATGAATCCGATTACAGTCCGCTGTTTTCCAAAAACGGTGAGACAATCTATTTTTTGTCCTCGCGTGATGAAGGAAAAAAACTTTGGGCTATGAGCATTTATGGGGGCGAGCCGTATGAAGTCCACACTTTTGAGACCGGCATATCCGATATCAAATGGATGGATGATGAAAATCTTGTTTTTAAATCCAATGAGGGTAAAACGCTTTACGAAGAACAGCTGGAGGAAAAGAAAGACAATACGGTGGTAGTGGAAGATACCGCTCATTTCAAATCCAGCCGCGTGTATTCATTTAATTTGGAAGAGAAAGAAATAAATCGTCTCACAGATAACAGATATCCCGTCGGTGAATTTGAGATATCAGATGACGGAAAATGGCTGGTTACCTCCCATCGCATGTCGCCGCATTACGGAGCTGATGCTCATCCGAAAACCACTTATTACCTGTGGAACCTGGAAGAGGAATCGAACCAGGAAATTTTTAAGGGAGAATTCCAAACACCCGGCAATTTTGAGTTTACAGAGGATAACAACGGTTTCTACTTCGTCTCAGTAAAATCATCCGATCCCCAGTGGAATGGCGCCGGCATCAGCATTCTGCATTATTATTTGCTTGAAGACAACAGCATACAGGAAGTACCCATCGACTGGGACTGGGGACTTGGTTCCGGCTTTGATTTGTTCGGCAACGATGTGATGGTCGGACTTGCAAACGGCGCTACGATAAAACTGGCCTACCTGCAAAAGAATGATGACGGCTGGACGAAAAAAACGGTCGATGCCGGTTCGATGGATGAGCATGTAACGGTTACCTCCGTTGGTAAAAACAATAAGAAACTGGTTTATGTCTATTCCACTGCTTCCACAACACCACAATACCTCCTTGCAGAATTGAAGACGGGAAGGAGGTCCGTTACCATCCCAGAGGGCGAAGAAATTATCAAATTAAACGATTACCTGGATGAGAAAATCAAAGCCCGTACCGAAGTTGTAACCTGGCAGGGAGCCATGGACGATGAGGTTACGGGTATACTCTATTATCCCAAAGATTACCAGGAAGGACGGCAATATCCGCTTGTGGTCTCGATTCATGGCGGCCCGTCAGGAGTTGACCTGGATATCTGGGGGGAATCATGGGCTTACTTCCCGAATATCTTCTCCCAAAAAGGAGCCTTTGTACTGATGCCGAATTATCACGGCTCATCGAATCATGGCCAGGAGTTTGTCGAATCTATCAAAGGCAATTATTACGATTTAGAGCTGCCCGATATCATGGCCGGAATCGACATGCTTGATGAAAAGGGAATGATCGACCGGGATTCACTGGGAGTTCAGGGATGGTCAAACGGAGCTATTCTGACAACGATGCTCACAGTCAAACATCCGGATGTATTTAAAGTTGCCGCTCCGGGTGCAGGTGATGTCAACTGGACTTCCGACTACGGAACCTGCTCGTTCGGTGTACAGTTCGACCAAAGCTATTTTGGGGGAGCCCCGTGGGATAATACCTCCGGCAAGATCTACAATGAGAGCTATATTCAGAAATCGCCTCTTTTTGAGATGGAAAAGGTGAAAACGCCGACGATTATTTTCCACGGCAGCGAAGATCGTGCTGTTCCCCGCGATCAGGGCTGGGAGTATTACCGTGCACTGCAGCAGATCGACCAGGCACCGGTTCGCTTCCTGTGGTTTCCCGATCAACCTCACGGGCTCCGGAAGATCACCCATCAGACACGTAAGATGGAAGAGGAAATCCGCTGGTTCGACAAATACCTGTTCGGTACTTATGAGCCGGAAAATGAAACTTTTAAAGAAGATGGTCCACTGGCCGAGCTCCTGAACAAAGACAAAGCTCGAACATCCGAAGGTTTGTACGGTGTGATGCAGAATGGAGTGTTAATTCCAGAGACAGTAGCCATTAAAAAAGATTCCATATCTATCGGTCGTTTTGAAGTAACCAACGAACAGTTTGCCGCCTTTAAGGAATCACACTCCTATCCCGCGGTACAAGCTAATTACCCTGCCACGGGCATTAACCCGGAAGAAGCACAGGAGTATACCGAATGGCTGAGCAGTACGACCGGTGCAATATACCGGCTGCCGAACCATGAGGAGGCTGAGAAACTACATAAAAAGGCAAAGGAATCAGCCTCCTCCGAAAATACTCTTAACTATTGGGCCGGGTATGATATCACTCTTGACGAAGTACCGGAATTCAGGAAAAAACTTGAAGAGCTGAATCAGTCGCTGCTTAAGGAGGTCGGATCATACAAAAGTATCAAAATCGGCGAGGCGCGTATCTTTGATCTTGGAGGAAACGCAGCTGAATTATATACCGGGATGGATGATAATACCACCTACGGTTATACGGCAGACAGTTTTGTAGACGACCGCAGCAAAGCAATAAAACCATCTAAATCATATACAGGGATGAGAGTGATAAAGGAATAATCTCAAAACTCCCAGCCCAGCAAAATATCCAGCTGTTCGGGGCTGATCGGACCTTGTTCCTTCAATTTCCCGGACAGACGATCTGTAAAATATTCCAGGGCAAGATTGTGGCGTTCGCTTGTGGTATTGTCAGTTTCCTCGATAATGAGGGCCATCTGGTAGAGCCGGATCAAACGGGTAAACAACGGTTTGGCGGTCGCTTCGATTATGTCCCGCTCGGAACTGTCTTTCAGCAAATTCCAAAGTGTTTCTGTTTCCGACAGGGACTTGTTTATTATTTCTCCGTGCCGTTTCGACCGGTTGGCAGCTTCTTTAATGGCTTTAAAAACGAGGTCCAGGCCGTGCGTTTTCTCAGCGGCCCGGAGTATATCCAAAACAATGATATTTCCCGATCCCTCCCATATCGGAAGCACGTTGATATCCCGCAGGAGTTTGGGCATCACAAAATCTTCAATGTAGCCGTTGCCGCCCATCAGCTCCATACATTCGCGTACTATATAAACCGCCTCTTCGGCAGATTTCCATTTTGCCATCGGCGTTATGATGCGCAGCAAAGCCTTTTCATCTTCATTGCCTGCTTCAGCGGCATCCATGGCACGAACCGCCCGCCAAACGAGCAGAAAATTCGCCAGATGGAGAGAACCCAGCTCATGAAATTTTTCTCTGATCAGAGCGTGCTCAATCGCTCTTTTTCCAAAAGTTATACGATGCGCCAGGTACTGATAGCTTTCGATAATCGCCCGCCGCGACGCGCCGACAGCTCCAACAGAATTATATATCCTCGAGATGTTGATCATCTCCGCCATCACCTTGAATCCCTGCCCCTCTTCTCCGAGGCGTTTTCCAATGGTATCGGTGAGATTCACCTCACCCGTCGCCATAGATCGTACTCCGAGCTTATCCTTCAACCTGATAATATCCACCGGATTTCGCTTCTCACCGTGCACAAACTTTTCAATCAGAAACAGGGAGAGCCCTCGTGTTCCTTCCTTCAGCGGACCTGTCCGCGCCAGCGCCATGATCACATCGGCATTGACGTTGCTGCAAAACCATTTCTCGCCATTCAGATGATAGCGATCTCCTTCAATATGCGTGGCTTCAGTCAGATTTGCCCCCACGTCCGATCCGCCGGTTTTCTCTGTGAGAAACATCGCGCCGGTATACAACTTCTCTCCCATTCTGGCCGACAGCCTGGGAAGCAACCGCCTCCTGTCCGGAGCATCTGCATATTGATCCACAAGGTGTGCCGCCCCGTCAGTCATACACAGCGGACAGTACACGCCCAGTTCACTCATGGAATAAAGTTGTCCCGCCGCAAATCCCAATTTATGCCGATCGCCCGAAAATTTCTTTCTGAGATCCGGGTCGTACTTCACATAAAACATCTCCGATTCAGCGGCTATATCCATCAGCCGCCAATATGACGGATGAAATTCGACTTCATTGAGATCTTTGCCAAGCGGCGTTCTCTTTTTAAGTTCAGGACTCTTCTTATCGGCCTGCAGGGAAAGATCATCCATCACAAGAGCCGCCTGCCCGCCAAGGCGGTCGAGTTTGTTTTCCAAATAATCCAGCGCAGAAGCAGACAGGTGTTTATCCAGGTACTGCCTGAGTATGATATCACTTTGGAAAAAATTGCTGCTTTTCCGGGCGTCTCCTGTCAATACTTTGTTTCCGGGATGAGACATAAACACCTCCGCTTGTTATTCTTCTGTAGCTATTAAATTACTTTGTTGGATTACCGTAAACAAATGGAAGTTCTTGCCGTCATGAAGGGCAACAAATAGAACACGGATGAGACGGATTTGGCTGATAAGCGCGGAGGTTAGATTATAATTTGATGTGAAATTGGGATTTTTCACCGCCAAATGCCGCCGGCCCACCGCCTGCCGGGTCTTCTGTCAGCTATCCACCTCGTGTCATCCTGAACTTGTTTCAGGATCTATAGCTTGATATCTGAAATAGTTTTATCCTGGTCTTTCCTTATTACTTTTTTCAACGATGAAAAAAGTAATCAAAAAAATCGCCGGCTGAAGAAGCTTTCTCGGCGGCTTCGCTCGCCACACGGTAAAATTTCAATGGTCCTTGTTCTATTGAAATAGCTTCAAAGAGACTCACCGGTGTGAAATTTTCCAGTTCGTGTAGCTCGCTGTGCCTGTACCCTCGAAATCTTCAAAGGCCG
>CAZPWQ010000131.1:0-9213 GCA_964590495.1 uncultured Balneolaceae bacterium
ATCATTGAGAAAAATGCCCCGGTATTTAACTGAAGGAGGCGTAGAAAAGGTGTCCTGGCTGTTTACGGACAAGGTGTTCTTTTGCTCAACCGGCACATCCGCCCACCAGTACCAGGGCGATACGCCGATTTCTTTTGACAGATCGAAGACCCCATAGGCCATGCCGCGGGGATCGCTCCCGGCTATGAACATCGCCTGGTCGATGCCGGCGGCAGGAATGGTTTGAAATATCCGCCCGTAGGTTTCCCATTGGCCTGAAAGCCGGGCGGTGTCGATATGGCTGTTAATCAAATCAGAGCTGATATCGCCGAGTATGATCGCATTCCCCTCCACTTCATGCAGGTTGGTATAGACCTCCGGTAGTTGACCGGTTACAGCCTCAATGTCCCGGGCCAGCAGATGAGCAGCAATGGAATCCAATGCAGAACTTTCTATATCGTAAACAATGGATATGGTACTGTTCTGGTCTGCAATGGTAAACTGGGCTAATGCCTGATGAGAGCCAAATAATGTAATGCCGCAAAAAAGAATCATATACGATACTATCGAAATAAACTTTCTTGCGGCGTTACACATAATTTAATTACACCAGGTTATAACTAAAAATAAGCTGCCTTAGAAAATATTTCATTCTAAGGCAGCTGTAATTACAGGGCTAAGGGGAACTTAATACCCCGGATTTTGCGGATAATCATTTAAGGTTCGGGTCCTTTGATTTGCCGGAATTGGTCTCAGCATGTGGAAATCCTGGATATTGTCGGCACCCGCGGATGGATTATGCAACCGAACACGCTCCACAAGTGTCCCGGTCCGCTTCAGATCCATCCAGCGTTTCTGCTCTCCGTACAACTCCCTGCCCCGTTCATCCAGCAGGAAATCCAGGTCGAGTTCTGCGGCTGTTATTAGCATCTGACTTTCCATACCGGGCCAGGCGGCACGGGTGCGGATGGAGTTGACTCTTTCGACAGCAGTATTAACATCGCCTGCTTGCAAGTATGCTTCGGCGGCAAGTAAATAAGTATCTGCAAGTCGGTACACGATATAATCGCGGTTTCCTTCGGCGTGGTTGACCGAAGGACGCTTCCAGTCGTCCACTTTTTTAATACTGGGGAACATGAGACCATACATGTACCAGGGATCATCCAGGTTATTGAGATGCCAGGTGAAGAGTGATTCTCCGGCCTCTATTCCAGGTAATCTTGCTTCGATATCCGCTATGACATCATCAGTAAGCTCCTGGTTCGTAACCCAGACGGCCGTATCCCCTACGGCAGCACCTTCCGGCAGGGTGGGTTCATCATTATAATACCAGACATCCTGGAAAAACTTATCATATCGGGAATCGACATCCAGCGGACGGTAATTCTCCATGCCAAACGGAGAAGGCATGAAGCGCTGCCAGGGACGGCCGTATCCCGGCTCAAGAGCCCGGATAATACCATCATTATGTATCTCGTACCACCCGCGGTAGTGCATGTGGCTGTGATTGCCTCCGGCGTTGAGAATCGGATCCTCATGATATTGTACCGACCAGATGACTTCGGCGTTTTGCTCATTGTCATGATCGAAGGCATCCATAACATCCGGTAAAAGCTCGAAACTATAATTATCGATGACTTCATCTAACAGGGCGGCAGCATCGGAGAAATCGCTGCCCTGCCCGAAGTCTTTATACCCCCGGGTCAGCAGTACTTGCCCGAGCATATTCTTGGCGGCCGGTTCGGTGGCTCTTCCGAACTCATCCTGTTCGGCCGGCAGATGCTGGATCGCGAACTCCAGATCATCTATAATCGCACTGTAAACTGCATCCTCGGGCGCACGTTCAGCTTCTGTCTCCACACCAACGGTCTCCTCCAGAGTAAGATGTATGGAACCAAAATTCTCGACCAGGAGAAAATAGTAGTGAGCTCTGAGAAAACGGGCTTCCCCCAGCTTTATATTTTTCTCGTCTTCCGCCATTTCCGCTTCCTGCCCGCGATCAATTGCTGCATTTGTGGTATTTATCGCCTGGTAAAACTGGTTCCACAAATGCCAGAAGGGAAAAGACTCTGAATTCATATCAGAGGTATAGGTATTCATATAATGAAAACCGCCGTGGCCTCCGTTGGTGATGATATCGGTACCCATCGCTGCCAGGTTGCCCCCCTGCTCATTACCATAATATGCGCGCAGGGGCTCATAGGCTGCATTTACTGCATCTTCGAATCCTTCCGGAGTACTGTAGTGAGTATCAGCAGTAACTCCTGAAACAACCTCCTCGTCCAGAACATCACAGGAAATTGCTGCAAGAGACACCAGGATAATTACTGAAAATAAATATGTTAATTTTTTCATTGTTTTAAACCTTTTCATTCATTAAAAATTAATGTCGACACCAATTGTAAACAACCGGGTACTGGGAGTTCTGGCATTGATGACTCCGCCATACTGTTCGGGATCAACTCCATCCTCCAGATTGGATAAAACAAACGGAGTTTCAGCATTTGCATATACCCGCATCGACCGGATGCCTGCCTTATCCATTAATGTCTCCGGCAGGTTATACCCGAATTGAATATTGCGGACCTTCAGAAAATCACCGGTCTCATAGCCTCTTGTTGAGCTATGGAACGGGAATTCCCTGGTACCATCGGGTTTTGGAGCATCATTGGTTGGATTTTCAGGTGTCCAGTAATCCACAGCAAGGTTGTTGTACCGCCCCTGCAATGTACTGTTATTCACTTTGAATTGGTTATAAACGGTATGGCCGAAACTTCCAAAGAGGAAGACAGACAGATCAAAGTTTTTATATCTGAACCGGTTCCCCAGACCTCCGCTCAGGTCCGGCAAATCCGATCCCTGTATAACCCTGTCATCTTCATTTATTGATCCATCGCCATTTACATCTCTGATTTTTATTTCACCGGGCACCCTGCCGAATTCAGCAGCTTCAGCGGCTTCATCCTGTTGCCATATGCCTATCTTTTCATGGTCGTACCATACAGTCAACGGTTCACCTATAAACCACTGGTTTCCTATATCATCTTCTTTATTACCGAACAGATCAACAATTTCCTCTCTGTTCCCATAAAGATTAAGAGTGGTTGTCCAGCTAAAATCATTCTTGCTGACATTTCTGCTGGTTACAGAAAATTCAAATCCCCTGTTTTGGGTTTCTCCGACATTTTCAAGCACCGAGTTAAACCCTGACGTAATCGGGATAACCCGTTGAAGCAACAGATCTGTCGTATTGGTTTGATACAGTTCGAAGCTGCCGGCTAACCGGTCATCCCATAACGCAAAATCCAGACCGATATTTGCAGTAGCCGAAGTTTCCCATCGCAGATCCGGATTGGCAAGACCACTGGGCCTGAAACCAAAACCCGACCCGCTTCCAAAGGCATATGTCGTTCTGGCTAATCCACCTCTTGTTGTATAGGGGTCAATTGAAGTATTTCCGGCAATACCATAAGTGACTCTTACTTTCAGGTCAGAAAACAGATCCTGATTGTTCATAAAGCTTTCTTCACTGATTCTCCAGCCCAATGCTACCGACGGGAAAAAGCCCCATTTATGTTCATCAGCCAATCTAGAAGAACCGTCGTAACGACCTGTAACAGTCAACAGATATTTGTCCTGCAATTGATAATTGACACGTCCCATAAATGACATTAATCCCCATTCTTCAAGACCACTGCCTAAACCTTCAATAGTTGCACCGGTACCGACATTATTAAACCGCTGATGCTCATAAGGAAGTTCAGACGCTGCTAAAAAGGACGACTCAGTATTTGATTCCTGTACACTGAACATTCCCGTTGCATTAATCGAGTGAATCCCACCGAAATCCTGTGCATACGTAAGGATATTCTCCCAGGTATACGTAATTTCTCGTTCATGGTTTTTCTGTGCATACGGGCTTCCGAATTGCCGTGCCGTTGTATTACTTCCCTGGAAAAAGCCGAGGCGCCAGTCCTGGAGATCCGGACCAAAATTAACCCGGAAGTTCAGATTTTCCATAAGATCCAGATCGGCAAATATATTGCTGAATATTCGAATACGTTCTCTTTCGTCGATATAAGCACCATCCACCAAATCTGCCAGAGGATTAAAAACCAGCGGATCTGCTCCCGGACGAAAGATCAAATCGCCCTCTTCATCATATGGTTCAGCCAGCGGAGTTGCAGCCAGGGCCTGTCCGTATGGATTTGATCCCCTGTTTTGAACCTGACGGGATAGCTGTGTAGAAGTTCCTACTCTGAAATTATCAGAAACAGTATGATCCAGGTTCAGCCTGAATGTGTTACGGGTAAAATCCTGATTGCTTATGACACCTCCTTCTTCGAAGAAATTTCCGGATATGGCAAATTGCGTGCTTTCGTTGCCTCCCTGAATTCCTAACTGGTGACTCTGCTGGTATCCGTCATCCAACAACAAATCCGCCCAATCAGTGGAAACTCCCCGGTCGACCGCGTCTAATTCCGCCGATGTAAATTCACGGCCCGACACCTGCTTCAGTTCAGCAAATTCCGGTCCGGTCATCATATCCGGCGTCCCTAATACCTGGGAAATACCTGCTTGACCGGAATATGAAACGGTAGTAGCATGATTCCCTCCTCTGCTGGTGGTAATCAAAACCACGCCATTGGCACCTCTGGATCCATAGATAGCTGTGGCAGAAGCATCTTTTAACACTTCCATCGACTCAATATCACTCGGATTGATGTCACTAATATTTCCTTCTGTCGGAATTCCATCTACAACAAACAAAGGATCATTTGATGCCGTCAGAGATCTTCGTCCCCGTACCCGGATGGTAACACCATCGCCCGGTCTGTTACCGGATGATAATACCATTACCCCGGCAGCTCTGCCCTGTAATGCCTGAGCGGCATCACTGACCGGTACCTCATTGATTTCCTGACTGGAAACCGATGAAACCGATCCGGTGATATCCCGTTTTTCCTGGGCACCGTATCCGACTACAACGACTTCGTCACCGGCAATGGCCTGCGCCGATAATTGAACGTCTATTTCAGAGCGGCCGTCAATCGGCACCTGCTGGGCTTGAAATCCAACAAATGAAAAAACGAGCGTGTCATTAGCAGAAGGTGCACTAAGTGAATATTCGCCGTCTGCGTTTGTTGAAGTACCGATTGAGGAACCCAAAACCGAGATATTTACACCCGGCAGTACACCCCCGTCATCGGTTGAAGTGACTGTCCCGCTCACTTCGTGTGTTCCCTGCGCTAATACATCCCCGGAAATACCTGCCAGCAATGTCGCGCATATAAAAAAGACAAGAATCCTTATTGTATTATATTTCCCCATATTTCCATCCTTTTTGTTTTTTAAGATTAATTTAATCGTATGTTATCGTTATCATTCATTATAGAATATGATACACCTACTCCTTTCCCTTTGAAAAGAGTTGCAAAGCCTCACCTGTAGGAAAATTATCCTTACCCCTGCGAAAACGTTTGCACACTTCCAATGTAAGCGAATGTAAGATTTTATCAATACCATTTACATTTTTTTACAAATTTAATTTTTCGAGGTGGCCAAACAAGTAATCACCTTCAACTTATCCGGTAATACTATTTTAAAAAAAATTTTGCACTAAAGTCTTAAAATGTTTAATTATTTAAGCTTTTTGATGGGTATCTGGGAAGGTTACTAAGCCAGGAAGTGATTATTACAAAATCATTTACCCGACATCTGCGGATATTTATGTTGATAAAGTAATTTTAAAAAGATTGGTGCTGGTATCAAGATTGAAAAACCGGATAAATTTAAGAAAACAACTTAACCGAATCTGTTGTTTTCCTTCACTTGTAAGATAAAACGAATGAAAAAGAAAAAAACTACTATCTTAGATATTGCAAATGAGCTGGATGTTACCGCATCAACAGTATCAAGAGCTCTCCGGAATCATGCCAGAATCAGTACATCTACTAAAAAAGCGGTTTGGGAGATGGCGAAAAAGCTAAATTACCAGCCGAATAACATAGCCGCAGCTCTCAGAAAAGGCAAAAGTAATATTATCGGAGTGATGGTACCTACCTCCGATCGTCAATTTTTCGCTTCTGTCATACGTGGTATTGAAGAAGTAATAAGAGAAGAGGGATATAATTTGATTATTTGTCAATCGGATGAACAGTCTGCTAAAGAACAACTCAATATCGACGCCCTGCTGAAAATCCAGGTGGATGGCATCATTGCTTCTGTGGCTAAAGAAACAACCGATTCTTCTCATTATGAAAAAATCAAAGATCAGGGAGTTTCCCTTGTTTTATATGACAGGGTCGACGAATCTCTCGAGGTAAATGCCGTAGTTAGTAATGATTATCTGGGAGCCTATAAAGCTGTTACTCACCTGATCGAACATGGGTGTAAGCGAATTGTTCATTTCGCCGGACAGCAGCATATCAAGATTTATCAGAACCGGTTAAACGGTTATTTAGATGCTTTAAAGGAACACGATCTGCCGGTTGATGATACATTGATTCTCGTAGAGGATCTTATACAGGGTAGTACTGAAAAGGTGCTGTATACCGGACGCAAAATGGCTGAAAAATTACTTGAGATGCCTGAACCACCCGATGGCATATTTTCTTCCAGTGATTTTGCTGCCATGGGAGCAATGCAGGTAATACAAGAAAACAACATTATTATTCCGGATCAGATAGCTCTGGTAGGATACAGCAATGACTTTTCAGCTTCTATTATAGAACCGGCTTTGACATCCGTTGACCAGCATACTAAACGCATGGGTAATTTTGCCGCTCAACTCTTTTTGGAACAGATAAATACAAGTCCGGATGAATTTACGCCCCGAAAAACGCTTATAAATCCGGAACTCGTTATCAGGGAATCATCGGTGAAAAAGGGGTGAAGCAGTCGGCAGTCAGCAGGCGGAGCTGCTTGTGTTGAATTGCCTGCCACTTTATAGCGGATGAGACGTGTCCGACTACCGGCGTCATTTCGAGCGCAGTTTCGGTGGGTTTCCGAAACGGAGTCTCCCGAACGCTTTCGGGACCATCCGCGTGGCAGAGGCAACCGTGTAAGGAGCCGAAGGATGGTTCGGAAGAGCTATGAGCCCCGTCGAACCCGCCCGACCGCAGAATCAGCGGCCGGACGGAGAGAGGTTCCCATCGGACGGCTGAGTTTGCCGTCCGGTGGGTAGGAAGGGGCAGAATTAGGAATTCGAAGGAAAAGGCTCCCCGCCCTGTCGAACCAGCCTCGTTTTTACAATTCATTTTATTTTTTGCTTGATATATAAGCATCTAGTTAGTTAATTAGTGCAAACGTTTGAATTAAAACTGCAAAAAAATTTCAGAGGTTTATATAGATGGGGAACTTTCTTTCAGACGACTTTTTACTGCAAACCCAGGAAGCCCGGGAACTTTACCACGATTATGCCGGCAATCTCCCCATTATAGATTACCACTCTCATCTCCCTCCTTCAGACATCAGCCGGAATCGAAATTTTGAAACCATAACAAATATCTGGCTCGACGGTGATCACTACAAGTGGCGCGCAATGCGTACTCTTGGAATCGATGAAAAATATATAACCGGCAGCGCGGGAAACAGGGAGAAGTTTAAAACATGGGCCGAAGCTGTGCCTTATACGATGCGGAATCCGCTCTATCACTGGACCCATATGGAGCTTAAGAATTACTTTGGTGTGGAACAGCTATTAAATTCAGACAGTGCGGATGAAATCAATGCAGCTACCAATGAACAGCTTCAGCAACCGAATTATAGTGCCCGTAATCTCCTGCGGCGAATGAATGTGGAAGTTATTTGCACGACCGATGATCCCGCGGATTCTCTGGAACACCATTGTGACATTCAGAATAGCGGATTCGATACCACTGTACTCCCTGCATTTCGTCCTGATGCAGCATATTCATTTGAGGATCAGGATTCGTACAATAAGTATCTCGACAAACTGCAGGGTTCTGCAGATATAATAATAAATTCGCTTGACTCTCTTCTTGAAGCGCTGGAACAACGGATTGATCATTTTCATGAACATGGCTGCCGGGTTTCCGACCACGGGCTTAAAAAACTATATTTCCATCCGGTTTCTAAACAGAAACTGGATTCCTGGTTCAAACGAATTAGAAATGAAAGAAAACAGATTGATGAGGATCAGCAACAGGCATTGAACTGTTATATCCTGCTTCAGCTGGGAAAAATGTATAACGAGCGGGGCTGGGTGCAACAGTTTCACCTGGGGGCGCTGAGAAATGCCAATGAACGCATGTATAAAAAACTTGGTCCGGCTGCAGGATTTGATTCTATAGGAGATTTCCAGCAGAGCCGTTCGCTGGCCTCTTTCCTGAACGAACTGGATAAAAATGACCAGCTTCCAAAAACTATTTTGTACAATCTGAATCCCGCCGACAGCGAAATGATGGCCACCATGACCGGCAATTTTAATGACGGTTCAGAGAAAGGAAAACTCCAGTATGGGTCTGCATGGTGGTTCCTGGATCAAAAAGACGGGATGGAAGACCAAATGAATATCCTTTCGAATATGGGGCTTTTGAGCTGCTTTATTGGAATGCTTACCGATTCCAGAAGTTTTCTCTCATTTCCACGTCACGAATATTTTCGAAGAATTCTTTGCAATCTGATCGGAAATGACGTTGCCAACGGTGAACTTCCCGGTGATATGGAGTGGTTGGGCAAGATTGTCTCTGATGTTTGCTATTATAACGCCAGGGAATATTTTGATTTCCATCCGGTAACCGTTTGAAAAGTTAATACAGCTTACTTAAAATGGAACGGCTGTTTTATTTCTTGCTAAGATTACAAAAAATTTGTATTTGCTAGTGTCATGTCAACGATGGACGTTCGGGTAATTTTAGCAGACCGAGAAGAAAGTGAGGCTGTCCAAAAAGTCATTTTTGCTTTTTGAAAACTTAAATTATTTAGGTGTAGACCTCCAAGGTTTCCAAAACCTTGGAGGTCTCCTCGAAAACAAAATAAAATTTTAAAAAAAATAACTGATATTTATTGAAAAATGACTTTTTGGACAGCCTCAATAAAAGGGGGTTGTTAGACCATCTTTGTTTCGACGATTAAGCTTTTTCATGGAAACAACCCCCGCGGCTAAAGCCGCACCCCCTTTTTAAAGGGGGAATTAACTTCCCAATGGGTAGGCGGGGCGCTTGGTACGATAGCGGCAGTACCCCAACAACTATCTGTGATATGACACTA
>CAZPWQ010000132.1:0-8912 GCA_964590495.1 uncultured Balneolaceae bacterium
ATATTTATGCAACTCATTGCCTCGCAAAGGGCACCAATATATTCAATAATATATTGGTGAGAAATGCGGGATAGCAGGCGTTGTTCCTGCCCTATGCGCTTTGCTCTTTGCGCTATGCCCTTGGTAAATGCAGGCCAGCTGGTTTTATCGACCTTAATCCATGAATTCTTCCACATCTGAAACGATCTTTTCTTATCATTCGATGCTGTTAATTTCATTTGTTAAACGACACATTTATTCCCATGAGTACAAAAAATATTGTCGTGGCCTTTGGCGGTATCTCTCCCGAACACGAGGTTTCGGTACTGACGGCGATGCAGGTAATATCCTCGTTACAGGGATCAGACTTTGACATCCAACCTCTGTACATAACCAAGTCAGGACGATGGCTGACCGGCGAAATTCTGCTTGACCTTGAGAATTACCAGGATCTAAAAACTCTTGAACAAAAAGCTTCCCGCTGTACCTTCTCTCACGACGATCTGGGAAAAGCCGTTCTGATGGAAACCGAAAAAAAAGGATGGTTCGGCTCACCCGAACATTATGCCATTGATGCAGTTATACCCGCCTTCCATGGTTCCGAGGGCGAAAACGGTTCATTCCAGGGAACTTGTGAGATGTACAACATTCCCTATGCCGGATCGGGAGTTTTTGCCTCCAGCCTGGGAATGGATAAAGTGAAGGCAAAAGAACTGTGCCGTTCTCATGATCTGCCGGTTGTCGACAGCATCAATTTCTTTGAAGGCGAATGGGAGAAGAGGCAACAGAACTTTCTGCAGCAAGCCGAACAGTTGGGTTACCCGCTGATTGTGAAACCGGTATCACTGGGAAGCAGTATCGGGGTGACAAAAGCGCAGGATAAGGAAGAATTAGTTGAAGCTGTTGAAACGGCTTTCCGTTACGATGATAACCTGATGATCGAAAAAGCCGTAACTCCGCTTATGGAGATCAACTGCTCGGTTCTGGGCACACCGGAAGAATCCAGAACCAGCGTCTGTGAACGACCTCTGGGAAAAGAAGAAACGTTATCTTTTAAGGATAAATACCAAAGTGACGGCGGTGGACGGAAAGGTATGGCCTCGGCAGAACGGGTTATACCGGCCGATATTTCGGATACACTTGCGCAGAAAATACGTTCGCTCTCTCAAACTATTTTTACCCTTTTCCGGGCCAGTGGCGTGGCACGGCTCGATTTCCTGGTAAATGCGGAAACCGAAGAGATCTACTTTAATGAAATAAATACCATTCCCGGATCTTTTTCCTTTTACCTGTGGGAGGAAAGTGGAATGAATATGAGAGAATTAATGCTAGAGTTAGTTGACATAGCTGTAACGCGCCACCGGCATAAAACCGGTCGTATTCGCAGTTATGAAACAAATTTACTGAGCGAAAAAGCAGTAAAGGGCATAAAAGGACTGAAAGGTGCCGAATAGCTCTTCAAAACGAAACTCCAGCATATACAAATTCACTCTCATGAAAGCGTTTTCTCTGAATCATGCACTTATAATTTTGCTATCCGGGCTGCTATTTTTTTCCTGTAGTCAACCGGAAATGGTAATTGTTGATGAAGGTCCCACCACAACTCCAGAAGATACATCAGAGTCTCCCGGGGAACCTCCCCGCGAATTTCGCAAACTGGTAATAGGAGAATATAGTAATATTAATACTCTTGACCCGCTATTTGCGGATAATGCCGGCTCAATGCGTGCAGTACAGCTACTATATGAGGGACTGGTCCGTTTTGATGTGAATGGAGAAATAGTACCGGCTATTGCCAAATCGTGGGAGGTAAGCGACGATTCGTCCACTTATCGTTTTACACTTCGGCCGGATATTTATTATCAAGATAGTGAAGTCTTCAGTGCCGGGGCAGGACGCAAGGTCCAGGCCGGTGACGTTAAATTCGTTATTGAACGAACAGCCCGAAACAGTGTACCGCCCGAAGCGGCACACCTTTTTATGTCTATAAATGGTTTTGAACCATATTACCTGGAACAGCGTAATCTTTATAATCCGGCAGATCGCGAACTTCAGGAAGTTGGCGGAGTACAGACTCCTAATGATACTACTGTTGTTTTTGAGCTGGTTGAGAAAGATGAACAGTTCCTGGAAAAACTGGCTACTCCGCTGGCCGTCATATATCCGCAGGAAGCCGTTAACAATTCGCCGGAAGGATTTTCTCCTGTGGGTACAGGACCTTTCCGTTTTTCACAAAAGAATAATGATACCTATATTTTTTCGCGTTATGACGATTATTACGGTGCATCCGAAATAGAAATAAACAGAGTTGATATCCGGTCGATTACTGATGAATCAGAACTGTTCAAATCATTTGCAGCCGGAGAAATTCAGCTTTTGCCGCAGTTGGGGCCTGAAATAATACAAGCAGTTGTAGATGAAGGAGGATCACTGTCGCCATCTTATGCTGAAAAATACCGGCTCGATGTAAATTCCGGACAAACAAAATATGTGCTTCGTTATAACACATCCTCAGAATTACCAGAATCAGTGGCAAATTTGATAGCCGGCTTGGCATATTCCGGCAGCGGTGTTCTTTCCATGGAACTACCTGAGCCATTTATCGAAATAAATAGTGCTATTGACAGTTCAGTTTCGTCCACAGAATATACCCGCCCGGTTTTTGCTACATATTCAGAAGATCCGTTCATCCAGTTTTTTTATAAAAGTTTAAGGGAAGTTATATCTTCCGAAGGATTGGAATTTCAGATGGTGAAAATTCGAACACCTTCCCAAAATACAGGATTATTTTTCACAGTAGAATATCCGATATTAAATGTTCGCAGCGATTTGCAAGAACCCGAACTTGGTTCATATAGTATTCGCCATCTTAGCCTTCGACAAACCGAATTAAATAACTTATCATTCAATAAATATCCCTGGTGGATTAACCTGAGGAGTATCGAGCTGCCTCAAACAACAACCCGGAAATAGTATTAATGAAATTTGCCATAATCGCAAATCCCACAAAATATTCTGTAAAAGAACCTTTTATAGAAGTTCTGAAATGGGCAGATAAACAGGAAGTAAAGATAATTTTCAATGCAGAGCTTCAAAATTTATACCATGGCAATGACCATGCATCAGCCGTTGTAGCTGAAAGCGAAAACCAGGTTGTCCAACAGGCTGATATCATCATAGCACTGGGTGGAGATGGCACTATGTTGTATACAGCCCGTCTTATGAAAAATATTTCCAAACCTACGCTGGGTGTCAATACGGGAAGGCTCGGTTTTATGGCCAATACCCAAAAGGAAAATATATGCAAGGCTCTTCAATACCTGCTGGACGGGAATTACAAGCTCGACAAACGATATATGCTGGAGGCAAGAGATAACGAAGGCGAAGTATACCATGCATTGAACGAGTTCCTGTTTTCAAAAAGGGATACAACCTCGATGGTAACCATCAACGCCGAATATGATGAAATGTTTATCAACAAGTATTGGGCGGATGGCCTTATTATTGCTTCTCCTACGGGCTCAACAGCCTATAATTTGTCTTCCGGCGGACCTATTGTAATCCCGAATACCGATGTTATGGTATTGACACCAATCAATCCTCATACGTTGACCACGCGCCCGCTCGTATTACCCTCCGACAAACCCTTGAAAATCTCTGTAGAAAGCCAGGAGCATGGAGTACTATTTTCATATGACGGACAAATTTCAGAGATTCAGCGATATCCTTTTGAGGTGAATATCAAACGGTCTGACTATACTTTCGATTTAATTAAACTGCCCGATCAAAGCTATTTTGAAACATTACGCAACAAATTGATGTGGGGAATGGATTTCAGGAAGAAATTTTGAATGTTAAATTTTAGATTTTGAATTATCATTTCTTAAATCTAAACATCAAAACAGTTAATCTGTTTGTTCTGATAGTATTCAAAAAAATCCGGAAGTACTTCAGTTTGCTAATTCAAGTTCCTTTAATTAAAAATTTAAAATTTAAAATTTAAAATTCATGAAAGTAACAGTAGTTGGTGCCGGTGGTAATGTCGGTTCGACAGTAGCATTATCAGTGGCACAACGTGATTTTGCCAAAGAAGTAGTCATGGTTGATATAGTACAGGAACGTGACGGAAAGAAATTTTATCCGTCGAAAGGGCGGGCACTCGATCAATGGGAGTCGTCACCGATCCATCAATTCGATACGAAATTGACCGGAACAGTAGATTACGAAGGTACGGCAGGTTCCGATGTGTGTGTCATCACCGCGGGTGTACCGAGACGTCCGGGTATGAGCCGCGATGACCTTCTCGAAACCAATGCCAATATTGTGAAATCAGTAACCGAACAACTGATTGAACATTCACCTAATACAATACTCATCATTGTTTCAAATCCCCTTGATGTGATGGCCCAGGTTGCCTATGAAACCAGCGGGCTGGATTCCAGCCGGGTTATGGGTATGGCCGGTATCCTTGATACCGCCCGTTATCGTTCGTTTTTGGCTGAAGAACTGAATGTCTCACCAAAAGATATACAGGCGCTGTTGCTCGGCGGACATGGCGACACGATGGTACCCCTGCCCCGCTTTACTACCATTGCAGGAATGCCCGTCACACAGTTCATTGAAGATGACAAGCTGCAGGAAATTGTAGAACGCACAAAAAAAGGCGGCGGCGAACTTGTAAATCTGATGGGTACCTCTGCCTGGTACGCGCCCGGAGCCGCAGCGGCACAGATGGTGGAGGCCATCATGCTCGACCAAAACCGCATATTCCCCTGTGCGGCCTACCTGAATGGCGAGTACGGCCAAAAAGAACTGTTCCTTGGAGTGCCGGTTAAGCTGGGAGAAGGTGGTATCAAGGAAATAATAGAGGTTGACTTAAACCCAAAAGAACGAGATCTTTTAAATGAGTCGGCTGATCACGTGCACTCCGTCCTTAAGGAGTTCCGCCAGCTGATGAATAAATAAATCGCAATTAACAGAAGAACGTAAGGCTTCTTCACTACTTGCATTTACGAAAGGCTCCGCCGACCATAGCGGAGCCTTTTGTATTTATAGACAAAATTCCGGTATTTGGTATTATATCTGTCACAAAAGTACTTTATAACCGGGATAACAATGCCTGAAAAACGTTCATACTATGTCCTTGCATCTACAGCTCTGCTGCTGGTAATAGTTGCTGCGCTGACATTGTTCTATACGGATGGTTTCCCTTTTCTCACCGACAAGCCGGCAGATCAACAGACCGTTTTTGACAGCTCGGAATGGAAGAAGGGAGACAAGAGAGAGCGGGGTAAAATGATCGACGACCTGATAAACCGCAATATCCTTATCGGGAAAGACAGGGAAGAAGTTACGACCATACTTGGTCCGCCCGACAAGCAGGGCGATGACCTAATTGCTTATACCGTCGACATGGGACAGCGTTTCTGGTTCAGCTCTCCCTGGTATTACGATCTCTTTGTATATTTTGATTCTACGGGAACAGTCCAAAAAGTGGGATACACCGATTGAGGACTTTATCCCAACAATGTATAAGTCAATATATGCGTATAAATGCAGTCCCTCGAGTCGTTGAAAATGACGAAATTTTATCTATTTTAGGGAAAATAGGTTTTTAGATACGTTGGCTGCGGAAATCGTTACAAAAAGCAACAGGTGCGTTGGATTACCATTCATCCCATCCAGGGCCACCGTTTTTTATGGGTAATACAATTCAATCAAACTATGAAATATTCAACAGCAGCATTCACCCTGATCTTTTTATTCACCATTACCATTCATTCTTATAAACATCTTTTGATAATAACAGCTGCTTTATTTGTTTGCCTGACTGTTAGTAATAATGCAAACGGACAAGCTCAATTCGAAGATTATTCAGAAGAAGATAAAACTATAATTTTCCATGATGATTTTGATAATAATCAAAATGACTGGTGGAAAGGGAGTAAAAAAACTAAAACATCCATTAAAAATGGTTTTTTCAATCTTGACCGAACCCACAACAAAGATGATAAAGGCAGGGGCCACCCTACCCAGACTATAAATGAACTAAATATATATAATGATTTTGAGATTGAAACCCGCTTCCGTCTTGTCAAAGGATCCACCCGCTTAAGCAGTTTGTTATTTAATTTCAAAGACGGTGACAACAACTACAAATTTGGCATTTCTTCTGATAATGACTATCGAATCGTAGAAATGACAGATAATGAATGGAATAGCCGTAAAGGTTGGACAAAATCAGTACTGGTTAACAATGCCGGCGGTAATTTTAACAAATTTACAATTCGCAAGGTGGGAAGTGAGCTTTTTTACTTTTTGAATGAAGAACTCGTTCATCGAGAGGAATTCACTGAAAGTTTCAGCAAAAAAATGGGGTTTGAAGTCAACAGAAAGTCTCATCTTCAAATCGATTATTTAACTGTTTCCCATCTCAAACAACTGGACCATCAGAAAGTTCTTTATTCAGATTTCAAACAACATAACCAACAAGAAATTTTAATTGATCATTTTGACAGTGATTCAGGAACATGGACCAAAGAAATCGATACAGGCAGGTTTTGGGTCGAAAATGGCTACTATTATATAGAATCGGTAAAGGATGATCGTGCGAATATCAATATTCCAACCAAACTCGATACAAGTAAAAGTTTTGAAATTGAAACACAACTACAATTTTTAAGTGGAGATGACCGCAAAAGTCTAGATCTCATATGGGGTTATAAAGACGATGATAACTTTTATGAGTTTTCTACCAGTGGAAATTCTTACTATCGTATAGCCGAATTTAGAGAAGGCAGATTTTATATTCATAAAAGATGGACTAAAACGAATATTGTAAAACAGGGAGGATTAAATAAGCTGACCGTTCGAAATGTTGGTGACCAAAATTACTTTTTTATAAACGAAGAACTGGTATATCAGGAGTTTGCAGAACCCGGTCATGGTACTGGAGTAGGATTTTCAGTATACAATAACTCGAAAATCAGAGCTGATTATATATCTATTTCACAGCTTGAAACGAGTTTAAAACAGAATATTGCCTACTGGGTAGAACGGAAAATCAATACCTGGCAGGAAAAAAGTAAATACGAAACCACTGAGGCCTACCAGGAGCGGGTGACCGAAGAGAAGCGAAATGAACTGATCAAGCATTATACGGCCGAACTGGTCGACTCTCTGGGCCAAGCCCAGTTTGAAACAGATATTGCAAACACCGATTATGATGCTGACAATCAGATATTTGAAGTCACTTTTACTGATGAATCTTCTGTTTACGTAGAAGTGCCCGTCAATGAAGCCCCGGAGTTTGATCAAAATCTGAACCGCCTGCGGTTTTCGAATATGGATTTTGCTATTACATCAGGAGACGAGCTTATATTGAGGAAGGCACAAATCTACAATCCCGGTAACGAAAAAACCTACGCTTACGACAGCGGGCACGAGGTCGCCTTCAACACCGCCGAGATGGCCGCTAACTTCGACCTCATTGAAGTGGATGTCGAGACTGAAAGCCGTGGACCCAGCGTCCAAAAAACCACCAAACGTATTGAGGTGGGCAAAGCAGATGTAGATGTGAATATCCCCGAAACCAGCGCCTCCAACCCCGATGCCATTGCCGTAGTCATCGGCAACCGCCGCTACCAGGGCGACACCCCGGATGTAGACTATGCCGTCAATGATGCCAAAATTGTAAAGGAATATCTGGTTAAAACACTGGGCTTTAAAGAAGGCAATATTTTGTACAAGGAGAATGCTTCGCTCAGCAACCTGCGGGCGCTGTTTGGAGACGAGCGCAATGAGGGACGGCTGGCCGACTATATCAAACCGGACCAGAGCGATGTCTTCGTCTATTACTCCGGCCATGGCGCACCGGATACGGACACCAATAACGGGTACATCGTGCCGGTTGACGGCGATGCCTCGGCTCTGGCAGTTACCGGCTATTCCATGGAAACACTCTACAATAATTTGGGCAACCTGCCTGCCCGATCCATTCAGGTGGTCATCGATGCCTGCTTTTCCGGCGGTAGCAGCAACGGAGAGATGTTAATACGGCAAGCCTCACCCATTGGCATTGAGGTGAAAAATCCGGCCATTCAACTTAAAAATGGCCTCGTCATTACAGCGAGCCAGGGCGATCAAATCTCCTCCTGGTACGAAGAGAAGGGGCACGGCTTGCTGACGTACTTTTATCTGAAAGGACTTCAAGGGCAGGCTGATGCCAACGGCGATCATCTCATTACCGGTAATGAGATGGCAGAGTATTTAACCGATAGAACCGAAACCGTGCCCTATATGGCCCGCCTTCTGTTCAGCCGCGAACAGACGCCACAGGTATTTGGCCGTAAGCAGCAGGTGATTGTGGAGCATGAATGACTTATCCTTTTTCTATAATTTATCCTTTCCAGCAACACTGCAAACGAATTTTAAGGATTATCAAAACTGACCGGCTTTGACCGGAGGGGCCACCGAGTCGTTGAAAATGACGAAATTTTATCTATTTTAGGGAAAATAGGTTTTTAGATACGTTGGCTGCGGAAATCGTTACAAAAAGCAACAGGTGCGTTGGATTACCATTCATCCCACCCAGGGCCATCGTTTTATATGGGCAAAACAATTCAATCAGACTATGAAATATTCACATTCTGCATGCACCCTGATCTTTATATTCACCATTACCTTTATTCCCCTGCAGCAAACCACCGCCCAGGAGGCCCGCACCTTCTCCGGGCACAGCGGTTCGGTACTCAGCGTGGCCTTCTCCCCCGACGGGCAATACGCCCTCTCCGGGAGCTTCGACTTCTTCGGGAGCTCGGATGAGCCCATGAAACTCTGGGAGGTGGACACCGGGCGCCAGGTCCGCACCTTCTCCGGCCGCAGCGGTTCGGTATATAGCGTAGCCTTTTCCCCCGACGGGCAATACGCCCTGT
>CAZPWQ010000133.1:0-8731 GCA_964590495.1 uncultured Balneolaceae bacterium
CGTGAGGAAGACGGTATGGGTGACGACAAAATAAAAATACTGGAAGATACTAATGGTGACGGTAAAGCAGATAAAGTGACTGTATTTGCGGATAATCTGAATATCCCCACCAGCATGACCTTTGTAAATGGTGGTGTTCTGGTTTCTCAGGCACCACATTTCATCTTCCTGAAAGATACTGACGGAGATGACAAAGCTGATGTTCGCGAGGAAATCATCAGCGGATGGGGAACGTACGATACCCACGCAGGCCCTTCCCATCTGCAATACGGATATGACAACCAAATCTGGGGTTCGGTGGGTTATTCCGGTTTCGAAGGAACTATTAATGATGAAGAATTTAAGTTCCGCCAGGGATTCTATCGTTTTACCACCGATTTTGACGATATTGATTTTGAATTTCTGACAGCTACCAGTAACAACACATGGGGGCTGGGATTCAATGAGACATTCGACGTTTTCGGTTCCACCGCAAATAATGAACATGCGGTGTACATGGGAATTCCGCGTCGTTACTACCAGGATTTTAACTGGCCTGAAGATTCCGGGCGAGAACAGTATGGTGCCGGCCGTGAAAAGATCGACGGACACTATGCCATGCATCCCATCACACGCAATTATCGTCAGGTGGATGTTTTCGGCGGATTTACCGCTGCCTCGGGTTATCAATTCTATACAGCCCGCCAGTTTCCTGAAGCATTCTGGAACAGGATTGCTTTTGTGAGCGAACCCACGGGCGGACTTACACATAATGCCATAATTGAAGGAAACGGTGGAGGGTTTGTTGAAAAAGACGGCTGGAACATCTTTGCGAGTTCTGACGAATGGGTCTCACCCGTTCAAGCCAAAGTTGGTCCCGACGGTTCCCTTTGGATTGCCGACTGGTATAATTTTATCATACAGCATAACCCGACTCCCTCTGAAGAACGCGGTGGCTATGATGCTGAAAACGGGGAAGGAAATGCCCACATCAATCCCAATCGAGATCGAACTCATGGACGCATTTATCGCCTCACTTATAAAGGTGGTGAAGAAAGCGAGCCCATGAGTCTGAGCAAAGACGACCCGGATGCTCTTGTGGAAGCACTCGGTAACGACAACATGTTTTGGAGACTTACTGCACAGCGCCTGCTGGTTGAACGAGGCGAAACCGACGTGCTTTCCGATCTGTATGATCTTGTTGAAAACAGCGAAGTGGACGACCTGGGATTAAACAGTGCAGCACTTCACGCATTGTGGACGATCCACGGACTCGGAGCATTGGACGGCAGTAACGAAGAAGCATTGGATGTTGGCCTTGGCGCTCTTGAACATTCTGGTGCCGGTGTCCGCAAGGCTGCTGTAAGAGCCCTTCCCAGAACGGATGCAACCAACCAGGCAATTTTAGAGTCCGGTGTACTTCAGGACGATGATCCGCATACACGTCTTGCAGCCATACTTACAACAATTGAAATGCCTTCCTCCTCTGCAGTTGGAGAAGCTCTTTACACCCTCAGCCAGGATGAAAGCGTGATGGAAGACAAATGGCTTGCTGAAGCGTTAAAACTTGCGGCCGACAAGCATGAAGATTCGTACAGGGAAGCATCTACCGCCAGCCGGTCAGGGGCGAATCCTTCTGATGCCCGGGCCCAGACCGCTTCCGCTGATGCGGATGTTCAAACAGTCCAAATCAAAACGGTTATGAATGAGATGGCATTTGACGTCACCGAATTCTCGGTTGAGCCGGGTCAAAAGGTGGAAATTATTTTTGAAAATCCTGATTTCATGCAGCATAACCTGCTGATCGTGGAGCCGGGTTCCAAGGAAAAAGTGGGAAAAGCCGCCGATAAGATGGCTACCACCAGAGATGGTGCAGAAAAGGATTACATTCCCCAGGTTTCGGAGGTTCTGTTTTCAACACGACTGATAAATCCGGACGAATCTATTACCCTGAGCTTCACCGCACCGGAGGAACCGGGTGACTATCCGTACCTGTGTACCTTCCCGGGACATTGGCGAACCATGCAGGGAACGATGACCGTCAGCGAAAATTCACAAACCGCTAATTTATAAATCGTATCAGTCTTGGATATTAAGTTTGGCGTAAGTACGTGGGTTTGGACATCACCTTTTAACACTGAATCGATAAATCTTTTCCCAAAAATAAAAAAAATGGGATTTGATGTGGTGGAAATACCGGTAGAAGACCCGGATATTATCGACGGTGCTAAAGTAATGGAAGCTCTCGATGAACATGGACTGGAAGCTGTAGTTTGCGGTGCTTTCGGTCCCGGCCGGGATTTCACCAATGAAGATCCGGCCATACACCAGCAGTGTTTTGATTATATGGATGCTTTGATGGATTTGTGTTCGGTCTGGGATCTAAATTTTGTGGCCGGTCCCATGTATTCAGCGGTAGGAAAAGCACGGCTGGTTTCTCCCGACCAGAAGAAAAAAGAGTGGGAACTGGCTGTAAAAAATCTACGGAAAGTAGCTAAAAAGGCTGCTGACAAAGGACTGGAACTGGCTATAGAACCGCTCAACCGTTTCGAGTCTGATCTTATCAACACAACCGCCGATGCCGCACGGCTGGTCAGAGACATCGGTCATCCGGCTGCTAAAATTATGGTAGACGGTTTCCATATGAGCATTGAGGAAAAAAATCTTGAGGAAGCCATTAAGTTAGCCGGTGATGATCTGATTCATGTGCAAACATCAGAAAATTATCGCGGCACTCCCGGTACCGGTCAAACCGATTGGACCAGCTTTCAGCGGGGACTTGAAGCAATCAATTATGACGGCATTGTATCTATCGAGAGCTTTACCTCAGATAACCAGGAGCTGGCTGATGCCGTTTGTATCTGGGGTCCACTGGCCGATAACCAGGACCAGCTGGCCAGCGATGGACTAAAATTCTTGAAGAAAACCTTTAAATAAAATCTATTATACACTATGTCAGATAAAAAAGTAAACATTGCGATCATTGGACTGGGATTCGGAGCAGAGTTTATTCCGATCTATCAGAAACATCCGAATGCCAATATGTATGCTATCTGTCAACGTACCGAATCTGATTTGAATAAGGTCGGGGATGCGTTCGGCATTGACAACCGCTACACCGAATATGAAGATTTGCTGGCAGATCCCCATGTAGATGCGGTACACATTAATACGCCCATTCAGCTGCATGCCGAACACTCCCTGATGGCCCTCCGCGCCGGCAAGCATGTATCCTGCACGGTTCCGATGGCTACCAGTATTGAAGACTGCGAAGAGATTGTCAATACGGTAAAAGAAACCGGCCTGAAATATACCATGGCTGAAACCGTCGTCTACAGCCGGGAATATTTATTTGTGAAGGAACTTTATGAGAAAGGAGAATTGGGCAAAATTCAGTACCTGCAGGCCAGTCACCCGCAGGATATGGAAGGGTGGCCGGAATATTGGGAGTATATGAAACCGATGCACTATGCCACACACGTGGTAAGCCCGGTGCTGGGACTCACTGATGCAGAAGCGGAGTATGTATCCTGTTTCGGGTCCGGGCGGATAAGCGATGATCTGATTGAAAAATCCGGATCCCCCTTTGCCGTCGAAACGTGTCACATCAAGCTTCGTAATTCCGATGTTTCGGCACATATTTACCGCTCCCTTTTTGATACGGCGCGGCAGTACCGGGAAAGCTTTGATGCCTACGGCTCCAAAAAATCATTCGAATGGCCGCTGGTGGAAGGAGAAGATCCGGTAATCCATACAGCTAAAAAACCGGAGCCGGAAATTCCCGAGCGGGTAAAGGTTCCCGATTACGGACATCTGCTGCCGGAAGAGATCCAGGAATTTACACAGGAAGGGGTTTATGATGCCGATGAGCATGCTCACCTGTCATTCATACAGGGCGGCGGACACGGCGGCTCGCATCCCCACCTGGCACATGAATTTGTTGACTCCATTGCCAACGACAGAGAACCCTATCCCAATGCCGTGCAGTCTGCCAACTGGACCTGCGTAGGTCTTCTGGCCCACGAATCGGCAATGAATGGCGGCGAAATAAAGCAACTGCCGAAGTTTACCCTGACGTAAATTAAGGCTTATATCTGAATTCAACACAAAAGGCTTTCCCGGTACCTACCGGGAAAGCCTTTTTATTTTATTAGCTTAACTTCCGAAAAATGGCAATGCACCAAAAATAAGGTGTCATTCCGAATTTATTTCGGAATCTGTAGCACTCAGCAGCGTAAAAGCTCTTACGGGATTCCCAGCTACAGATCCTGAAACAAGTTCAGGATGACACGGTATGGTGCCTTTGGCGAAAATTTAAACAACACTGCCCTTTCACCATAATAGACCCTTGAAGAGAATCAACGTGCCGCCGCAGAGCGAACGGCACGAGATTGTTTCGGTTCATTGCTCATTGCTCATTGTTCATTGACACACTGTTCACTGAATTAAAACAAGCACTACATCCATCAAATTATTACCTGTGGGACCTGTTTTCAGCAGAGAACCCGCCCGGCTGTGAAAATGATAGGAGTCGTTATCCTGAAGATAGCTATCCGGATCCAGATCCTGTACCTTTGCCTGTGTGATTGTCTCCCCATCAACAATCGCTCCCGCAGCATCGGTAGGGCCGTCTATGCCGTCCGAACCGGCGCTGAGCAGGGTAATCCGGTCATAACCCGATATATCCAGGGCGCTACGCAAGGCCAGTTCCTGGTTACGTCCGCCTTTGCCATTACCCGTTACATTTACTGTACTTTCCCCGTAATAAACCAGGACTGCCGGAGTGGAAATATCCGCAATACCGTCGGCCACAGCCCTCGCCATTTGTGTCACCATTTTTGAGACTTCTTTGACGTCCCTGTTATAAGCCTGTTCAGCAATCCAGCCGGTGTACCCGTCCCTTTCCGCGAGCTCCGCTATTTTCTCTGCCAGTTTTCTTGCAGAGCTGATTACCCGTGCATAATGTTCTTTCAGCGGATCTTCTCCTTTTTTCAGTGTCCCTGCTACTTCCTCCTCAAGTCCCTTTTCAATGTGTCTGCGAACTGTCTCCGGGACTTTCTTCCATAAATCATACTCCGCCAGTACCTTTCTCGCATCACGAAAACCGGAAGTATCTACGGTAGTTGGTCCGCTGCCGATTACCGAGAGGTCATCATCCGGCACATCCGATATCACCAGGTCGATGAGCGTAATGGAGGGATCCAGAAAACGCAAAAGCTGCCCTCCTTTTATCTGTGAACAGTGCTTGCGGACAGTATTGATCTCCCTGATATTGGCGCCTGAATTGTTTAGCAACCGAAAAGTAG
This sequence comes from uncultured Balneolaceae bacterium, assembly GCA_964590495.1. Taxonomy (GTDB): domain Bacteria; phylum Bacteroidota; class Rhodothermia; order Balneolales; family Balneolaceae; genus CAZPWQ01. The sequence goes on from CAZPWQ010000133.1 coordinate 5,286, forward strand.
TATTAAGATCCTCAATTGATATTTCTTCTGCTGGCAAACACATCAGCGAAGATGTCCCTCCGGATATCAATGTCAATACAACAGCATCAGCGGGAATCTGCTTAAAAAAACCGGCCGCCCGTTTTCCGGCATTAAGACTCCGGCTATCTGGCACCGGATGTGAGCCATATTGTATGTTATCCTGAAACTCTTCAGGTACATCTGCATCAGCGGGACAGATTATCAGCAGTTCCTCAACCTCTTTATCAACTATATTCATCAGACCTTTGCTCATCGGAACGGCCGCTTTTCCTACCGCAAGTATGTAGAGAGGATGATCATTGATATCGATCTTCCTGTCTGCCACTTCCAACATCCGGCTGTTTCTTCGCACATTTCTTTCTATAATATTCTCCGGCGACAACATTTCTATCGCCTCCTGAAAAAGATTATTTAAGTATTTTTTGGGATCCATGAATTAACTTGCTCACGATTGACTTTCCAATTTAGCTGATGACTCATTCCACTTATTCTTACATCGAGTGTGGAGAAGACGTTCCTTGCTGGATGCCGGATGTCCGGATACCAACAATTCATTGTTTGGGTTTTGACTTCACCAGTTAAAAAAATGCGTTGAGCTTGTTGGAAGTACTACATAATCTAACAACGCTGGTTTGAGCCTCATCATCCGTTTCAAGTTTCAAGCGTGGACGCTTGAAACAGCCAAGAGATTCAATATCCAGTATCTGGTATCCGGTATCCAGGATCCAGTACTTTCCAGGATGAAGTTTAAGTTTAAAAAAGGTATAATTAGCTGCGTTAGGGAAAAAGAATATTGTTAATATACTCTCTTTTTCATGTCCATCACAAAAAATCAAATGATTTATGGCAAACTTTAATCCATCAGGAATTAATCACATTACAATCAGGGTCAACGATATTGAACGGGCTGAAGAATTTTACGGAAATTTGCTCGGTTTTAAGTTGGTCAGAAAAATGGGCCAGAGTATGGCAGTTTACAGGGTTGGTAATGAAGATACTATCGTACTTGTTGAAGCTGAAACCAGCTATGACCCTTCCTCACGCGATTATCGTGTAGATCATTTTGGGTTTTACCTTAATTCAGAGAATGAAGTCGATGAAATGGCAGAATATTTTCGTGAAAAAGAAGTGTCTATATTGAGTGGGCCGGCAAATCGCAAAAGAGGAAGGTTTCTGTTTATTTCAGATCCGGATGGTAATATGATCGAATTCTTCTATGAAGAAAATGAAAAATGATCAGGATACAGGGAAAAGGACTTGTATTAGCGTTTAAATAATTATCCAAAACAGATGCTTATTCTTTACCAATTCCGTAACTTTGTCAGCCCAAAGATCCAGGAATTCGAGTGGCATGCTATTTGCACGTTAAATAACCAAGGTATTAACCGAACAGCTATTATTAACTAATATGAGTGAAAGCAACGAAAAGTTAACTGAAGAACAAATCCCGAAAGAAGAAGCCGAACGGGGAGATGTGACTGAATCACAGGAGAACGAGATACAGGAGCAGAAAACAGCATCCCCGTATGATGAATTGGACCCGGAGGAAATCAGGGAATTGCTCAGCGAACGTGATGAGCAAATCGAAAACCTGGAACAGGAACTTGAGGAAACAAAAGAAGGGCGTCTGCGCAAGGCTGCCGAACTGGAAAATTACCGCAAACGTGTGCAGCGGGAACGGTCTCAAATCTATGAAACAGCCAAAGCCAATGCATTAGAGGATTTTCTGTTTATCAATGATGACCTGCGTCGTACGCTGAAAGCAGCTGAGGAACTTGAAGTGGATGAAACTTTTTTAGATGGTGTAACCCTGGTAGCCGAAAAGTTTGAAGAGATATTAAAAAAGCATGGTGTTGAACGTATTGACCAGGAAGGTGTTCCTTTTGATGTAGATGTACATGATGCGATGATGCGACGAAAACCGGAAGATGAGGATATTCAAAGTGATATCGTTTTGAATGTCGTTGAAAACGGTTATCGTATCGGTGACCGGACAATACGACACGCAAAGGTAATTGTAAGCGAATAAAGTACAATCAGGATTTATATATGTCTCAACGAGACTATTACGAAATACTAGGAATTAATAAAGAGGCATCCCAGGCTGAAATAAAGAAGGCCTACCGGAAGCGGGCGATGAAGTTTCATCCCGACCGGAATAAAAAAGATCCGGATGCAGAAAAAAAGTTCAAAGAAGCCTCCGAAGCCTATGAGGTATTGGGTGATCCCGAAACCCGCGAACGCTACGACAGGTTCGGTCATCAGGGTATAAATGGAGGCCGTGGCGGACCTGGATTTGAAGATATCGGGTTTGAAGATATATTCAGCCGTTTCAGTGATATTTTCGGGGCTGAGTTCGGAGGAGGCCGCGGACGTTCCCGCGGACGCCGTTCTTCTGGTCAGCCGGGTTCGGATATGAAGCTGCGGATCAATTTGTCACTTGAAGAGATCGCTTTCGGCACCCAGAAAAAACTGAAAGTGAAGAAGCATGTCAAATGTGATGAATGCAACGGAACAGGTGCCGAAACCGAATCTGATTTTCAAACCTGCAGCACATGCAACGGAATGGGGGAAGTCCGGCAGGTTCACAAAACGATGCTGGGACAAATGGTGAATGTACAAACGTGTCCGGAATGCCGGGGCGAAGGACGCATCATCAAAAACAAATGTAAGAAATGTCACGGCGAAGGCCGCTATAAAGGCGAAGAAACAGTAGAAATAAACGTTCCGTCCGGCGTATCAAAAGGAAATTATATAACCCTTCGCGGAAAAGGCAATGCAGGAATCCGCGGCGGAGAGGCCGGCGACCTTGTTGTACTGATCGAGGAAGAAGAGCACGAATATTTTGAACGTGACGAAAACGATATCTATTACGACCTGGTAATAAGTGTACCCGATGCCATCCTCGGCACGGAAGTCGAGGTTCCCACTCTGAAAGGAAAGGCCAAGGTTAAGATTGATGAGGGAACCCAGCCGGGTCGGCTACTGCGTATGAAAGAACGCGGCATACATGGACTGAACCGCTCGGGTATCGGTGATCAGTACGTCCGCGTGAATGTCTATATGCCGAAAGATTTACCAAGAAAAGAGCGAAAGCATATTGAAGCGCTGCAAGGTAATGAACATTTTGTAGCTTCAAATAAAGAGGATGAGGGCAAGGGCTTCTTTTCGAAAATAAAGGATGTCTTTACGTAGGTTTTCTCTTTTATGCGCATGCGGCCTTCGCGAGGAAAACAATGGTATGATCGAAAAAGGGGACCATATCTGCTCCCCCCCCTCCCCGTGTCATCCTGAATGGAGTCACGGCCTTTGACTTTGAAGGCCGTGACGGAATCGAAGGATCTCGACGATCTGGCTACTCACATGGTCGGGCCCTTCGACTTCGTTACGGTTCACTGTGTTCACCTCCACTGCGCTCTTTTAGA
>CAZPWQ010000134.1:0-8678 GCA_964590495.1 uncultured Balneolaceae bacterium
TTTGGGCTCCGATATCTTTCGATCTCAGGAAGTCGAGCTGGTTAAACACGATGATAGTCCCTATAATCAGGATAATGGAAATGGTGAACTGGGTAATCACCAATCCTTTTCGCAAAAGTAAGGCTCCTTTGTCAATTTTTGTAAACGAATCTTTTAATACCCTTACCGGCTTAAAGGAGGAGAGAAAGAATGCCGGATACGTCCCGGATAAAATTCCTATGATTAAAGCAAGTCCGGCAAAACCGAACAGGATATAGAAATCTGAAAACAGGTTTATTTCAATGGATTTTCCGGAAAGTTCGTTAAAAACCGGCATCGCCAATTCCGCCAGGCCGACAGCCAGCAGCAGGGACAAACCTGCCGTCAATATGGCTTCCCCCAGAAACTGTCCGACCAGCTGCCCCCGATGTGCGCCAACGGCTTTCCTGACTCCGACTTCCCGGGCTCGTTCGGCCGCCCTTGCAGTGGCAAGGTTCATATAGTTAATACAGGCAATGATCAGGATAATAAGGGCAACGAGTGAAAAAATATAAACATTGGTAATATTTCCGTTCGCTTCGATTTCACTGTTCAGATTAGAATACAGGTGGATGTCTTCTGCTTTTTGGGCAAAAAACTCCAGGAACCACTCTCCTTCAATATATTTTTGTCCGAAATCCAGAAGTTCCGCGCGGAAATGCTCCGGCTGATAATTCCCGGGAAGAACAACATATGTATAGTGAGAATCCCATCCCCAGTTAGATTTTAAATTATCAGGGAAAACCGTTTCCCCGGTTGACATGGAAACCAGAAAATTCATGTGAAAGTGTGTATTGGCAGGCATCTCTTTTATAACACCGGAAATTACCAAGTCCATAGTATCATCGCTGTAAGGAGCACCTATGCTCAATACCTTCCCTATGGGATCGTCATCTCCGAAATATTTGTCAGCTATTCGATCGGTGATAACCACCTGATAAGGTTGGTTCAGAGCTGTTTTGCTGTCACCTGCTATAAATTCAAAGTTGAAAACATCAAAGAAATTCGAGTCTGTAAAGGCTATTCTTGATTCCCTAAATATTTTCTCCTCCCGGTCTGTAACCTGTTCGGTAAAAAGGCGGCTGAAATGGGTTACCTTTTCAAGTTGAGGGAAGTCATTTTGAAGTGTTTCTCCCAGCCTGTAAGGAGAACTGGCTATGACTTTTGATCCGGAGCCCAGGCTGACCTCATAGCCCACCCGATATATCCGCTCGGAATCGGGATGAAAGGTATCATAGCTGAGTTCGTGCTGTACATATACTACTATCAGCAGACAACTGGCCAAACCGATGGCCAATCCGGTAATGTTCAGGAACGAATAACTGAAATTTCGCCGCAGATTTCTAAAAGCGATTTTCATGTAATTTTGTGTCATAGCTGCCAGCTTTCAGCCTTCAGCAGTCAGTTACATCAGCGGCTCCTATAAAACTGAGAGCTGATGACTGACGGCTGAAAGCTTATTTTTATTCACTCCTCAAACTGTTTACGGGGTTCATTAACGCTGCTTTCACCGATTGCCAGCTTACGGTTACAATTGCAATCAAAACGGCTGTCCCTCCGGCCAGCAGGAACACACCCGGGCCGATCTCAATCCGGTAGGCAAAATCCTGTAGCCAGCGATTCATGATATACCATGAAACCGGAACAGCAAACAAAAATCCCAATACCACCAGTTTCAGAAAATTCTTGCTGAGCAGTATTACAATGTGTGTTATTGACGCACCCATTACTTTTCGAATACCGATCTCCTTGGTACGAAGTTGAGCAGAATAACTTGTAAGTCCGAACAAACCAATAAAGGCTACTATTGTGGCCAACACCGAGAAAATCCCGAACAACAGTCCAAACTGTTCCTCAGCCCGGTATTTTTGATTATAAAAGTCCTGCAAAAAGAAATACTGATACGGACTACCCGGGAAGAGCTTCTCATATGTCATTTTAAGGGCAGCCAATGTGGTACCAGCACCTGCTGATTTTATTCTGACTGAATAGTAGTTGGGGTCATCGGTAGCAAAGAACAGGATCGGCTCCATCGCCAGTTTAAGATTTTCATGGTGATAATTTTTTGCCACGCCTTTGATCTCACCTTCCATTTCATCTATTATCAGCGATTGTCCGATTGCCTCAGAAGGGCGATCAAATCCAAGCAGTTTTAACGCCTCTTCATTGATTATCCAAATCTCACGACTGGCGTTTCGGAAAGGTTCTCCCGCAAGTAATGGGATACCGAACTGATCGAAGTAGCCTGGTTCAACCGGCAATAAGGAAAATACACCCGCTACTTTTTGCTGATTCATACCAACCCTGTCGCTGTACCGGTAGATCTCCTCTCCGGGTACTACTCCAGAACCTGAAACATGGACGACATTAGTCAAAGATGAAATTTCATTCCTGAACAGGGTAAAAGCATGCTCGTTAAGGTCACTGACAGATTTCGGTGCTTTGATCACTACAATATTTTCAGAATTGAACCCCAGGTCCTGATTTTTCATATAATCGACTTGCTTATATACCGTGAATGCTATGGCCACCAGTACCACAAAAGTGGCAAACTGTCCGGCTACCAGTATCTTCCTCAAGGAGCTGCCCGGAAGGCTTTTACTGAAAGAACCCATAAGCACATCGGCTGGACTATAGCGGGAGATAATATAGGCAGGATATAAACTGCTACCGGCCATCAACACAAGGATTAACGATCCAAAAAGAAACCAGTAATTTCCATTTGCCTGAACTTGATGATCAATGGGAAGGTCAAAAAGAGCGGCAAGCCAGGGTGAAAGCAGCTCATAAAATACTATGGCAACAGCCATCGCCAAGAGGTTTATCATTAGTGATTCAGTCAAAAACTGCACCACAAGCTCTCCGCGTTGAGCTCCGGCCACTTTGCGCACGCCAACTTCCTCAGCCCTTTGAATCGTTTTCACGGTAGTTAGGTTGAGATAGTTGATGTAACCGACGGTCAATATGAGGAAGCCCACAATTGCCAGAAAATAAACATAAACAGCATTCCCGTTGGGCCCTGCTTCATATTGCAGATCAGAATATAAATGAATATTGGTAATCGGCTGCAGCCGGTATCGCCATTCTGTTCCTTCCTGCTGCTCATTCAATTTTTGAAAAATTGCCGGTAACTTTGCCTCAACACTGGAAGGATCGGCCTGGTTATTAAGCTGCAGGTAGGTATAGGTTTCATTCCAGCCCCAGGAATTATCAAACTGGTGCCCGACAAACTGGTACAGTGTAGGATATGAAATTAATACGTTGGGTGTTATATGAGAATTCGCGGGGATTTTCTGCATCACACCGGTTACTTCAAACGGAATAGATTGCCCATCGAAATTGTCTGCGTTGATGACGACTGATTTACCGACCGGATTCTCTTTGCCGAAAATAGCTGCTGAAATTTGTTGTGACAGTACAACAGTAAATGGTTTAGACAGAGCCGTATTTTCATCCCCCTGCACCAACGGTAAAGAAAACAGATTAAAAAACGAGCCGTCCGCCAGATACATTTTCGATTCGCCGACCGCTTTGTCATCATGGGTGACCACTCCGTCGTCTCCCAGAATGATCATACGGGTATAATTTTCGATATCCGGGATCTCAGCTTTGAAAGATGGCGCCACGGCCGGAGCCACCCGGGCACTTTGCGATTTGAGTTCACCCTTCTTATATAAATCAACCGTCACCCGGTATAGTTGATCCGCTTTTTCATGAAACCCATCATAACTGGTCTCATAGCTGACATATCTTGCAATGAGCAGACAAGCTGTAATGCCAACTGCCAGCCCACCGATGTTTATCAGTGAGTGTCCCGGGTTTTTCCGCAAATTCCGGAAAGCGATTTTTAAGTAGTTTTTTATCATAGCTATCAGCTTTCAGCCTTCAGCAGTCAGCTACATCAGCGGCTCCTATAAACTGAGAGCTGATGGCTGACGGCTGAGAGCTTGTTTTTATTCGCTTCTTAAACTGTTTACGGGATTCATTAACGCTGCTTTTACCGATTGCCAGCTTACGGTTGCAAGAGCAATCAAAAGGGCTGCACTTCCTGCTATCACAAAAATGCCGGGACCGATCTCAATCCGGTAGGCAAAATTCTGCAGCCACTGATTCATGGCGTACCATGCTACAGGGACAGCAATGAGAAATCCCAGGAGCACAAGTTTCAAAAAATCCTTATTCAACAAGCTAACAAGCCCGGACACGCTGGCACCTAAAACTTTGCGCACACCGATCTCTTTTGTACGACGTTCAGCGGTAAATGCAGCAAGACCGAAAAGGCCCAAACACGCTATGAAAATCGAAATCGCCGAAAAAATATTGACGATAGAGAAGAAAAAGTTTTCGACCGTGTAATTTCGAGCCATGTAATCATCTAAAAATTCATATCCGTAGATCCCGTCGGGAAAAACCTCTTTCCATATCTCCTCTACATACTGAAGTGTGGCATTGGTCGTCAGACTATTCATAGCCGCTTTCTGAAGCTGAATTCCTGCCCGGTCAAAAAAATGGGCCCCACCCCAGTAGAACATCACACACGGGGATATTTCTTCCTGAAACGAATTGTTATGAAAATCTTCGATAACACCAACAATAGGAGCTCTTCCCTCATTAATGACAATCGTCTCTCCGATAGCATTTTCAGGGTCTAAACCGAGACTTTTGACCAGTGTTTCATTGACTATAAAGCCATTAAATCCATCAACGACATTTGTCTCCGTTAACCAATCCCCGGCTACAATATCTAAATCAAAAAACTGGAGGTAGTTTAAATCCACGACCTTCATCTCAGCATCCCGCATTTGATCTGCTGGCTCACTATTCAATCGATAATTCGTCCCGTATTGGCGTCCATTTGTCGTAGGTGGTCCGGATGAAAAGCTGATATTTTCGATAGCCGGATTCTGTAATAAACGTTCACGAAAAACGTCCATCCTGCGGGGTTCCTGGTCAGGAATGTCAACAACAAATTTTGCCTCTTTGGAAAAGCCTACATCCGTATTCTGGATATAATGCATCTGTTGGGCAATCACGATTGTCCCGACCATAAGCAGGCAGGCAATACTGAATTGCAAAACGATCAGACCTTTACGAAAGGAAAATAGATTACCGGATTTATGATTTACCGGATCTTTAAATTCTAACCTGGTTTTTCTTTTAGACAAAGAGAGTGCAGGATAGAGTCCTGCAAGGAATGAGATGCCAACAAGAAGTATGAATGAAAAAATGATAATCGTGTAGTCAAGATTAAGATCAAGACTGATAACAGAGATGGATCGGGATATATAATTCAAGGCCCACTCTGCCCCGGCTATCGAAATTAGTACAGCAATTACCGTAATGGCTACAGTTTCAACCATAATCTGAGTCATTATCTGTGAACGCGTCCCTCCTGCCACCCTCCTTACACTAATTTCTTTGAGCCGCCTGACGGATAACGCAGTCGTCAGATTAATATAATTGAAGCACGCAATGGCGATTAAAAAGACCGCCAGCAGTATTAAAACCATCAACGTATTCCTGCCCATCACATAGCTGCCGATGCTACTTCCATATAAGGTCTCCGTATGAATCTCTATTATCGGCTGTAAATGATAGGTCGTGCGTTGTGCATGGTCTGTACCCATATATCGGTCTTTGAGCGCATTGATTTGACTCTCCCAACCGGAAATGTCACCGGACTTTGGCAATGTTACATAGGTTGTTCCCTGATGATTTCCCAACCAGTCACCTGCCACATACATATTCCTCGTTTTGAAAAATTCGTAAGGGACAAGGACCTGAAATATCAGATTCGTATTCATGGGAGGGTTTCGGAGCACACCAGTGACGGTAAGAACATCCTGACCGTTCATTTGTAGTGTTTCTCCCAATACGGAACGATACTGAGTATCGATCGAAGGAAAATATTTCTCGACGGCCTGTTGTGTCAGGACAATCGAATTAGGATTCACAAATGCCGTTTGCGGATTACCTGCTATCCATAACTCAGCTGTTTTTTTAAAATCGAATACCTGAAGGTAGTAGGGATCGACAAATAGGATGTTATCCTCTTCAAACCGTACGATTTGCCCGTTTTCATTTACATTAGCAATCACTCCACGAATAGGACCGGCTGCCTGGGTTACATTTAGCCCCGGAAGATCCTGCCGAAGAGCTTCTGCCAGGGGATAGGCTGTTGTATTTCTGTACTGTACGCCGTTCGCTGTTTGATTGTGCTCTACAACCCTATAGGTACTATCAGACTGACTGTGAAATGCATCAAAGGTCATTTCGTATTTCACAAATACAAAAATTACCAAAGTACATGTAATACTCAGTGCCAGGCCCAGAACATTGATAGTTGTATACGTTCGGTTTCTCGAAAGATGTCGCCAAGCTATTTTGATGTAGTTTTTTATCATAGCTTTTGTTTTCAGCCCTCAGCTGTCAGTGTTCAGTCAACAGCGTCTTTTTCAATAACACTGATAGCTGAATGCTGACGGCTGATTGCTCGTTTCTTGTAATTACTGTCTTCATCAATATAATCCAATAATCATACCAAATTGTATAACGCTGTTGAAAACCATAGAAGGGAGCATTCACTGACTGAAATGTACGATATGGTACAACGGGTGTACGAAAATGAACAGACTGGTCCAATGGAGAAATAACACCTCGCTGATGGTAAGATAAAAACATGGTTAATCAGAATAATAGCCTGTAGTAGTTATGAATAAAACCTGGTGGAAGGAGGGAATTGTTTACCAGATATATCCCAGAAGTTTTAAAGACTCAAACCGGGATGGTATTGGAGATATTCCCGGAATCATCCAAAAACTTGACTATATCAAATCACTGGGAGCAGATATTATATGGCTTTGTCCGGTCTACAAGTCACCCAACGACGACAACGGATATGATATCAGCGACTACCGGAATATCATGGATGAATTCGGCACTATGGCAGATTTTGATCATCTCCTGGAGGAAGTTCACCGGCGCGGACTGAAGCTGGTAATGGATCTAGTGCCCAATCACACTTCCGATGAGCACAGATGGTTCCGCGAATCAAAGAAGTCAAAGGACAATCTGTACAGGGATTACTATCACTGGAGACCTGCACGTAATGGAGATCCGCCCAATAACTGGCCTTCCTTCTTCGGAGGCAGTGCATGGGAATTTGATAAAGCCACTGGGGAATACTATCTCCATCTGTTTTCAAAAAAACAGCCCGACCTGAACTGGGAAAATCCCAAAGTACGGCAGGAGATCTACGACATCATGAAATTCTGGTTCGAAAAGGGCATCGATGGTTTCAGGATCGATGTGATTTCTCTGATTTCAAAGAGAACAGATTTTCCTGGTGCGAATACTGATAATTTCGGTACTATCGTCAGTCAATATTATGCCAACGGACCGCGAATCCATGAATATTTGCGTGAAATGCGCAATGAAGTGTTGAACAAGTACGATATCATGACGGTAGGCGAGGGTCCCGGCATAAATGCAGAAAATGGTGCCAACTATGTTGCAGAGTCCCGAAGTGAGCTGGACATGATCTTTCATTTTGAGCATATGTCCCTCGACCATGGTCCCGGAGGCAAATATGATCCTGTAAAGTGGAAGCTTACAGAGTTTAAAAAAATATTCACCGAATGGGATGCCCTGCTGGATAATAATAACGGCTGGGGCAGTATTTTTCTGGGAAATCACGATTATCCGCGCATTGTATCAAGGTTTGGAGATGATGAGGAATACCGGAAGGAATCCGCCAAACTGCTTGCCACTTTACTGCTTTCCCTCAGAGGCACTCCTTACATCTACCAGGGTGATGAAATCGGGATGACCAATGTGGCGTATCCTTCGATTGAAGATTATCGCGACATTGAAACGCTCAACACCTGGAAAGAAGCCGGCGCGGCAGGAAAACAGATGGATGATTTCTTAAAAATTATTCATTCCCGGAGCCGGGACAATGCCCGCACTCCGATGCAGTGGGATTCGATTTTATACGGCGGTTTTTCTACGGAACGACCATGGATCAAAGTGAATCCCAATTACGAGCATATTAATGTTGCTTCTCAGAAAAATGATCCTGATTCAATCCTGAATTACTACCGAAATATGACCCGGTTCAGAAAGGAAAACAAAACCTTGATATATGGGAAGTATAAATGTCTGCTAGAAACTGACCCCGATATCTATGCGTATGAGCGATGGGATGACAAAAAGCGGTTTCTGATTCTCTTGAATTTCACTAATCGACAATTAGCATTCGAAGAGGAAATAAGCGGTACATTTAAACTGAGGATCAATAACTATAATACTGAAAATGAAGAGGGAGTATTGAGACCCTGGGAAGCTAAAATTTTTGAAATTCTTTAAAACAACTGAATAGCAAAACAGATATAAAAAAGGCGTTGTTCAGTTTTCCAGAATGCTGCGACTTTGTGCTATAACGACTTTGGCACGATCTTTCAGGATAGAACTGGCATCCAACAACATCACTTCATTTGTTGGAAACGGTATCGGCCGGCTTTTGATTTTTTCGCGGGTTTCATCAGACATTGCTTCCATGTTTCCCGATGCTGTGGCTGAATAATGATCAAAAAGTGCTTCAACCGATATATTTTCAGTTTTAATTAACTGTTCAGACTGCAGATCCATGTAATCAATTG
>CAZPWQ010000135.1:0-1167 GCA_964590495.1 uncultured Balneolaceae bacterium
AATAGTCGATGCAGTGTGACGGGATTATTCCTTCAGGGGGCATTAACGACTATTTCTAAATTTTTGAAGAAAATCTGTAAGGATTGTCCCTTTTCAGGGTCTTACTAATGGAGATAATGAATAGGCATAGTTATTCTTTTGATTTATCACATGGCCTTTGACCGGGTGGTGTGATTTTTTCTGGTTGCTGGATACCGGATGCCGGATACCGACAGGGCTTCCCTCTCCCCCGGGGAGAGGGTTCCGACAGCTGTCGGAAGAGGGCGAAAAGGGCAGCGGGAGAGGGACATTACGAACTTGTTCGGAATCGGGTGTGGGCTAAGGGCAACCCCGGGCAACAAATGCCCACCCAAACTCCTGCGCACTCCTCCGCAAAGAAGTGCGCGCCTTTTGGTCAAGCAGTGCGCAGGTTTTGTTGAAGAGGCGCGCAGGTTTTCATCGGGCAGTGCGCATCGTTCAATCCGGCAGTGCGCACTGCTTCTGCAACCGGTGGTTATCACTTCGAATAGAGTCCGGCAGAGTCCGGCAAAAACCTACGCATTGCCCCGGTAAAAGGCGCCCGGAATCCCGACGTATGGTGCATAAACAGCTTTTTATAATTTTTTTAAAAATTTTTGTAAGGAATCCCTCCCCAACTGTACTTACTAATAACGGGGCCAGTCGTTGGCAGTGTTCCGTTCAATAAATACTAACAAATCAATCAAACTATGGCGATAAATATAAAAGCCGTACCCCGGGGAGAGCCGGGGGTAGAAGGTGGAGGGGATATAAAATACTACGCCTCTCCCAACGCAACCGGAGAAGTCGACATCGAGGGACTCTCCGAGCTGATCGAGATGATCAGTACTGTAAGTGATATAGATATCGCGGGAGTACTTAAAAGCTTCATCAAAGTCGTCCCGCGCGAACTAGCCGCCGGTAAGATCGTACGCCTGGGCGACCTGGGCTATCTCAGGGTTAGCCTCAGCAGTGAGGGCCACGACACGCCCGAAGAGGTAAGCGGGAACAGCGTTACCAAACGGCGGATTATCTTTACTCCGGGTTCGAAGCTCAAGAATATGCTCAACAACCTGGAGTTCACCATAATAAACGGAAAAGAATAGGATCAGCGGTTCCCCCTTGAGAGGAATAGTGCCAAACATGCAGCCTTTGACCGGGCTGTTTGTT
>CAZPWQ010000135.1:1267-8658 GCA_964590495.1 uncultured Balneolaceae bacterium
AGTAGCCATTTTTTCCTCCTGTTTATTTAATGTTGTAAGTATCTGCAAATATAACTATATAGTTGAATATAGATCAAATAAATTGTTATTTACCACTGTATAGTTGGAACTTTTAAAGCCATATGTTGTTTAAATGTGTCGGGGAAAAGATGAATTAGAGCAGTTTCTGAATCAATTCAAAATCAAGCTGAAGGTGTTTGATGTGGTTTATATCAATCGCGAAAAGAACAGGCATTATTAGATCTGGAAATATCACCTGCGGAACGGAGAAAAGTACTTGAAAATCTTGAAGTTGGGAATTACAGTGAAGGACCGTTAGAGGAAACGGTTTATGATTTTGAATCACAGATGTGGGTATTCGGAAAGGATATAAAAGGAACAGAAGTATATATCAAAATTACGCTGGGTGCAGAGAATCAACCTGTCATATGTATTTCCTTTCATCCCGCAGAATTCAGGCTTAACTATCCATATAAATAAAGCAAATAAAAAATGAAATGACCGCTATGCAAAGTCCTTTTACCGGAGGTGCTGTCGAGTTAATCAAAGAACCAAAAGAACTGGAATTCAGGAATGAAACTTTTGAAATCGTATATCATTCCTGGAAATGTGCAGATACCGGAGAATTATTCACTACCGATGAGCTGGATGCACTTAACATCAACCAGGTTCACAACAAATACAGGGAGAGGTATAACGTACCTTTTCCCGATCAGGTCAGGGAAACAAGAAGAAAGTATGGTCTTTCGGCTACTAAGATGTCAGAACTACTTGGATTCGGCGTTAATACTTACAGAAATTATGAAAGCGGAGAGGTCCCGCAGGCTTCAAACGGAAAATTAATTAAACTTGCCGGAAATCCGGAAGAATTTAAAAGGCTGGTGGAAATCAGTGACGGATTTGATAAAAAAGAACAAAAGAAGTTACTGTCGCGTGTAGAGCTTATAATAGAACAGGAGAGAGAATCGGATGAATCATCTATAAAACAGTTGTTATCTGAAAAAAGTCTGTATCCCAATATCTTTACCGGTTACAGGGAAATGCGCCTTAACAAGTTTTTTAATATGATTCTCTACTTTGCAGAACATGGGCAACCATTTAAAACGCGATTAAATAAACTGATGTTCTATGCCGACTTTTTTAATTATAAAAAGACCGGTTTTTCTATCAGCGGAGCAAATTATGCTGCAATTGATCTTGGTCCTGTACCCGATGAATTCAGCACGTTGTATGATTCGGCAAAACGAAAGAATTATATACAGATAAAGTATCATCAGTTTGAAAATAATATCGGAGAAGAATTCATACCGCATCCAAATCGATCATTTGAACAAGATCTTTTTGAAGATTCCGAGATGGACAGCCTTCAATTTATAAATGAAGCTTTTAAGACGCTCAAAACACAGGAACTGATTGAAAAAAGTCACAATGAAAAGGCATGGGTGGAAAAATCAAAAGACAAGAGTTTGATTGAATACGACTATGCTTTTGATCTAAAACTTTAGCAGTTTGATCAAACACCGAAACATATAACCATTCTACGAACAAGAACTGCTTACCATCCATAGAAGGCACGCATCTTTTTTCAAATGAATAATGAGCAGTGGAGGAAAGAGGCATAATTATTTTCTGATCTCAAAACGCCCACCCCTCATTATCCATAAACTTATCAATACTGGATGCCAGATGCCGGCCCTCCTGCGCGCAGGGTCTCCTACGCGGGAAGCTTCGCAGACCAAGGTTTCGGAGGGTAAAATGCCGGCAGGGCAACACTTCCCTCTCCCCGCGGGAGAGGGACATTCCGAACTTGTTCGGAATCGGGAGAGGGCGGAAAGGGCAGCCAATTCGAACGCAGAGCATCAAAGCCGAAAGAGCACCCAGCCCCATCGAACCCGTCCGACCGCCAAATCAGCGGTCGGACGGGGAATGAGCCATTTTCATAACGGATGAGATTTCTCCGTTCCGTCCCGGAAACCCGCCGGGACTACAGTCGAAATGACGCCGTTGGTTAATGTAGCAGCTGGATCTGAGGTTCTATCTGGCTTTAGATTACCGGGCAGCACTTCCCTCTCCCTGTGGGAGAGGGACCGAGGGAGAGGGCGAAAAGGGCAATGAGCCCCATCAAGCCCGCCCGACCGATCCGAAGACCCAAAGGGATCCCTTCGGGAGAATTCCTTGGGAACGAAATCAGCGTCCGGACGGGGAGGATGTAGAAGATGGTATTACAGCCAACTATTGCAGAATAGGACGCAGAATTCACTATCCATATTATTCAGGTTGCGTCTGACATCAGTTACTATGAAATAAATCCAAAAATCATAGTAAGGAAGGTACTGATGGAAAGACTAATTATAGCAGCTTATAACCCACTTATAATTGAAGGAATCAAGAAAATTATCAGCGAAAAGGGCCTTCGTTTTGAAATCGTCGGGGAGGCCACTCGCATCGAACAATTCCTGGATCTTCTGGAATTTCATTCCCCGGATATTGCTATCGTGGATGTTGCCATTACCTGGCGGAGCGGGATGAATTTTGTCAGGGAAGTGGAAAAACGAAACGGTGATGCAAGGGTTATACCGATCAGTGTGCATCCGATAGACCGTAACGTACTGTCAAATCTCAAAAGTCGCGCCGATGATCTGGATATGATGAACGGAGAGAGAGAGGAAACAATACGTTTTGGTGCAGGCCAGCTTAATTAAGGCTAAGTTTATAAAATATAACAAGTTGAAGGTAGTATGAATTATTACAGGGGTTTAGAGGAAAATTGCACAGAATGTTCATACCATCTCCTATTTTCGCTTATGAATAATTAAGATAAGTTAATAACAAGTTAAAAAGGCGAATAAAAGAAAGCGGAAAAGGAATTACATGAACGTTATCAAATTTATCTGTGGCCTGCTCACATTAGGACTTTTTATTCATGCGCCGGCCGCAGCACAAGCTGACACCGGGGAACAATTTAAAAAGTACATAAATAAAGTTGTTCAAAAAGCTGAACAGGCAGATGACGCAGATAAAAAGAGAGCCGTTCTCAATGATTCATTTGATGACCTGATCAAAACTGCAACACAGGTTGAAAACATGGCATTTACCAGCGAACAGGATCGGGATGCCATCTCGGAATTCAAAGAAACAATTATCGAAAAGAAAAATGAGCTGAACGGTCTCGATGGTTTTGAAAAGATAAACGACAACCAGCTTGACGATTTTACTGATTACGTACAACAGGATTTAGAACAGGCAAGAACTTATGTTACTCTCAGTTTGGGAGTTGCCATCATCATTGCACTACTACTGCTTTTGTTATGATATAAGAAACTAATCCCTACCATCACCATATATCCCTAAGACAAAAAAGGCGCAGATGACATCTGCGTCTTTTTCTTTTATATCTATAAAAATACACAGAAAGAGATTAATAACAAAGAATGAGATTAATAGCACTTTTTTCTCTTACTGCACTGTTTGCCGGATGTACGACTGCTGAACTCATAACCGGTTCCGGACAACCGGCTGCCGGAGAAAATATACGATATTCTGCTGTGTACGTCATTCATGCCGACGGAGACTACCTCTATTATGATAACGAAAGAAATCCCAGGCAGGCAGACCGGAAGGTGTTACGGGAAGCAAAGCTGATGGGAGAGGGAGCCGCCGGTGGTGAAGTCTTTATATTCCATCAGCTGCCCGAGCGTAAAATACTGTGGATGTTCCCCAAAAAGGACCGGCGTCTGCTGCACTACCGCAACGGCGAACTGGTCCGCACCCAACGATACTCACCGCGCACGGATGATCCCGTTCTGTCGGCCGAGGCAGAATTGTACAGCGAATACTCCGCCGGTACTACCTCCGACAGTTTGCAGCGTTTCTTCTTTTATTTCGGCCATCAGATACCTGAAGAGGGGGGAAAAGGCTATCACCGGTCGCTGCCAGGCAAGGAAATGAACACCCGGAAATTCGGGGAGAGCCTCCGGCTGTTCCTGCCGTCAGAAGCCCATAAATTCGCTCTGACAGCGCTATCGACCTGCAATAATGGCTCACCATCAACCGTGCATTTGTTGCAGCCTCACACCGGTATTTTACTCGCATCGCCGCAGAACCTGCATCTCTCACACATTGATACCAGGGAGCTGAAATTGTTGGAGAGCGAAGGGAAAATCCCGCCCGTAAAACTTGCGAATGCTATTGCAGAAGATTCCTTCAACCGGCTTTCCGATCTGCAAACTGCAGTAACCCTCACTGTTTATGATATGGAACGGGTCGGGAAATATATATCGGGAATGGCTTCCGCTTACCGCGCCCATCTTGAAGAGCAGGATTTCAATAGGTACGATGAGAGTACCGACTGTTCCGACCTGGCATTTCTCAAGCAGTTCGACGCCGGATCGGGAGTTCAGAAATGGTATAAGCCTCCGGCCTTTGGGCGGAAGGCCGGAAAGCAAACCCACTCCGGCTGGGGATGTGCGGATAAAGTTTTGAGGGATTGAGTTTTGATTTGCTGAGGGAAATGGAACGCGGATGATGCGGATTGAGCGAATTTGCACAGGATAAAAGCAGGAACCGGGAAGTCAGACGCCGGTTTTTACCGTGTGAAATCAGATAATGCTGTCAGGAGCGAAATCCACGCGCGAGAAATACCCCATCTTAGTTGAGAGGGAACTATGTTCGCGAAACTACTCTTAGGACTGGCTGTCATCCCAAGCTCGGACAGAAATTCAAATTCAATAAAAAATTCAGGCACTTCGCGAGGCTGTCCAAAAGTCATTTGTCAATAAATATCAGTTAATTATTTTAAGATTTTATGTTGTTTTCGAGGAGACCTCCAAGGTTTCTGAAACCTTGGAGGTCTATACCTAATAATTTAAGTTTTCAAAAAGAAAAAAAGACTTTTTGGACAGCCTCCGAGGGAGAGGGCGAACATGGCACCGAACACGACGCAGAGCCTCCAACCTGTGTACCGCCGCAGAGCCTGCCTACGCCGAAACATCTCTAATACGAATAGCATTTTTTAACTCGGCTTCGTGCAGGCAGGCAACAGCACGAGATAAAGGTTCAAGCGTGGACGCCTGAACCAGCCACGGGAAGGCGAGGGAATAAATTCCCTCGCTGGTGATGTGGTGGGAGTTCTTCTCAAAAAGAGCAGGAAATTTGTAATAGCCTCAAAACATAACAAGAGCACGCTTCCCTCTCCCGCAAGCGGGAGAGGGACATTCCGAACTTGTTCGGAATTGGGTGAGGGTTTGAGGGGCACTACTACACGCAGGAGATAAAATTACTACACCAAAATCAAATCGCCTCCTATTTTGGTTGTGGATGAGATAAAATACATTATACCTATACTAAACTATGTACAGACTCCATAATAAGAAGAGCTACAAAATCAGGTTTTGAGAGGCGGATCCTGATCACACAAAAGGGAGAGTATATTGTTTGATTATACTGTGAGACGGTAACATTTCTCTTAATATCAGTAGGATTTCAAATGGAAAGAACAGTCTTATCTGTGTTTATAGCTGTCGGAGTTCTGCTTGTGCTCCTGTGTTTAACCGAGGCTGTTGCATCAGAGATCTCAAGCTTTATTAAAGGGAATCCAATAGACGCATCTGTCGGTCTGATGGTTACCGGAAGCGTGGTCAGCTTTTCAGGCATAACCGATTATGTGCGGAACAGACAGAGAGATTTCTTCTATAAATAGTACCGTTCATTTTTCTTTTGTTCTGTGAAAAACATGAATATTCTGCCCACTTCAATTGCCGGCAGGATTCAATCCGATTATTTTGTTCATGAAGTATTAAATATGTATTACAAACCCCCAAAAATAAATCGTACAGCTAATTCAAGTGTTATTCTATTTGTGTTCATACGTAAAGCAGATATGTTTTTAACAGTGCGAATAAACGGAATAAAAACAAGCATTAAACAATAATAATCATCATCAAGGCTATAAATACTATTATTATGAGAATTTCATCAGGATCCCAAAAGATCACAGGCACAACAGGTAAACTTCTTGCATATGATAAGCCACCCGGGCAGTTGATGTAACACCTGACCGTAAGTTGGAAACAGACATCGCGCAGCAAAGTAGAAGTAATAGAGAGCTGCAGAACATCAATATTAAATTTTAAAATTCTGAAGTGAGTGTAGATCATGCCTGAGACAAAAAAAGTAATGGATCAAGATCACAAGCCTGTTTTGATTACCCAAAACGAGGCTATGAAAGATCTTATCCAAAAAATAAAATTGGTGGCGAGGACAAAAGCGAATTTGCTAATAACAGGAGAAAACGGAACAGGTAAAGAAGTATTGGCCCGGTTGTTTCATTATCACAGCAAGCGCAGGGAAAAACCGATGGTTACTATTAATTGCGGGGCTATTCCGTCCGATCTGGTAGAAAGCGAATTGTTTGGTCACGAAAAAGGAGCTTTTACCGGAGCTCATGTGCAGAAAAAAGGGTGTTTTGAACTGGCGGATAAAGGCACTCTTTTCCTGGATGAAATCGGGGAAATGCCTCTGTCGATGCAGGTGAAATTATTACGTGTTGTTGAAACCAGTTCTTTCCGGAGGGTCGGCGGAAAAGAGGAAATCAAGGTTGATGTAAGCCTGATCTCAGCGAGTAATAAAATATTGCTCGACCAGGTCAAGTCGGGGTGTTTTCGTGAAGACTTGTACTACAGATTGAATGTTATTGAATTATACGTCCCGCCGCTCAGGCACAGGAAGGAAGATATTCCGTTACTGGCAACATATTTTGCAAACCATTTCACAAGTTTGTACGGAGTAGATAATATTGAGTTTACCGACGAATGCATGCATATGTTGCTCAATTACGAGTGGCCGGGCAATGTACGGGAGTTGAAAAATATAGTTGAACGATCGGTGATACTTTCAGAAGGTGATGAAAACAACCAGGTCGGACCGAATTCACTGCCTTCGAGCATTCACAAGAACGCAAAAAGTAATCATTCGTATTCCGGTAAGAACCTAGAGGATATTATCCAGATACCGGTAGGTACCAGTCTGGAGGAAGTCGAACGAAGGGTTATCAGGCAAACTCTGGATTCGGTTGACAATAATAAAACTGAAGCTGCCAAAATTCTCGGCTTCGCCAGGAAAACACTTCATAACAAGCTTGACAAGTATGGGAATGAGATAATGATACAGTAGAAAGTAGAAAGTGGACAACCATTAATTCAGAAACTAAATCTGTGCTTATCAGTCAAATCCGTTTTATCCGCGTTCTATTGAAGAAAGCAGAAATTTAAAAGGCTGCACCCTTCTGGATGCAGCCTTTTAAAGTTGAATTAATTAAGAATTACTATATACTTACTGTGAATCCATTGCCTGGATATGGTTAAGGAAACTATTGTAGAGCGTTTCATCAGCAC
>CAZPWQ010000136.1:0-3248 GCA_964590495.1 uncultured Balneolaceae bacterium
GCAAAAATACGTCCGGTCATCATGAGTTCGGCGCGGTAAATGGGACTGGAATAATCCAGTATATCCTGCGGTTTCAGGTCATAAGTCTTCATGAAAGAACCGTGCAGCAGGGCAACGAAGTGGCGAAGGCCCTGTACCATGTTCATTACATGGTCGTGTTGTTGAGGATCTGCCTCAATGACTCTCATACCCCATAATTTCGACTGCTCAATAAACCATTTTGATTCCTCTTTACCGCGAACGGGACAAGCGACCATCAGCTGTTTGGAAAGATTGTGAACATCAGGCCCGTGCATGGGGTGTAGTCCGAGTACGGGTCCGGAATGAGCTTCTTTCATCGCTTCAATCGCTTCGGTTTTATTGCTGGTAAAATCTGCAAGTATGGTTTTCTCGCTCAGTTTCGAAGATAAGCGCTCAATCACATGAACAGTAACATTGATCGGCACGGAAACGATAGCCAGGTCCAGATCCGGTGCTATCTCTTCCAGTTCATGCCAGTTATGCTTGTCGATCTCATGAACGATATGTCCGGTTTGCCTTGCGATGCGGGAATAAAGGCTGCCCATCCCGCCTTTGGCACCTATTATCAGGATATTTTTAGGTTTTCCAGTAGCACGGGGAAACTCGCGGGTGGACTGGCTGGCACGTGAGGCCGCCATAATCATCCGCAGGAAATCTTCGGCCCAGTCGGCATCTAGATTACGATCTTCGGCCATCTTCCGGAACTTAACTGTTTTCTCATCCTCCCGCCGCGGGGCAAAAATAGGAAGTTGGTTTTTGATCTTTTTTTCTATTACCTCATTTACGATCCGGCTCCGTTCCGAAAGCAGGTCGAGAAGCTGCCGGTCGATCTCATCGATACGGTTTCGCTGGGGCCCCAATTTCTTTTCTTCTGGTGTCATAAATTTAATTTCTGAATCTAATCTGGATTTTAGAGAGTTATATTAATGAGTCTATTTCGCAAGAAAGTCAGTTAATCCGTGCAATTTCTTTTTAGCAATTAATCTAAAGCTTTACTGTTAATTGCGCTAAAAATATGTGATTTTTAGAGAATGATTCCGGGTAGTTTTCGTTTATCTTACATGTAGTTCGGCCCAATAAATTACGGGCCTAATTTAACCACTATATAGTACATGTCTAATTTTGACTTACAATCGCCGTGGCCGGCAGCGGGCGATCAACCCCAGGCTATCGAACAACTTGTCGAGGGTATTGTCAATGGCGATAAATACCAGACCCTGCTGGGAATTACCGGCTCCGGGAAAACGCGAACCATAGCCGATGTCATCGACCAGGTTGAGCGACCTACGCTGGTAATGAGTCATAACAAGACACTGGCTGCTCAACTTTATCGTGAACTAAGCGATTTTTTCCCTGATAACCGGGTGGAGTTTTTTATCTCCTATTATGACTACTATCAGCCTGAGGCATACCTGTCGTCGCAGGACAAATATATCGAAAAGGATCTTTCCATAAACGATGAAATACAGCGTCTTCGTTTGCGTGCGACCAGTTCGCTGCTGTCGGGACGCCGGGATGTTATTATTGTTTCATCGGTAAGCTGCATTTATGGTATAGGATCGCCGTCGGAATATGAGAAATTGATTATCAATTTGAAAACCGGCATTGAAATTCCGCGTAATAAACTGCTCTACGACCTGGTGGATCTCCACTACACCCGTAACGACCGTGAGTTCAGCCGCGGTACATTCCGTGTGCGTGGTGATGTTGTGGATCTGTATCCGGCCTATGCCGAAGATGGTCTGCGCATTTCGTTTTGGGGTGATGAGATCGAAAAAATGGAAATCGTGGATCCGGATACGGGCAATGTTAAAGAGGGTGTGGAGGAATTCAAGATTTATCCGGCCTCACATTATGTCACAACCAAGAGCCGCCTGGAGGAAGCAGTTGACCAGATCCGGGACGAGCTGCATTGGCGCATCGGTGTACTGGATGACGAAGGAAAATACCTGGAGGCAAAACGTCTGGAACAGCGCACGCTTTTCGATCTCGAAATGATCCAGGAGATCGGCTATTGTTCGGGAATCGAGAACTATTCGCGCTATCTCAGTAACCGGAAACCGGGAGAACGACCCTACTGTCTGTTCGATTATTTTCCTGATGATTTTCTGCTGGTAGTCGATGAAAGTCACCAGACGGTTCCGCAGATTTCAGCGATGTACGGCGGTGACCGCTCGCGGAAGATTGAGCTCGTGGAGCACGGATTTCGTCTTCCCTCGGCAATGGATAACCGTCCGCTCACTTTTGAAGAGTGGGAGGATGTGACCAATCAGGCTATTTTTGTAAGTGCAACGCCAAGTGATTACGAACTTGAAAAAAGTGGCGGAGTTATTGTTGAACAGATCGTGCGGCCCACCGGACTTATGGAGCCTGAAATAGAGGTTCGACCGGTTGAGAACCAGATTGATGATCTGATCGATGAAATCAGGAAGCGAATTGAGAAGGGCGACCGCGTGCTTTGCATTACCCTTACCAAGCGTTTGAGCGAGGAGGTCAGCGAATATCTTAAAAGCATTGGCATTTCTGCGGCTTATATGCACAGTGAGCTTAATGCGATGGAGCGGGTTGAAGTGCTTTTTAAATTCCGCCGCGGCGATTTCGATGTGCTGGTTGGCATTAACCTGCTGCGGGAGGGGATCGATATTCCCGAGCTAAGTCTTGTCGCTATACTGGATGCAGATAAGGAAGGCTTTCTGCGATCAGAAACCTCACTCTTTCAGATTATCGGCCGTGCCGCCCGAAATGTAGAAGGCAAAGCCATTATGTATGCTAATAAGATTACGGACAGCATGCGTACCGTCATCAATGAAACGGAGCGGCGCAGACGCATTCAAAAAGAATATAACGAGGACCATGGTATTACCCCCACCACTATCGAGAAAGAGCTGAAGCCGCTTGTTGATCCGGCTCTTATTTCAACGAAAAGCTTTGATCTTGATGCCGACGGTGATGAGGGAAGCGAAGCGCTCGAGATTGTGAAAGTAGCCGAGGACGGTATAAAGTACAAGGCTAATCCTGCCATGAAGGAAGTTACATTTGACAGCAAAGAGAAATTTTTAGAATATCTGAAAAGTTCGATGTATACAGCTGCCCAGAATATGGAGTTTGAAGAAGCAGCGCGTATACGCGATCAGATCGAACAATTGAAAGAGGAGCTGGATTAGTCATTGGTCACCGGTTAATCAGGTACCGGAAACGGCTCTTTCTCTCCCTGTTGTCATTCTGAG
>CAZPWQ010000136.1:3348-8657 GCA_964590495.1 uncultured Balneolaceae bacterium
GTGTGTAGTAACAATACCAATCAACTATTAACAAATAACAGATAACAAAAAAGAGAATGGGCACTCTAACATACTTAAAAAGCTTTTTCAAGGATAAAGACGTTGCTTCGATAACGCCAACCTCCAGGTTTTGCATTCGCAGGGTCTGTGAACCAATTGATTTCAGCGAAGATATTACCATTATAGAATATGGGGCCGGGGCCGGTGTCTTTTCAGAATATCTGCTCAAACAGATGACCGGAAACTCAAAACTTCTGCTCTTTGAAACCAACCAATTGCTTTTCAAAAAACTGCAGGAAATTAAAGATCCGCGCGTTGACTTGTATGATAAAAGCGTAGAAGCAGTAACAGAACTTGTTCCCGGCGAACTTATCGGACAGGTGGATTATATTATATCCGGGATTCCGTTTTCCTTTCTGGATGATGAGACAACCTCATCAATTTTGGACCAAAGTTACAGGCTTCTTAAAGAAGGAGGCCAGTTTTTGGCTTATCAGACTTCCGGTCATTTGAAGAAGCCGCTAAGAAAAGTGTTCGGGAATGTTGAAACCAGTTTCGAGTTGCTTAATATTCCCCCGATGACGGTTTATGAAGCGGTGAAAGAAAATAAATAGTTTCTCTTCTCTCCTCGTGCCGAACCTCCGGTTCGGCACGTTAATTCCGCCACCTCCGGTGGCAGATGGATGCCCATGCATAATTAGGGAGTAAGACAGGCAAAAGCTAATACCGTTCATCAACCTACCGTGACCGGAGGTCACATCTCTGCATTCCGTACCGGGAGGTACGGAACGAGGATGATGAGCACTAAAAATAACCAAGTGTCATGCTGAATTTATTTCAGCATCTGTTGCACGTATTGAGGTATAAGCTTCTGCAAGATTTCCAGCTCAAGATCCTGAAACAAGTTCAGGATGACACGGTTTTGAGTATGGTCAAGAACTAACAGTTTTGCTTATTAAAACGAAGAAAATCTTTTCCATCCGCGTAAATCCGCGGCCACTTCTTCTACTCTTCTTCCGTACTGACTTCCTCTTCAACCGGTGTTTCTTCCTGCTTCTGTTGTTTAACTTTGGCAGAGCCTTTCTTGTTTTTCGTATCGGCTTCTGCGACGTAATTCTCCTTCTCTTTAATTCGTGCCGCCTTACCACGCAAATCACGCAGGTAAAACAGTTTGGAACGGCGGACATCCCCTTCACGTACGCGTACGATTTTGTCGATAAAGGGGGAATGCAGCGGGAAAATACGCTCAACACCGATGTTCCCGGCTGATATTTTTCGGACTATAAAAGTTTGGTTTGCACCGGAACCGCGTCGCGAAATTACAATACCTTCAAACTGCTGAATACGTTCTTTGTCGCCTTCACGAACTTTATAATGCACATTAACAGCATCACCGGCCTTGAAGTCGGGATACTCATCCTGGGCAATTGTTTGTTCTGCTAATTTTAACTTATCCATGGTTTATTCCTCTGAGTAATTTTCTTTTCTAAATTTTTTGTATAAATCAGGACGTACTTTTTTGGTACGCTCCAGCGATTGTTTATATCGCCATTTTTCAACTTTCTGATGATCACCCGAGCGAAGTACTTCCGGAACCTCCATGCCCTGAAATTCAGCAGGACGCGTATAAACAGGTCCTTCGAGCAGATCGTCCTGGAATGAATCGCCCAGAGCACTTTCTGCATCGCCCAGAGCCCCGGGCTGTAATCGTACAACAGCATCAATCATTACCAGTGCCGGAAGTTCACCTCCCGAAAGCACATAATCACCGATGCTGTATTCTTTGGTGATCAAAGCATCACGCACACGCTGATCCACACCTTTGTAATGTCCGCACAAAAAGATGATGTTCTTTTGAACGGAAAGTGCATTAGCATGTTTCTGGTCAAAAGGAATGCCATCGGGAGCTGTGAAAATTATTTCATCATAATTACGCTCACTTTTCAGCTGATTGACGCATGAAAATACTGGCTGTGGAGTAAGAACCATACCGGCTCCGCCCCCATAGGGATAATCATCCACTTTTTTGTGCTTGTCTTCAGAATAGTCATGCAGGTTGTGGATATAAATTTCAATCAAACCATTATCCTGTGCTTTCCCCACGATACTGTGGTTCAGCGGACTTTCCAGAAGCTGCGGTACGGCCGATATAATATCGATTCTCATTATTGTTTTAAACCAGCCAGTTGGTTGAGATTTTGACATTTGACTACCTGCTTTTCCTCGTTGAGTTCGATGATATATTCGTCCACAAACGGGATAAGCAATTGCTTCTGGTCTGCAGTGACTACCTTCAGAATAGGATGAGCCGGGTTGTCGATCACCGCTTCCACGGTGCCGTATTTTTTGCCATCGGAGATAACATCAAAAGATGACAAATCAATAAACTCATCCGTTTGACCGGCCAGGTCTTCCATATCATCAAGGTTTGCGTACACCGCAAAGTTCTTAAGTGCTTCAGCCCCGGTGCGATCAGTCACGTGCTCAAATTTTACAAAGAACGTAAGCCGTTTATTTTTATCCTGAACCCGGACCGACTCAATCCTGGCGGGGACGAGGTCCCCTCTGGCATTTTCAATGTGTACCAGATCAATATCTTCAAAAAGTCGAGGAGTTTCTATTTCGGGGATGATAACAACCTCCCCGTTCACTCCGTGCGAGCGGGCGATATGCCCGACCACTTCATACTGGTTTTCAATAGGTTCCAGCATTTTTTAGTCCAAAGTGCAGGCCACTTCAAAGTGGACTACACTTTTTTTACTAATTGCTATTCGTTTTCCTTTTTCTCGTCAAGAGCGCGCTGAACAGTAACGCGATCTTCATCATCGGGAACAAAGCCTTCCAGTTCATCAAGCGGAGTGTTTTCAATATGCTCGATGGCTTCCTTCGCCAGCATATCTGTTGAAACCTGCTCATCACCGCTTTCAGCATCTTCTTCTTTTTCCTCTTCAGATGCTTCTGGCTTTTCTTCGGAGGCTTCCTGAGTTTCTTCCTCAGGTTCTTCGGCTTCCTCTTCAGCAGTCTTCTCTTCCTCAACAACCTCTTCCGTACCTTCGACTACCTCTTTGGCAACATCTTCTTCTTTTGCTTCAGGCTCTTCCTCTACGGCCGGTTCCTCTTCCGGAACTTCGGCAATTTCTTCAGCTTCAGCAGTTTCATCGTCCGGAGTTTCTGCTACTGGTTCGCTTTTTGCTGTTTGTGGCTCTACCTCTTCCTCAGGAGCTTTGGCTTTTGCCTCTTCCTCCTCTTCTTTTTCATCTTCATCTGAGGCCAAAGCCTCCTGCTTGGCTTTTTCTTTTGCAGCCTCTTCAGCTTTCTTTTTAAGCTGCTTCTGGAATTCTTTTTCCTCTGCTTCGAGCATTGCCTGCTGACGCTCTTTGCGTGACGGAGCTTCCTCTTCTTTTTCCGCACGTTTTTCGCGCCATTCATTCAGGGCTTCTTCAATTTCCTCCTCGGACTTGCCCCAGCGGATCAGGTGCATTTTATACATAATGCCCTGCTTCTTAAGGATAGAACGAACAGTGTCGCTCGGTTGAGCTCCCTGTTTCAGCCAGTGAATAGCCCGTTCTTCATTCAGTTCCAGTTCATTATTTACCGGTATGTTGTCAAAACGGCCGATATCTTCAATAATTCGTCCATCTCTCGGTGAGCGGCTGTCAGCCACGACAATATGATGGATCGGTCGTTTTTTTCGACCTCTACGTTGTAATCTGATTGTTAACAATGGATTTTCTCCTAGTTTATAACTTTATAATTTGCGTTGATTTCTATAGAGGATTTAATGGAATCTTGCGCAATTCTGTTTATTCTTACCTGCCAAAAGGTGAATTCTTCATTCCTTTCATGCCCTGCATCATTTTGCCCATCTTGCCCATGCCTGAAAATGATTTCATCATTTTCTTCATCTGTTCAAACTGTTTTATCAGGTTGTTGATCTCCCGGACGCGTGTACCCGAGCCCTGCGCGATGCGCCGGCGCCGGCTGCCATTCAGGATATCCGGATTCTTTCGTTCTTCCGGCGTCATAGAGCAGATGATCGCTTCAATCGGTTTAAAGGAATCGTCATCGATTTCGGTATCCTGCAGAGCTTTTCCGGCTCCGGGAATCATTCCGACCAGGTCCGAAATATCGCCCATATTCTTTATCTGCTGAAGCTGCTCGTAAAAATCGTCGAGATCGAACTGATCCGATTTGATCTTTTTCTGCAGCTTTTCAGCTTCCTTTTCATCAAACTCTTTCTGGGCTTTTTCGACAAGCGAAACCACATCACCCATACCGAGGATGCGCTGTGCCATCCGGTCGGGGTAGAAGGGAGAAAGAGCATCCAGCTTTTCGCCTGTACTGACAAACTTAATCGGTTTTTGGACCACCGTCTTAATAGACAGGGCCGCCCCGCCGCGGGTATCACCGTCAAGCTTGGTAAGCACAACGCCATCATAATTGATGCGCTGGTTAAATTCTTTTGCCGTAGTTACGGCATCCTGACCCGTCATGGAATCGACAATGAACAGTGTTTCGTGCGGCTGAACGGCATCTTTAATTTCAGCCACTTCATTCATCATCTGTTCGTCCACATGCATGCGTCCCGCCGTGTCAATGATTACTGTATCGAGAGCAAGACTTTTTGCCATCGATACCGCTTCTTTTGCCACGCGAACCGCATCTTTCTGTCCAATCGAATATACCGGGACGTCGATACCTTCTGCCAGTGTCTTCAACTGATTGATAGCCGCCGGCCGATAGACATCGGCAGCAGCAAGCAATGGATTTCTGTTGTTTTCCTGCTTCAGATATCTTGCCAGTTTGGCGGAAAAGGTTGTTTTACCCGAACCCTGAAGGCCCGCAATCAGTATCACGGTCGGCGGCGTGTGTGCAACGGAGATATCCACACGCTCCTGTCCGAGAATTTCGGTCAGCTCATCTTTGACGATTTTGGTAAACTGCTGACCAGGATTAACGGCCGTCAATACATCCTCACCCATCGCACGTTCCTTAATATCAGCCGTGAACTTTTTAGCAACTTCATAGTTCACATCGGCATCAAGAAGCGCGCGACGTATTTCTCTCACCGTCTCAGCGACATTTACGTCACTGATCATAGCCTCGCCTTTCAGCTTTTGAAAGGCCTGATCTAATTTTGATGATAAATCCTGAAACATGGGTTATTGGAAATCTGGTATTTCTGAATGTCTGTACTGGTTTTGAACTCGCTTGAAATCCTGCGGGTCAAAGTTTCCTAAAATAAGGACATCCGCGGCTATTATCAACAGAAGAAATAACCGGAAGTCGGCTACCGCTTATTTGTAATT
>CAZPWQ010000137.1:0-8624 GCA_964590495.1 uncultured Balneolaceae bacterium
TTGCTGTTATCGTTCTGGTTTTTGGCATCAGTGTTAATGCAGGAGCCCAGACAGCTCAGCAAAAAGTTACTGTTCCTGTTATTGAGGACGGGCAAGCCCAGATCATACCTGAATTTGAAAATTCTGACGAATGGATCCGTCATGATTTGTGGGTAGAAACTGAATTTGATACCGATGGCGACGGCAGTCCCGACCGCATGCATGTGTCGGTTACCAGACCGGCTCAAACAGAATCGGGTGATCTCAAATTGCCGGTCATTTATGAAAGCAGCCCCTACTATGCCGGGACGGCATCCCCTCCCTTTGATTTTTTCTGGGACGTAAGACATGAACTGGGTGAAAGACCTCCCGAACGAATCCATCCGGATGAAATCAAACGCAGAGGAGAGCGTCCGGTTATTTCCAACTCCCAAATAAAAAAATGGGTGCCGAGGGGTTTTATTGTTGTTCACTCCTCTTCTCCAGGTACTGGCCTCTCACAGGGAGCACCCACAGTTGGTGGAGATAATGAATCACTCGCCCCAAAAGCGGTAATCGACTGGCTGAACGGGCGGGCAAAGGGTTATACTACACCTGATGGTAATGAGGAGGTCGAGGCATACTGGACCACCGGGAAAGTCGGTATGACGGGTACTTCTTATAACGGAACTCTTCCGCTGGCAGCTGCAACAACCGGTGTGGACGGACTGGAAGCCATCATTCCGGTAGCACCGAATACCTCATACTATCATTATTACCGGTCAAACGGTCTGGTCCGTTCTCCCGGCGGCTACCTGGGTGAGGATATAGACGTGCTCTATGATTTTATCCACAGCGGCAATGAAGAGAGACGTGAATATAATAACAGGAAGGTACGGGATTCAATCATGGTGAACGGTATGGATCGTCTTACAGGCGATTACAACGAGTTCTGGGCCGGCCGGGATTACCTGAATGACATGGAACCGCTTGAAGCCGCCGTTTTTATGGCACATGCATTCAACGACTGGAATGTAATGCCGGAACACAGCTATAGAATTTATAACGTGCTGAAAGAAAAAGGTATCCCCTCAAAAATATATTATCACCAGGAAGGTCACGGTGGTGAGCCCCCCATGGAATTGATGAACAAATGGTTTACCCATTACCTGTTCGGCATTGATAACAGAATCGAAAATGAACCCAACGCATGGATTGTCCGCGAAGGCGATGAAAGAAATGATCCCACTCCTTATGAAGAATATCCGAATCCTAATGCATCGCCGGTAACCTTCTACCCTACTGCCGGTGCCCCTGAACGTGGCGGATTAGTTACCAACTCTGTTTCTGGTCAGGGGGCAGAAACGCTGGTCGATAATTTTTCATTTTCCGGGGAAGCACTGGCCAAGGCTGAATGGACCGATCACAGGCTGATATACGTCACACCGGAGCTTAAGCAACCCCTCCATATTTCAGGGACTCCCAGCATTAAAATCAAACTGGCGAGCAGCAAACCCGCGGCGAATTTATCGGTCTGGTTGGTCTCACTACCGTGGATCGAAGGAGAAAGCTCAGAAATCACCGACAATATAATAACGAGAGGTTGGGCTGATCCCCAGAATCATAGCTCCCTGACTGAAAGCGAGCCCCTGGAACCGGGAGCTTTTTATACGCTGACATTTGACCTGCAACCTGATGATCAGATTATAGCGGAGGGACAAAAGATCGGATTGATGATTTTTTCAAGTGACAGGGATTTTACTCTTTGGCCGGAACCCGGTACAGAGTTGACCGTTGATCTGGATACCACGAGCCTCTCTCTGCCAGTGGTCGGAGGGATTGAAGGCGTTGATTTTGATTAGTTGCTGGTTTTTAAAGAGGTTCAAGCGTGGACGCTTGAACCAGCCAGTATAACTATAACTACCAGCCGGTAATAACTATCAGCCGGTATAAATCCAACCGGTATAACATTATTAGCTGCTTCGCCTGACAAACTGATCACTGATCACTGTAAACCCGTCTGAATGTCTCCTGCCATGCCGTGGACATGAGATGGGAGCCTGCAAGAGTAGGATGAACACCATCTTCAGCCCAGTATGCTGGTGAGACAATTTTACCGGCCTCGTCAAAAACGGATTGATAGGGAATAAACGCTGCTTCAAAATCCTGTGCAATTCGCTTTGCCGCTTTTTGGTATTCATTGAATTCCGGGAACCAGTCCTCAGTTATGGCAGACCCTTCTTTCACAACAAAAGGTTCACCAATAATTAGCTTCATATCCGGAAGGGATTTCATCGTACGCTGCAACAGTGTCCTGAAATCCTTTTCATATTTTTCCGGGGTACCCTCATAACTACCGTTAAGGGTATGCCAGAAGTCATTTACTCCGATTAAAATGCTTATAATATCAGGTTTTAAATCCAGACAATCCTTTTTCCAGCGTTCCGACAATTGATAAACTTTATTTCCGCTGATACCACGATTATAGAATTGCAAATTGCGTTCCGGCATCGTATTTCTGAGGTTCGCAGCCGCCAAAAAGGCGTAACCTGAACCCAAACCGCTGTTGGAGCCGCTTTCTTCTCTGTTGCGCCCCGCATCAGTAATTGAATTTCCCTGGAAAAGAATTATTGCTTCCCCGGGAAAAGCCGACAAATCCTTCTTTTTCAATATTTCCGGTTTCCCCACTGACGGGAGAAGTAACCCCGCACTCATCGTGGCGAGAGTGGTTGTAGTGATTGATTTTAGAAAATCGCGACGGGTATAATCTTTCACCTTATCTGGCTTACTTTTTTTATTCATCTATTCACAGGTTGTACTTCATATTTATTCAGGAATTCTCTAACCTTCAACACATTTTTTTTGGATCCAATATAAATTGGTGTTCGCTGGTGAATGGCTTCCGGACTTATCTCCAAAATGCGTCCTTTTCCGTCTATAGCCATACCTCCCGCCTGCTCAATAACAAAACTCAGGGGATTGCATTCATACATCAGCCGAAGTTTCCCGCTGGGATACTGGTTACTGTCCGGATAAATAAAAATTCCGCCGGTAACCAGCGTCCGGTGTACATCAGCCACCATCGAACCTATATAGCGGGCCTTGTACGGCCGTTCCGTTTCCGGATCTTCTTTCTGGCAATATTTCACATATTGTTTTAACCCCTCATCCCAAGAGTGATAGCTGCCTTCGTTGACACTGTATATGGTGCCGTATTCCGGAATTTTAATATCATCATCGGATAAAATAAACTCACCGATACTGGGATCTAGCGTAAACAGCGAAACTCCCATTCCGGTCGTATAAGCCATCAGCGTACTGGAACCGTATAATACATAACCCGCGGCTACCTGCTTAACTCCTGGCTGCAGGGCATCGCCCTCCGACAGCTCATCGGTACCCGGGTTTTTCCGCATATAAATAGAAAAAATGCTTCCGATAGAGACATTGACATCAATGTTCGAAGAACCGTCAAGCGGGTCCAGATAGACAATATACTTACCGCCTTTATTATCCAGTTCGACAACACCGTCATTTTCCTCTGATATCACCATACAGGTAATGTCCGCTCTGTTCAATGCGGAAATAAGCTGTTTATCAGCAAAAAGATCCAGCTTTTTCACTGATTCACCATGTACATTTTTGGATCCGTCCTCGCCGAGAATATTGGTAATTCCGGCTTTATTTACTTCCCGTGAAATTATTTTGGCCGCAAGACCAATATCGCGTAACAGCTGGGAAAGCTCTCCCGTAGCACCCGGAAACTTATTCTGGGCCTGTATAATGTATTCTTCTAACGTAATTAATCGTCTTGATTTTCTATCTACCATAATTGTGGGTTTTTTATTGGCTCAATTAACTCTCTGATGATTAGGGTTGCGTCAATGCCGGGGTGAAACCTGTCAGCTTTTGAAGCGTGCTGTATGGCTTTTGTGCCGAGACGGCAAAGCGCGGAGCGCATGGCCCCGACAACTGTCGGGGAAAAAAAGGTGCTGTTCCTGCCCTTTTCGCTCTGCTCTATGCGCTATGCCTTTCGCCTTTCAATCAATAAATTTCCTGGTTATAGGTCTTATGAAATAAAATATCTCTTATAAACATCTTTGGCTTTTGTTTCCAGCTCTTCAAGAGTTCCGTTGTTACGAATAACAATATCTGCCTTTGCCACAGCCTCTTCAAAATCCTGCTGTTTCGATATACGAGTGCTTACATCTTCAGCCTTAACATTGTCGCGCCGCTGCACTCTCCTTATTCGCGCTTCTTCATCAGCCAGAACCAGCACGATATAATCGAGCAGTCCCGGCTGCAGGTTTTGCAGCAACAATGCAGCTTCATATATAAAAACCTTGTACCCGTCCGATTCTGCATTTTCCATCTCTCGCCGGGCGGCGTCCGGCAGACGAGGATGGACAATCCTGTTCAATTCGTCTACCCGCCCCTTTTTGAAAGCCTCACGGGCAAGATGATCACGGTTTAAGGTATCGTCATCCAGATAAGAACGTTCGCCGAATGTCTCAATAAGCTGTTGTTTTACGCGGGAATCGGAGGCCATGACACGCTTTGCAAGATCGTCGGCATTAAGAACATAAGCGCCCAGATTTTTCCAGACATCACAAACCGTGGTTTTTCCGCTGCCGATTCCGCCTGTTATACCTGCCTTAATCATTGCCCGATACTTCTCTTCTGGAAATCGACATCAGGTATTCTTTAATGAAATCATCAAGATCACCATCCATTACGTCATCCACATTGGAAGTTTCATAATCTGTGCGATGGTCTTTGATCATGTTGTAGGGATGAAACACATATGAACGAATTTGCGATCCCCACTCAATTTTACTTTTAGAATCCTCGAGCCTCTGCTTCTCGCGTTCTTTGATCTGTTTTTCCAGTTCGTAAATTTTTGAGCGAAGAAGAACCCTCGCCTTTTCACGATTCTGCATTTGGGAGCGTTCCTGCTGGCATTCGGCTACCACCCGTTCTTCAGAACCGTCGGATAGGGCCCCTTCCCAGATCAGGCGTACTCCCGTTTCTACCTTATTGACATTCTGTCCGCCGGCACCGCTGGCATGAAAACGCTGCAGTTCGATTTCACTCTCGTTGATATCAATATCGATGGAATCATCGACAACGGGAGAAACAAATACTGAGCAGAATGATGTATGACGACGTGAGTTACTGTCGAATGGAGAGATGCGCACCAGCCGGTGTACGCCGCTTTCAGCTTTCAGGAATCCAT
The DNA here is from genome assembly GCA_964590495.1 of uncultured Balneolaceae bacterium. Classification (GTDB taxonomy): domain Bacteria; phylum Bacteroidota; class Rhodothermia; order Balneolales; family Balneolaceae; genus CAZPWQ01. Next base: position 5,195 of record CAZPWQ010000137.1, read on the forward strand.
AGGCGAATTCCCCTTCGACCTGGATCGTTGCACTTTTTAAACCGGCGACTTCTCCCTGCTGATATTCGATTAGGGAAACTTCGAAGTTATTATTTTTCGCCCAACGGGTATACATCCGGTACAACATTTCAGCCCAGTCCTGACTTTCGGTGCCGCCTGCACCGGGATTAAAGGTAAGAATTGCATCCCTGTGATCATCTTCTCCCCGGAGCATGTTTTTAAATTCAAGCTCATCAATGCCCTTTTCAAGCTGCTTTATTTCACTTTGTAACTCTTCGTAAACATCTTCCCCCTCTTCCAGGAACTGCTGGTAAACCCGTATGCTTTCGCGCAGTTCCTCCAGATCATCCCAGCTTTTCACCATGTTTTTTTCATGATCTATCCGTTTCATTATCTTCTGGGCGCTGGACGGATCATCCCAGAAGCCCGGATCCTGGGTCTGCTCCTGAAGCTCGATGATTTTTACTTTTCTTTGATCATAGTCAAAGATACCCCCTGAGCGCATCCACACGCTCGAATAACCCGTTAAGATGATCGGTATTGATTGTTGATGTACTCACGTTTAATTATTCTTTAACTAAAATTAGATGTAGGTAACGCACTGAGCGGTTGTTTTTGGTTCTGTGATGTAAGCTATCAGCTGTGAATCATTCCAACTACTGCAGCTGATCGCTGACGGCTGACAGCTTAACCCTTTAAAGATACAAGGTATAGGAATCTTATTGAAATACATTATGCCGATCCGTATAACTTTTACCTCAGAACCTGAAACCTATCTCGTCAATTTACCGAGCAGATAACCCAGAGCAATTCCTCCGACAAACCCGATCAACACTCCCTCTTCGGGATGTGAACGGACATATCTCCGGGCTTCGCGATATTCGTTGTTCAATTCATGCTGCAATTCTTTCCGTTCCTTTTTGAGGCGGTCTATAAGCTGTTCATAGCTTTTATTCATTTTTTGCCTGGCTTCTCCGGTAACTTTACTTTCCGAATTGTTTTTGTTCTTTGCCATAATTCCACAAACTTAAAGGATTTAAAATTATATCTTTTAAAATAGTATCATGTTTACCGTATTATCTATGTATGGAATTTACCCGAAAATCGTTTCCTCCACTTTCTTCCATATCTATATTTATTATGTATTACTGCCTAAAAAAGTTCCGCAAATTTTAAAGGTATTTCTGTCTTTATTCACACCTTCTATTATTTTACTTTGCTTTAGATAAATTTCTTATCATTGATTTCAACCAAGGTACAATATCGTTTTATGCCTTCTAATAGACATCTTGCTGCAATAATGTTTACCGATATTGTCGGTTATACATCTATAATGGGCAATAATGAGGAAAAAGCGATGAATATCCTTCAGAAAAACAGAAAAATTCACAAATCCCTAATTAAGAAATTCAATGGCAAATGGCTAAAGGAGATGGGGGATGGAATTCTGATTCGTTTTCCATCAGCCAGTGCTGCTGTTTATTGTGCCGGGGCGATACAAAAACGTGCAAAAGAACAGGATGTCCCTTTGCGTATCGGCATTCACCTCGGTGAAATTGTGAAAGAAAACGATGACGTGTTTGGAGATGGCGTTAACATCGCCTCCCGAATTGAAGCTGTGACCGAACCCGGCAGCATATTCGTATCTGATTCTGTAGCCAGAAACGTTCGGAACAAAACCGGGATCCAATGTAATTTTTGGGGTGAGGAGACTCTGAAAAATGTTAAAGAACCCATCCGGATTTATACCGTATCCATTTCTAATACAGAAACTCCTGATCTTTTTGGCTTTTCTTATCAGTTGAACGGCAGTAGACTAAAAATCTGGGCGGCAATTATATTATTAATCATCCTGGGAATTTCGTACCAGATTTATTTTTCTTCCTCTCCTGTTTTGAATCCTAATATCGAAAAATCACTGGCGGTGTTGCCGTTCACAAATTTAAGCCCAATTGAGGAGGATAATTATTTCAGCGAAGGAATCGCAGAGGATATACGCAGTCATCTGTCGTTAATCCCCGGAATAAGACTTATTTCCAGGACTTCCGTCAATCAGTACAAAGATAGCGACAAAAATATACCTACCATTGGTAAAGAATTGGGATCCAGATATATACTGGAGGGAAGTGTAAGAAAAGGTGAAAGTAGGGTTCGGACTACTGTTCGATTGATCGACAGTAATAATGAAGAGCATCTTTGGTCTGAAACCTATAACCAACCTATTTCTGATATACTGGAAGTGCAAAGCGAAATATCAAAAAAAATAGCGACTGCATTAAGAACTAACTTTGTTACAAATTTAAATTTCAACAGCGATGTTTCACCCGAAGCCTATAACCATTATCTGAAGGGACGACATCTGTGGCAAACAGGAAATCCGAATGTATTTCCGGATGCTATCCATCAGTTTGAGGAGGCTATCAAACTGGATCCAGACTTCGCTTTGACATATGCGGGGCTGGCTGATCTTTATTTAAATTATGCCCATTTAGGACGCCCGTCCCATGAAGTCTTTCCCAAGTCTGTTGACGCAGCATTGAAAGCTCTCGGGATAAATGAAAACCTGGCTGAAGCGCATACGGCCTATGCCGATTGTATTTATCACTATAAATATGAATGGGAGGAATCTGAGGTAAGGTTCAAAACCGCATTGAGGATTAATCCAAATTACAGTCCCGCTTTATGGTGGTATTCGGGAATGTTATCTGCACTTGGTCGACACGAAGAAGCAATTGCACATATCGAAAGGGCTATTCAGTTAGATCCTTTAAATGTGTCGTTACTGGGGTGGTCGGGGAAAACCTACTTTTGGGCAGGTGAATATGAGGAATCAGCCAAAAGATTTAACCAAGTAAGGAATCTGTTACCCGCTGAAATAACTATGCCCCCTTATTTCTGGGTTGAATACTATCAGTCTGTCAAACCACCCGATATCATTCCTCTATTGGTCAACCATATTAACACTTTAGGCTTCAAAACTGCAGCAAAGACAGCACTTGCCCTTGCATATATTGATCGGGGCGAGGAAGAAAAAGCTGCTGAAATAGCAAATGAACTATCAGCAATGCCGGATTTAACACAACCTCATTTCCTTGCCCTGATATATACGGCGCTGGGTAATTATAACCTGGCGTTTCAAACACTGAACGAAGCTTATCAAAAAAGAGATGCGGCATTAATATGGGTTAATGTTAATCCCGGATTTCAACCTTTGAAAAATGACCCGAGATTTGATGAATTATTATCCGGAATGAATTTAAAATAAGAAAGCGGTCAATTACTTTCGAGGTTTGTAAGAGTTATCAGCCTGTTTCCAAGGAAGTGAAAAACGGCTATCTCGATTTGTGGTCGTACTTTATATTTATCGTCAGGAAAAACCACTAAGGTATTATAAAAAAGAGGACGCCCTGAATTTAGTAGATTAAGTGAT
>CAZPWQ010000138.1:0-8559 GCA_964590495.1 uncultured Balneolaceae bacterium
TAAAAGTACGATAGTTGATAGTTTCGGGAGTCAAGACTTCGCCGTGCGACCGAGATAAAATAGTCTCAGGTGACGCAAGAGAAATTCCGATGCTGTCGAAGTCTTTCGAAACTGTTAATGTATTAGTAGTCGGCAAGGAAGTACCTCCGGATTGACTTTATTTAACAGTATAATTTCTTTACTGAATTAATTTATGTGTATTTCTAGACCAAGTCCCATAAGCTCGCGCAACAGAACTTTGAATGATTCAGGTACATCGCCTTCTGGCAGGTTTTCACCTTTTACAATTGCTTCATAGACGCGTGATCGGCCTTTGACATCATCACTTTTTACAGTAAGCATCTCTTTGAGTACATTGGAAGCGCCATAGGCATAAAGTGCCCAAACCTCCATCTCTCCGAGACGCTGACCCCCAAATTGAGCTTTACCTCCCAACGGTTGTTGAGTAATAAGTGAATATGGACCAATTGAACGCGCATGCATCTTATCTTCAATCAAGTGATTAAGCTTGAGCATGTATATATATCCGACTGTCGTCGGTTGATCCATCGGTTCACCCGACCGGCCGTCGTAGAGTGTTACACGTCCGTCTTCGGGTAAGCCCGCTTTTTTCATCTGCTCTTTTACCTGTTCTTCGGTGGCGCCGTCAAAGATAGGTGATGCAAACTTCACACCCAGCTCTTTAGCTGCCCATCCGAGAATGGTTTCATAAATCTGTCCGAGGTTCATTCGAGACGGAACGCCAAGCGGATTAAGGCAGATATCGACAGGAGTACCATCTTCCATATACGGCATATCCTCAACGGGAACAACCTTGGCAATAACACCTTTATTTCCGTGTCTGCCGGCCATCTTATCACCTACCTGTAACTTGCGCTTTTTGGCGACGTAAACTTTGGCCTTTTGAATGATTCCCGGCGGCAGATCATCTCCAACCTGGATCTGATATTTGCGCCGCTTGGCTTCTGTATCAATTTCGCGGCGAAGATCCCGGTAATTTTTAAATAGCAGTCTTACATGTTCAACCAATTCATCATCGGTTGCCCAGTCTATATTTTCATTAATATTAACCGGATCGAGCTCTTCAAAGTCTGATTTACGATATTTTTCACCTTTTGAGATAAGTTCCACACTGTTGAAATCATACACACCCGGTGAGGTTTTATCGCGCAACAGGGTATAGAGTTTATCTACCATTTGACTGTTGAGCTCAGATACCTTTTGAGCATGTCGTTCATTTTCCTGCTCAACTTGTTTCTTCTCTTCCTTCCTGGAAATTTGTTCATCGCGCTTTCTGCTGAACAATTTTGTATCAATAACAGTACCAGAGACACCCGGAGGCACTTTCAGAGAAGCATCTTTAACATCTCCGGCTTTATCACCGAAAATAGCTCTCAGCAGTTTTTCTTCCGGAGTAGGATCGGTTTCGCCCTTGGGCGTAATCTTACCTACAAGAATATCACCATGGCTGATTTTAGCACCAACCCTGATAATACCCTGTTCGTCAAGATCGGCAGTAGCCTCTTCACTTACATTGGGAATTTCGCGGGTCAGTTCTTCTTCTCCGCGTTTGGTATCTCTTACCTGCTGTTCGAATTCCTCAATGTGAATAGAGGTATAGATATCATCCTGAACAATACGCTCGCTCACAACGATAGCATCCTCAAAGTTGTAACCACGCCACGGCATAAAGCCTACCAGCAGGTTACGACCGAGCGCAAGTTCACCTCCGTCGGTAGCACAGCCATCGGCCAGCGTCTGACCCTTTTTAACCTTTTCACCAACTTCAACAATCGGCTTTTGGTTGATGGTGGTATCCTGGTTCGTACGTTCGAATTTTGACAGTTTATAAGCCTTGATTCCCTCGTCGAAGTAGCACTGTTGTTCCATATCCGTCCGGTCATACTTGATCCGGATTTCCTCGGAACTAACGTATACAACTTCACCGTCTTCACCCGCCGTAATTATAGCACGGGAATCCTTTGCGGCACGGTGCTCTAATCCGGTACCTACAACCGGAGCTTCCGGCCGTAATAACGGTACTGCCTGACGCTGCATGTTTGATCCCATAAGAGCACGGTTTGCATCATTATGCTCAATAAAGGGAATTAACGCAGCGGCAACCGATGTAATCTGATTAGTCGAGACATCCATATATTCGATTTCCTCAGGCTTGGCCAGTCCGACCTCACCGTCACGGAAACGGGAAAATATGTTTTCACTTTTAAAAGCACCCTTGCTATCCAGAGCGGCGTTAGCCTGTGCAATTATCGTTTCGTCCTCCTGTTCGGCTGACAGATATTCGATCTCTTCACTTACTTTTCCATCCTTCAGCTTACGATAAGGGGTTTCTATAAATCCGAAATCATTCACTTTGGCATGGACGCACAGCGAGGATATAAGACCAATATTAGGCCCTTCCGGTGTTTCAATCGGGCAGAGACGTCCATAGTGTGTATAGTGAACATCACGAACCTCAAATCCGGCCCGCTCACGGGTAAGTCCTCCCGGGCCTAATGCCGACATACGTCGCTTGTGTGTCAACTCAGCAATGGGATTAGTCTGGTCCATAAACTGCGACAGCTGGTTCGTCCCGAAGAACGTATTGATAACACTCGAAATCGTCCGGGCGTTAACCAGATCCTGCGGCGTCAGCTGTTCGGCATCCCGCGAGTTCATTCGCTCTTTTATCGTACGTGACATCCGGGCCAAACCGATGGAGAACTGCTGTCCCAACTGCTCACCAATAGTGCGAACGCGCCGATTGCTTAAATGATCAATGTCATCAACCTGCGATTTCATATTCTTCAGGCGAATGACCTCTTTTATAATCGCTACAATATCTTCCTTAACAAGATAGCGGATATCCATATCCACATCCTGCTTCAGGCGTTTGTTCAGGCGGTAACGTCCGACTTCACCGAGATCATACTTCTTATCGCTGAAGAACAGACGTTCCAGTACCTGACGTGCTGTCTCCGGATCGGGCATCTCCCCTGTCCGGATCTGTTTGTAAATTTCTCCGAGAGCCGATTTTTCGTCATGCGTAGGGTCCTTACGGATCGTATTCATAAATACATCCCGCTCGGAATCCTCGGGAGACATATTCTGGACTCTCACTTTCTCAATACCGGCTTCCTTGAAGATACCGTAATCGTCTTCCGTTATTTCATGATCTCGTTCCAGAAGCATTTCCCGGTTTAGGGCTTCCGTTACCTCGCCGGTTTCATCATCAACGACCTCTTCCATTTTCTCTTCAGTGATATCCACTGCAAGACGTTTGCCGACGAGTTCTTTATTAAATTTCTTCTTTGTACTGAACTTGATTTCCTCTGAAAGTTCAAAAAGATTGAATAACTCTTCATCCGTTGAATAGCCCAGAGCACGAAGCAAGGTAGTAAAAGGAACTTTTTTCTTGCGGTCGATATAAGCCCATAATACGTCGCGAATATCCGTAGAAAACTCAATCCATGAACCTTTGAACGGAATAACCCGGGCGTTATAAAGCTGGGTGCCGTTAGGATGGACATTCTGACCGAAAAACGCACCCGGCGACCGGTGGAGTTGACTAACGATTACACGCTCAGCACCATTAATAATAAAAGTACCGCGTTCCGTCATCCATGGCAGATCTCCCAGGAATACTTCCTGTTCGATTGTTTCAGTAGCTTCATCGTCATCATCCACTGCCGATAACCGAAGTTTCGCTTTCAACGGAACAGCATACGAAAGGCCACGTTCCTGGCATTCTTTCATGCTGTATTTCGGAGTATCTACACTATAGTAAAGAAACTCCAGGATATGAGTTTCCCGGGAATCCTGTATGGGAAAATTATCATTAAATATTTTCTGAAGCCCTTGATTTTTTCGATCTTCGGGTGCAATATCCAGTTGTGTGAAATCGCCAAACGATTCCAGCTGAATATCCAAAAAATCGGGATAATCATGGACGTGTTCTGTACTGGCAAATGATAAACGGTCAGTAAAAGGAATTTTTTCCATTTTGCTATGTTTACTCAAAGGAACCTCTCCTTTAAAAATTAGTTAGATGGTGATGAGCCGGTTTTATGCTTTGGTTACCACTCTTTTCGACTGGTCAATTTATAGTATGCAAAAGACGCCAATAGCCAATACCGCATGTAACGATATTGGCTAAGGGTAAATTGTATGTAAATTGAAAGCTTAATTATTTAAGCTCAACTTCTGCCCCTGCTTCTTCGAGCTTGGCCTTCAATTCTTCAGCCTCTTCCTTAGAAACACCTTCTTTAACAGTATTTGGTGCTCCGTCAACAAGCTCTTTCGCTTCTTTCAGACCGAGGCCTGTAATTCCGCGAACTTCTTTAATTACAGCGATTTTTTTATCACCCTGGTTCTTGAGAATGACATCAAACTCGGTTTGTTCCTCGCCGCCGTTTTCGCCTCCGGCAGCACCACCGGCTACTACAGCAGTAGCAGATGCCGGCTTGATATCATATTCTTCCTCAAGGACCTGAGCAAGTTCATTCGCTTCTTTTACAGTTAAATTAACTAGTTGTTCAGCTAAATCTTTTACGTCAGCCATTTTATATTTCTCCGATTGTTCTTTTATAGATTGAAATTCTTCGTTTGGTTATGTTTTATTCTTCGCCTTTTTCGGCTATTGTTTCAACAGCGCCGGCAATATTTCGACCGGGTGCCTGCAGTGCACTTACAACATTGGAAACAGGAGCAAGCAAGAGACCTGCAATATCTCCAATAACTTCACTCTTAGACTTCATTGAAGCCAATTTGTTAAGCTCTTCTTCACCGTAATAATCTCCGTCGATGATTGCAGCTTTAAACTCGGGGTTTTTTGTTTCGTCAAAAAACTTTTTAATCACTTTTGCGGGTGCAGCAAGTTCTTCCTCTACAAAGGCGAAGCCATTTTGTTCTACAAGATGGGGATACAAATTATCATATCCGCCAACTTCTTCCATGGCTCGCTTTACCAACGTGTTTTTATACACCTTGAATTTGATATTGCCTTTGAAAAATTCGCCTCGCAAAGTATTGATTTCCTTTACCGACATCCCTGAATAATTGGTTATATAAATCGCATTCGAGTTATTCAGATCTTCGGCAATATTTTCAACAACTGCTTTCTTTTGTGCTAATGTTGGCATTGTTCAATTTTCCTGATTTATAAATTCCTAGACGGAAATTACAGATGAACGGTTTAAAGGTATACTCGGGCCCATGGTTGAGCTCATATACGCACTTTTGATGTAGAGTCCTTTGGCAGAAGCCGGTCGCAATCGCATAACCGTTCGCAAATATGTCAGTGCATTTTCACGAAGGTCGCTTGCATCGAAGCTTACCTTGCCGATGGATGCGTGCAGTATACCATATTTATCTACACGGAAATCTATCTTACCGGCTTTCACCTCCTTAACAGCATCAGCAACATCATTGGTAACGGTACCGCTTTTGGGATTGGGCATCAAGCCTCTCGGTCCCAAAACACGTCCAAGTTTACCGATCTTGCCCATTACATCCGGTGTTGCGACGATTACATCTACATCCGTCCATCCTTCTTCAATTTTCTCAATATATTCATCAAGACCTGCGTAATCAGCTCCGGCCTCTTCGGCTTCTTTCTGTTTCGCTTCGTTTACCAAAGCTAAAACACGAACTTCCTTCCCCGTACCGTGCGGTAGTGAGACGGATCCGCGAACCATCTGATCGGCATGCCGGGGATCAACTCCCAGACGTAAATCCAGATCAACTGATTCATCAAATTTAGCCGTAGAGGTTTTCTTTACCAAATCACATGCTTCCTCCAGAGTATATTCCAAATCCGGATCAATGAGCTGTGCGGCCTCTTGATACTTTTTTCCTCGTTGTGCCATAATTAATATCTAATCTTATTTATTTCGCAGCACCCGAAGCCCCATGCTTCTGGCTGTCCCTGCTATCATTTCAGCAGCGTTTTCTACTTCAAAAGCGTTGAGATCTTCCATTTTCTGCTCTGCAATTTCCTTGCACTGGGTCCAGGTTACCTGGCCAACCTTGGTACGGTTTGGCTCACCGGAACCTGATTTAATACCGGCAGCTTGCTTCAGCAATACTGCAGCAGGCGGAGTTTTGGTTTTGAATGTGAAGGATTTATCCTGATACACAGTAATTTCAACCGGAATAATCGTTCCGGCATCTTCCTGTGTAGCAGCATTGAATGCCTTGCAAAACTCCATAATGTTAATCCCAGCCTGACCTAACGCAGGTCCAACCGGTGGAGCAGGGTTTGCCTGTCCGCCGCGAATCTGGAGCTTAAGTACTGTATCTACTTTTTTTGCCATTTTAATTTACTGCTTGTACTTATATGTTTATTGCCGCGTAATAGCTCACTTTTGTTAAGGGTCAAGTTGCAGGTTCTACCTGGTTCACATCAACTTCAACCGGGGTCTTTCGACCAAATATACTTACGAGAACACGTAACTTTAATTTATCTGTGTTTACTTCCTGTACTGTTCCGTCAAAATCTTTAAAGGGTCCGTCAATAACTTTTACCAAATCTCCTTCATCATAGGGTATTTCAATCTTGCCACCCTTTTCAAGCATTTCCTGGCTGTCCTGGACACGACCAAGGATCCTGTCCACTTCCCTCTTTCGCAGGGGATTGGGAACATGATCGTTTTTACCACTCTTCAGAAAGCCAATGGTTGAAGGAGCACCCTGAACTATATTATTAATTTCTTCATCATAAATAGTTCTCATGAGAATATACCCCGGGAAAAAATTCTTTTCGCGGGTGCGTTTCTTACCCGCACGTATTTCTACAATGGTTTCAGTCGGTATAAGAATTTCGCTTACTTTATCCTCCAATCCCTGAAGCTCGAGTTCCCGTTCCAGGTATTCCTTTACCTTCTTCTCATGATTGGAGAAGCAACGAACCACATACCACTTGTGCTGATTTTCTTCGGTCATTGATAAACGACTTCTAATATAGTGCTATAAACCTGGTCTACTGCAAAAATAAATGCAGACAAGACGATGGTGAAGATCACCACCACGATAGTGTAATCCACCAGCTCCTGCTGAGAAGGCCAAGAGACTTTTTTCATCTCTTTGCGGACATCTTCTAAAAATTGTTTAATCTTATCCATTTAGATCTTTTAACTTCAAAACTTGCACGGGTGGAAGGACTTGAACCCACAACCTGCGGTTTTGGAGACCGCTGCTCTGCCAATTGAGCTACACCCGTATGTTCTATATGTGGGTGTAGCGTTTTTCATTACAGCATAATAAGATTTTCTAAATATCTTTCCGCTGCTCTGCTCCCGAATCCTCGGGAAGCTACACCCGTATTACCGGCAGACATCGCCTTTATTGCAACGTTGCCACCGGCATTTTAGTTTAATCATTTATTTTTGACACTACACCGGCCCCGACTGTGCGTCCGCCTTCACGAATCGCAAAGCGCAGGCCTTCTTCCATGGCTACCGGCTGGATCAGCGTGACATCCATCTTCACGTTGTCGCCCGGCATCACCATCTCCACGCCGTCGGGCAGCTCACAGGAGCCGGTCACGTCGGTCGTACGGAAATAAAACTGCGGGCGGTAGCCTTTGAAAAACGGCGTGTGACGGCCGCCTTCGTCTTTACTCAGCACATACACCTCACACTCAAACTTCTTGTGCGGGGTGATCGAACCCGGCTTGCACAGCACCATACCGCGCTGGAGGTCTTCCTTGTTGATCCCGCGCAGCAGGATCCCGGCGTTGTCGCCGGCCTGGCCTTCCTCGAGCAACCGCCGGAACATCTCAATACCCGTGACCACGCTCTTCATCGGATCCTCGATAATACCGACTATCTCAATCTCATCGTTCAGCTGCACAACCCCCCGCTCAATACGTCCGGTGGCCACCGTACCGCGGCCGGTAATCGAGAACACATCCTCGACCGGCATCAAAAACGGCTTGTCCACATCGCGCTCAGGCGTCGGTATCGTCTCGTCAACGGCGCCCATCAGATCCAGAATCGCCTGTTCGGCGTCTTCATCGCCGTTGAGGGCGTTCAGCGCCGAGCCCTGGACGACCGGGATGTTGTCTCCGTCAAATTCGTAGCTGCTCAGCAGCTCGCGGACTTCCAGCTCGACCAGCTCAATCAGCTCCTCATCGTCGACCAGATCCGTCTTGTTCATAAAGACCACAATCTGAGGGACCCCTACCTGGCGGGCCAGCAGAATATGCTCGCGGGTCTGCGGCATCGGGCCGTCCGTGGCCGCTACCACCAGGATCGCCCCGTCCATCTGCGCCGCGCCGGTCACCATGTTCTTGACATAATCGGCATGGCCCGGGCAGTCGACATGGGCATAGTGACGCGCGTCGGTCTCGTATTCCACGTGCGCCGTCGATATCGTGATCCCCCGCTCCTTCTCCTCCGGGGCGTTATCGATGTCGGCAAACTGCTTCGCTACCCCGCCGAAATGCTTCGCCATCACTGTCGTGATCGCCGCCGTCAGCGTCGTCTTGCCGTGGTCTACGTGACCAATCGTTCCTATGTTTACGTGTGGCTTCGTCCTCTGAAATGTCTCTTTTGCCAT
>CAZPWQ010000139.1:0-8214 GCA_964590495.1 uncultured Balneolaceae bacterium
TCTCCCTGGCAACAAATTATACCGAAACTACCGGAGCGTCTGACCTTGTCATACCTATAACATGTATAGCAGAACATGCGGCGAGTTATGTAAATGTGGACGGACGCATACAGCGCTCGGTTCCCGCCAAAGAGACTAAATATACCAACCGTCGTCTCAATCTTGAAATGTCGGAAGGCCGCCTCGACCGTTACGGAACAAATTTTGATAACTGGGTAAAGGAAGAAAATAAAGTTGACTGTATGCAGGTCTGGGATTTCCTGAATCGTCTGGCTGAGAGAATCGGTCTCGATTTCCACTTTGACCATTCCCGTGATGTGCTTGCCGAAGTAACATCCCGATTTGAAAGTTTTAAAGGAGTAACTTTCGAGCTGATGGATGAACGACAAGGAATTCAGCTGCCTATAGAAAAACAAGAAGCTAAAAAAGCGTAAAAAATTATTACATGGAACCAGTAACTTCCACCTCCTATATAGTATTAGCCGTAGCACTTTTTATGCTGCTTAATTCAGCAGCTATTGCTGTTTATGCAGAGCGACGTGTGGCAGCGTTCATTCAAAATCGACTCGGTCCCAACCGCGTCGGACCCCTTGGACTTTTTCAGCCGCTGGCCGATGTGGTGAAGCTGCTGTTAAAAGAAGATGTAACTCCGTCACAGGGCTTCAGAACAATACATACCTTTGCACCGCTGATACCGGTTATCACCGCCCTTTTGACGGTGGCCGTTATACCTTTCGGGGACGGTTTATATATCACCGACATCAATGCCGGAGTGTTATATCTGCTCGCAGTAGCTTCTCTTGGTGTTTACGGTGTTACACTGGCGGGATGGGCCTCGAACAGCAAGTATTCACTTCTTGGCGGACTACGGGCTGCTGCGCAGATGATCAGTTACGAACTGCCCCTCGGTATGGCCCTGGCCTCCTGCATTCTTTTTGCCGGATCTCTTAGTGTGATTGATGTGGTCAACTCGCAGGAAAACTGGTGGAATATCTTTCGCAATCCAATCGGAGCAGTAATTTTTGTCGTTGCCGCTTTTGCCGAGACAAATCGTACTCCCTTTGACCTTGTCGAGGCGGAACAGGAACTTGTCGGCGGCTTCCACACCGAGTACAGCGGCATGAAGTTCGGCATGTTTTTCCTTGCTGAATATATGCATGTGATTCTCGGCAGCATGCTGATTACCACCTTTTTCTTCGGCGGCTATCACCTGCCCTTCGCCGGATACTGGCTGCCCGAAATGAACGCCACTCTTAAAGCGGCTCTCGATGTCTTTGTCTTTGTTGCCAAAACAGGCATCTGGGCCTTTGTCTACATCTGGGTACGATGGACGATTCCACGATTCAAGTACAACCAGGTAATGAAGCTTGGCTGGAAGCGTATGCTGCCTATCAGTATTCTTAATTTTATCGTACTGGCAATTCTTATTTATATGTGGCATCATTTCATCGGTTAAAAACCATACGGTCAATATTTTTTCAGCTGATCCTGTTAAGTAAAGAAAGAAGCCGGACAATCAGGTTACACTCAAGTAACTGTGGAATTTTGAACCCGTCGATATTTTACCGCTCTTTTGTTATTTTAGATCGTCTATCATTTAAAAAGTAACAGGATCTTTTAGGCTGCCTTGCATATGAAGAAAGTAGCGTTCGAAACACTGGGTTGTAAGCTGAACTATTCAGAAACAATGGCTATTCAGAAGGATTTTGAAAAAGAGGGATATGATGTCACCGATTTCGATAAACAGGCCGATATCTACGTGATCAATACCTGTTCAGTAACCCAGGGTGCGAACAGCACCTGCCGGAAAACAGTACGAAGAGCGCTGCGCAGAAATCCGGAGGCATTCGTAGCCGTAATCGGCTGTTATGCACAGCTTGAACCTGAAGAAATAGCCGAAATAGATGGAGTTGATTCGGTACTGGGTGCGAGGGACAAGTTCAAACTGTTGGAGCTGTTCGATAATTTTGAAAAACGGTCGGAAACTCTTGTATATAACTCGGATGTCAATGAGGCGGTGGATTTTCACAATGCCTTTTCGGCCGACGACCGAACACGCGCTTTTCTAAAGGTGCAGGATGGCTGCAGCTATAATTGTTCATTCTGCACCATTCCCCTGGCCCGGGGAGAAAGCCGCAGCCCGGGGATCTCTTCTGTTGTAGATAACGCGAAGCTACTTGTTGAGGAAGGTTTCAAGGAAATTGTAATAACCGGTGTAAATGCCGGAGATTTCGGCCGCGGGACCGATGAAGATTTCTTTATGCTGCTGCAGGAACTGGACCGGGTCGGCGGGCTCGAACGTATCCGCTTTTCTTCCGTGGAGCCGAACCTGATGCATGAGGATATTATCCGTTTTACGGCTGCCTCCGATAAAATTCAACCTCACTTTCATATGCCCCTGCAGAGCGGCAGTGACAAAATGCTCGGGCTGATGCGCAGGAGGTATCAGTCGGATCTCTACCGGCAGCGGGTTAGGCTTATAAAAGAGTTAATGCCGGATGCCTGTATCGGAGTCGATGTCATAACCGGTCACCCGGGCGAAACGGATGAGCTGTTCCGGGAGTCGTTTGAATTCATCGACAGCCTGCCGGTCTCCTATCTTCACGTGTTTACCTATTCTGAGCGTCCGGATACCCATGCTCTGAATATAGAGCCGAATGTACAGGACAGTATTCGTAAAGAGCGCACACACAAGCTGCGGCGATTATCAAAGAAAAAGAGATTCAACTTTGACACATCATTTTCGGGGGAAATACGTCCGGTACTTTTTGAGGGAAGCGAACGTAACGGAGCTATGCTCGGCTGGACGGATAATTACATACGCGTCGGTATTCCATACAATTCCCGGTATGAAAACAAAATACTTCCTGTCCACCTTGGAGCCAGATCAAAAGACGGATATCTTATAGGTGAACTTACGACTCAAATCAAACAGGAAGAACAGGTAATAGCTGAATTGGTAGGATAAATCACCAGATTATGAGCAATAGCAATCAAAATCCCTATGAAATAATTGAAGATGCCTTAAAATTTATAAAACGGGAGCAGGATTTATTTGGAGATTTTGCTGTTGAATTACCTGAACAGCAATCATCCTCCGTAAAAAAACCAACCGGGAGTGACGGGGACAAACCTGCCGGGTCTGTCGAAGAGAAAAAAACATCCGTAGAATATACACCGGAAAGTCTGAATATCGATCTGCAACATTCTTCCGGCGATCTGTACAGCAAAATTGGAGGCTGCAATACTCTGGCTGATCTTGAAAAGCTGTGCCAGACAGCCGATGTACTCAAAACCGATCTCAAAGATACACAGCTGGTATTCGGGGTAGGAAATCCGGATGCGGATCTGATGCTTATAGGAGAGGCTCCGGGTGCCGAGGAAGACAGGCAGGGCGAGCCATTTGTGGGAGCTGCCGGCAAATTGCTGAATGATATTATTGCTGCCATCAACTTCAATCGCGAAGATGTTTATATTGCCAATATCCTGAAACACCGCCCGCCGAATAACCGGAATCCCCTCCCTGAAGAACGGAAGCGAAGCCTTCCATTTCTGTTACGGCAGATCGATCTCATTGATCCAAAACTTATTCTGACTTTGGGAAAGGTTTCTACACAGACCCTGCTCGAAAGTAATGATTCGCTCGGCAGAATGCGTGGAAAATTTCATGAATTCCGGGATAAATATCTCCTGATGGCTACCTATCACCCCGCTGCCCTCCTGCGGAATCCGAACTGGAAACGTCCCACCTGGGAGGATGTCCAAACCTTGCGAAAAAAATATGACGAGCTGGTGAATACGCCTTGAAATCGGATTAATGGTTGTCGAGATTAAGCATTGCCGGGCATACTAATTTATTTTCCAATATCATTCTTATCGCCATTAGACATATTTATATCTTAAACCAAAAGTGAGGAAATCAAACTCAATAAATTATCAGGAGGAACTAATCAGGATATATGAATGTATTATAACTTCATCCTTACCCAGTAATATCTTCCGGAAGCATCTTAACCAAGCATAAGCATATAGATCTTCAATTTATCTGATTGACTATAATATGAACAATAAGAAATCAATGAAAAGATCGCAGGATGATCTATCTGATTTTTTTAAAATGCCTGTTGGTATTCACTGGGTTGGTTCTGATGGAACCATACTAAGAGTGAATCGGACCGTATTAAATTTGCTTGGTTATAGCCGTGGAGAATATATCGGAAAAAAATATTGCTGAGATCCATGCAGATAAAGAAGAAGGCGAGAATATTTTACAGAAAGTTAAAAACGGTGAAGAGTTACAAAATTACAAGGCTAAGCTGCAATACAGGGATGGCTCTGACCGGGATGTTATCCTCAACTCGGAAATCTACAGAAAAAATGGAGAGTATACTCACACCCGTTTTTTTATCCGGGAAGCTACCGGACGCCGGGTAAATGAGCTCTCCAGTGCTTTACTTGGGGCGATCATTGATGGATCAAACGATGCTATTATAAGCAAAGATCTGGATGGTATTATAACCAGTTGGAATTCGAGTGCAGAGCGTCTTTTCGGTTATTCTGCGAGAGAAGCTATCGGACGTCATATAACCCTGCTTTTTCCCGAAGACCGGCTGGATGAGGAACCCAAAATTATTAACCAACTCAAACAGGGAAAAAGAGTTGACCATTTCGAAACAGTTCGATTACATAAAGATGGGACCCGGCTGAATATTTCCCTGACCATTTCGCCAATAAAGGATTCCTCCGGGCGAATTGTAGGGGCATCTAAAATTGCGCGGGATATTACAAAACAAAAGCAGGCTGAAGCGAAACTCCGGGCTGTGAATAAAGAACTCCAGGAGCGAACTTCTTCCCTACTGTCATACCAGGAACAGCTAAGATCACTGGCTTCTAAATTAGTAAGGCGGAAGAACAAGAAAGGCAGCGCCTTGCTACAGAACTTCATGATAACCTTGGGCAGATCCTGACAATGGGCAAGCTGAAACTGGATCTTCTTCGGAAGGAATATTACCCCGAAAAACTGACAGAAGATATAACCGAATTAACAGACCTGATAAATGAAGCAAACAGGTATACCCGTGAACTCATGTCGGAGCTTAAACCTCCCCCTGCACTCGACCAGGAAGAATTCGGTACAGCTGTGGCATGGATAGCCGATAAGATGAAACAACATCATCTTGACGTACATATTGAAGACGATCAACAAAATTAACCACTGGATGAAGAAATCAGAACTGTTCTTCTTCAATCGATAAGAGAACTCCTTTTTAATATAGTGGATATGGACCCGGGTTTCGGATTCCCAAACTTTGTTTGGTCAGCTTTCTTTGAGGTTACCACGTGGGCACTTTGTCCGGATTTACCATTGGCATCTTGTGTGGACTTGGTACCCTGTCGGGACAGGCCATGGCATGTTCTTACTGAATGCTTATAAGTAAGTATCTCGCAAAGCCAATTCCTTACAAACAAATTTTAAAAGGAATGTTAGCATAATCATTGCAACTGGCAACATATATTCTCAGCGGGTATAAAACTATGGGTTATTAACTATAAAGGGCTACACCTCGCCATTTTCTGAAGTCTGCAGATTACCGGATAAAATTATTTAATTCTCTTCGTAAAAAGTTCATCATTTGTTATACTTTAAAACACTTCAAACGTGGGGTGGCGTTTTCGGTGGTAAATCCTCATTGGTGCAATATTTTCTGTCTAAAATCTGATTTCAATTCTGAATGGCCGCACAAAGAAGCTCTAATTACAAAGATAATTCTGATTCAAAGGTTCTTGAGCAGGACGGCCGGGTGCCTCCCCAGGCTGTTGAAGTTGAGGAAGCAGTGCTCGGTTCTATGCTGATTGAGCATGAAGCCGCAACGGTGGCTCTCCAGATGCTCAGTTCAGACGACTTTTATAAACCTGCACACCGCCATATTTTTGATGTGTTACATGATCTGTATGAACGGGATAATCCGCTTGACCTGCTTACGGTTGAAAATGAATTGCGCGACAAGGAACTGCTCGATGTTTGCGGGGGATCAGGATATTTGTCGGAATTAACGCGCTCGGTAAGTTCGGCGGCCAATATAGATTATCATGCCCAGATAATTTCAGAAAAGTCAACAAAGCGCAATCTTATACTCAACTGTACGAATATTATAAAGGAAGCGTACGACAGTACTTCCGATCCTTACGATGTTCTTGACCGCGCCGAGCAACGGATTTTTGACCTGGCCAATGCGAAACAGCGGTCGCAAGCCCAGCCTATCGGCGATGTTTTGAAGGATACGCTTTCTTACTTAGAAGATATCCGTGGAAAATCATCGGGTATAACCGGCGTACCTACCGGAACGGACGTTGATAAGATGACCGCCGGCTGGCAGAATGGTGATCTGATCATTATCGCAGCCCGGCCATCCATGGGTAAAACGGCATATGTATTGACAACAGCACGTAATGCAGCCCTGCACCAGGATCCCAAACTGCAAACAAAAGTCGCTATTTTCAGCCTTGAAATGTCAAATCAATCGCTGGTTCAGCGTCTTCTTACCATGGAAGGCCGCATTAATGCCCAGTCGGCCCGTTCAGGCCGGTTGAAAGATGAGGAGTTCAAACGCCTGATTGATGCTGCGGGCCGGCTTTTTACGGCAAATATTTTTGTGGATGATACTCCCGGACTCAGCCTTATGGAATTACGTACTAAATGCCGGCGCCTGAAAAGCGAACATGATATCGGTCTCATTGTAGTGGATTACCTTCAGCTAATGACCGCTTCAGGAAAGGATTTTGGAACCCGTGAACAAGAGATTGCTTCCATTTCCCGTGGACTTAAGGCTTTAGCCAAAGAATTGAATGTGCCTGTTGTTGCCCTCTCCCAGCTGAGCCGGGCTGTCGAGCAGAGGGGCGGCGACAAGCGTCCACAGTTAAGTGATCTGCGTGAATCAGGATCGATTGAGCAGGATGCCGATGTTGTCTGCTTTCTCTATCGTCCGGAATATTATGGCATTAAAACGACGCCGGAAGGCCAGTCGACGACAGGACTTGCAGAGATCATCATCGGTAAACAGCGTAACGGGCCTACCGGCAGTATACCCCTTTACTTTGTTGAGGAATATGCCCGTTTTGAAAATCTTACTGCGGCAGGTCCCGATCCGTTTGGTATAGAAGATGATGATGAAGACAGTACCGGCGGGTCATCCAACGGGAACGGCCCTCCCCCGATGGGACACAATCCCGGTTCAGACGACGGGGACGATGAAGCGCCATTTTAAGGTATTCGGGTTAATATTTATTTCTCAAAGTTTCAATCTCTGTGTAGCTCCGTGTCTACTCCGAGTACCTCTGTGTAATTCATTGCTACACAAAGTTTCACAGAAGATGCGCACCCGAGCAATAAACTTTAACGTTAAGTAAAGCATGAATCTGATGAATCTTTTCAGACGGATTCGCAAACGTCTGTCCAAACATTCAATTCGTGAGCATCTGGCCGGATTATGGTTTTCAAGAAAATTTACCAACCACGGAATACTGGTAGTTACCGAGACCCGACCCTTTCCAAAAGTCATCAACGATGGCGGAACATTAACAGCTGAAAACTGCCAGTTCTATTCAGGAGTGCGTATCGAAATCCGTAACAGCGGGAATTTGTTTATCGGCAATGGTACGTATATCAATCGGAATTCACTGATAGTTGTTGAAAAAGATATCAGCATCGGCAGGGATTGCAAGATAGCCTGGGATGTGATTATTATGGATTCCGATCTGCATCCTCTGAATTCTGAAACTGTTATTCGTGATCCGGTCACAATCGAAGACAATGTGTGGATCGGTTGTCGCAGTATTATCCTAAAGGGTATTACGATTGGAAAAGGCGCAATCATTGCCGCGGGATCTGTAGTAACCAAGGATGTCCCTCCCTATACCATTTACGGTGGATCCCCTGCCCGTTATCTTACTGATGTTGATCATTGAAATAACGGTCGGGGCGGTAGGCTGGAGGCAGTTGGCAGTGTCTGAGTAAGAACAACCAGCTATACCTTTTGTTAATTGAATGTTTGGCTGGTTCAAGCGTCCACGCTTGAACCTTTGACAATACTGCCTTTCAGAGCCAGTCTCCCAATGGGGATCCTGTGGCTGAAGGATTCCTTTTAATGGCAACCAGTCCCGACAAAGGCCCCACCAACGGGATTCTTCGGCGGCAGACCGGAAAACCGCCGGTCC
>CAZPWQ010000140.1:0-4149 GCA_964590495.1 uncultured Balneolaceae bacterium
GTCCCGCAAATAATGCAACACCATTACCACTGAATTAACATACGAGACATTAAGAGCCCTTAGAAGTGTTAGCAAGAAAAATAAGCTATAAGGAGCTCCGCTCCCGTAACCAGGCTCTTTATCGGGAGCAGGATACCCTCCGAATAATTTTTTTTCTTAGTGGCCTTAATGCCTTAGTGGTATTTCTCAGGGTTGCAGCGGGCGCACTTGCAGATCGGTATAGTGAAAGTTTTGGTGACATTTCAGGATATGGGCAACCGAATCAGCAAGATCATCCGGCAGCAGTTTGTTCTTGTTGGACGAAGAAAAGCCGGTATCGACAGAGCCGGGCGACAGGCAGGTAACTTTAACGCCATAATCCCGCAACTCTTGGTGTAACGATTCAGTTATGCCTACTACGGCGTGTTTTGTACCGCAGTAACAGCTCATGCCGGCAATGCCATTGGTTCCCGCTCCCGAAGAAATATTGATGATATGCCCCTCCCCGCTTTCTTTCATTTGTGGAATAATCAGGCGGGTTACATAAAATATGCCGTGTACATTCAGGTCAAAGAGATACCGCCATTTATCGGCCGGCATTTCATCCATTTCCGCACGGTATCCGGCGCCGGCATTATTAATCAGTATGGAAATATCCTCCCCCAGCCGGTCTGAAGTTTCATCATAAGCTTCTTCTACAGATTCTTCTTTGGTAAGATCGGTCTTGAAATGGAAAAAGCGATCATGGTCCAGGTTTTCTGGCGGCGTACGGCTCCAGCCGGCTACAGTTACCCCTTCATTGAGCAGTTTATTCGTTATGGCCAGTCCGATGCCTTTGCTGGCACCGGTTACCAGGGCTGTCCTGTTTTGTAAGTTCATAAGCTTTTAAAAATTGATTCTGAATACGAAAATGATGTTTATCCACAATACAAGAGCGCTTACAAATAAGTTCAAAGCCGGAAAAACGCAACTTATTTTTTTCATTTCATGTTTTGGAGATGAACAAATGTACAATCACAGATCATGAAATTACCAGGTACAAAAATTTTGGTTACCGGAGGAAGCGCCGGAATCGGAAAGGCACTGATTAAAGAACTCTCAGAAAAAGGAGTAACCGATATTGCCGTTATGGGGAGAACCGCCCAAAAACTGGATGATCTTGAAGATCAATTCCCTGCGGTCCGGTTTCTTAAAATTCAAGGTGATGTATCTCAGCCCGAAGACATTCATGCTGCCGTCGAAACTGTAGAGGAAGAATGGGGAGAACTGGATATCCTGATAAATAACGCCGGAGTAGTGAGTGCGGGATTACTGCATGAAATAGACGATAAAGACATCATCGATCAGGTGAATATTAATCTGACAGGTTTAATTTTGATGACCAAATACTTTCTGCCATTGCTTAAGGAAAGCCCGGAGGGGGCATTGATCAATATATCTTCCGGGCTGGGATATATAGCTATGCCGTTCTACAGTGTTTATGCGGCAACGAAATCAGGTGTTAAACATTTTTCAGAATCTATGCGAAGAGAACTTTCGGATTATCCCATTCACGTAATGACGATTTATCCCACGGCTACAGATACTGATATGATGAAAAATGCTAAGATGGAGAGGACAATGGATAGCCCTGAAGAAGTAGCCGGGGCCACTATAAATGGACTGATCAATAAGAAAATAGAGGTAATACTGGGAGGCCAACAGCGAATTGATACTATTAGGGCAAATTTTAAAGAACCGTTACAAGTGGATAAAAAAGTTAAAAAGAAATTCGAGTCATTACGTGAGCGGGCAGAACATCACCGTTCAATGTGACCTGTAATGATTTTATACTCTTTTAAATTGTACTATGGTAAATTCTAAACAATTACGCGGCACTACCTGTGCATGAATGATATGGATCGCAGGGATATAAATGGACACGTTATTAAAAATGCATGATGAGGGTAACTTGCCGTTAATCACGGCAATGGGTAAAATATGGGGTCATTTCTAATTCCTAATTGTGCTGCTATTTTTTACAGAAGTTACCCATTAAAAAGTTATTACCCGGTAGCCATCGGCTATGAAGTTTCTAAGGCTTGGATGCTGGTCATATTCATCCAGAAGTTCTACGTCAGAATTTTTAACTTCTTTGAATACGCCGAATGCCTTTGCACAAAACTTACATGCTCCATAGATACTATCTTTTACCGAAGCATAAAGTGGATGAGCATCATGTTCCTCGTTTTCTAATTCGGGTATCCATTCCGTTCCGGCACCGTCAAAAATGATTTTAACTTCATCGTTATGATCCTGCAACTCTTTGGCCAATTCGAATGCATTTACAACGCGTCCAAGTGATTCGTGTGACTCCGTTCCGGCGAGTACTACTATTGCAATTTTATCCATAATAATCAGTCGATTTTATTTCTCTTATCCTCATGATTTTTTCGACGATCCGTATCGGGAGTTTCTTACATATTTTTTTAGAGAACCAATATAATTAAGTAAGATATCTGATAGAAAGGCTGTCTATTTTGTGCGGCGGTCTTGTATTGCCGGTCAAACCAATTCTTTAATGTGGAAGAGTTATTTCAGCCGTTAAATTTCATTCAGAGCTACCGGACATGCAGTCAACTAAGAATCTTTATTCTGAACGTTAATGGTATAGAAGTTCTTAATATTAACAAATAAAAAACAATATAATTATGTACAATACGATCAATATTACAGTCTTAACAGGAGCTTTATTGCTCTTTGCAATGGCTTGTTCGTCGGAATCTTCCGAGACTGCTGAAGTACAGCAGGCAAGCCAACAACAGAATGAAGCGATAAAAGCCCCGGATTTTGAAGTCACCACTATTGATGGTGAGACAATAAGTCTGCAAAAATCTATGGAAGAGGACAAGCCTATGGTAGTATATTTTACCGCTTCATGGTGCCCGATCTGTGCTAAAAACTGGCCTGCACTGTCTGAAGTCTATCCGGATTATAAAGACAGACTTACTTTGGTGGCCATTGGTATTGATCCCACCGACGACGAGGAGGTAATGCGTGAATTATCTGAAGAAAAAGGATTTACCTTTCCCGTTACCAAAGGGCAACCAGAGATTATGATGGATTTTGGTGTCGAATCCCAGGCGACCACCGTTGGAATAAACCGTGACGGTACCATTGCCTTTCAGAAAAACAAAACAGCACTCAGCGAACAGGAGTACCGGGATTTATTTGATGAGCTGGTGAACTAATCCATATGCAGGAGTTTGTTTATTTTTCATTTCTACAGGGGGTTCTGGCCTTTTTGGCGCCATGTGCCGTGGCTTTATTGCCCGGTTACATCGTCGCCTTTGTTTCACGAAACTCTCAGGGCGACCCTACTGTAGTTACCCGGCTGGGTCGCGGCTTTAAGTTGGCTCTGCTCAGTATTTTGGGAATACTGGCCGTTTACGCTATTGCCGGTATTATGATTATCGTTGCCAGCCAGGTTTTAAAAGATTATATGATGTGGATTACGATTGGCATGGGTGCTGTGTTAATTGTACTCGGAATATTCATGGTGATGGGAAAGGATGTTTCCTTTTCACTCAATATGAATAACCCAACCCATAGAACAGAAGCAGTTGAAGCATTTGTTTTTGGGATAGCTTATGCCATCGGAGCCCTGGGTTGTCTTTTCCCGCTTTTTTTGGTTGTTGCAACACAGGCGATGGCGGCACCTACAACTTGGGAGGGTGCTTCCTACATCGGCGCGTATTTTTTCGGCATCAGTGGTATGATGATCGCCACAATTATGTTGTCAACGTTTGCGAAGGATTTGCTTATGAAATACCTGAGGAAAATACTTCCTCATATGGAGCGGATAACAGGCGGTTTACTAATCCTGGCGGGTATATACGTGATTCATTATCAAATGGCCCTTTATTAGGGAGAATATAGAATCATACTTGGCTTATTTATTTCAAAATAGAGTAAGATCTTTAAACATAACCACATCCAAAGAGTTAATCCCGTAATTACGAATTCAAAAGTATTATACCTATGGATCAGTTAAATAAATTATCAGGAATAGCACACTGGCTGCCAAGACTGTCACTTGCTTCTATTTTCATTTACCACGGATTTCCTAAAATAGCCATGGCAGGTGATGTTGCTGCGATGATGGAGATGCCTGTTGTTATGGTTTTAATG
>CAZPWQ010000140.1:4249-7774 GCA_964590495.1 uncultured Balneolaceae bacterium
CCGGCCTGGTCAAGCATGTATGCCATGTGCATCAGGTTCCAGGTCATAAAAGTGGTATTTCGCTGGGTAAATTCATTATCAAATCCTATAGGACCGTTCTCGCCTTCATCACCGTAGCTTGGCCCCGGACCTGCTTCTCCAATCCAGCCAGCGTCGGCCTGTGGGGGAATGACATAACCCAGGTGTTGCAGGCTGTAAATAATATTCATCGAGCAGTGTTTGATGCCGTCTTCGTTACCGGTTATCAGGCACCCGCCTGTACGACCATAATAGGCATACTGACCCTTTTCATTCAGATTGCCTGAATAGCCATACAGCCGTTCGATTACTCTTGTACAAACTGATGATTTTTCACCCAGCCAGATGGGAGAGCCGAGAATTAAAATATTGGCATCCATTACCTTTTTCTGAATTTCCGGCCAGTCATCCTTTTCAAAGCCATGTTCAGTCATATCCGGATATACCCCCGGGGCTATATAATAATCCACCGGACGAAGTATTTCAGTGGAAATATTATTTTCTTCCAGGATCGCTTTGGAGACTTCAATAAGTGTTTCGGTATGTGAAGGCTTCGTACTGGGCTTAAGCGTACAATTTAATATCAATGCTTTCAGGTTTGAAAAATCCCACTTGCTGTCATTGCAAAGTTCTTTCTGCTTTTTTGATAGTACCATATGTATAGCTGTTGCATTATTGGTTAGCTTATAATTTTAATTGTGCGGGCCCGATAGATAGGATCATAACTATCAATATTACAAACTACTTCTGCCTGAGTAAGTTGAAGTTATAAGAGTAAGTTCTAGTATTTATATCCGCGGATTTCTTCTTCATCCGCTTTAACTCCTAAACCCTGAATTAATCGATTTACAAAATTGAAGTAGCTGATGACCAGTACAGCATCCAGAATAGCGCGGTCAGTAAGCCCCGTGTTTTTAAGCGGTTGTATATCAATGTCTTCTGAAATTTTATAGGGTTGTAAAGTTAACTTTTGAGCTAACTTGCATAAACGGGAATCTACATTATTCAGATTCAGCTGGGTGTAATTTTCGCGTAGCTGTGTAACTTTCTTTATGTCTTTCCAGTAATGATTGAGAGCCTCCGCGTGATGCAGCTGACAATATTCACACTCATTTACTGCCGAAACTACTACAGCTATCATTTCTCGCTGAGGCCTGCTCAGCGGCGACTTGCCAAACATGATGGACATATAAAGATCCATATGTTGCATTATAGTATCCGGATTTAAGCTCTGTAATTTATGAATCCGGGCCAGTTTCCCCCGTTTTTTTTTCAGCTCGTTATAAATTTCCTTGAGATCACCTGTTGCCTCTTCAGGTTCAATAATTTCTATAAATGCCATTAAATGATTTCCGGATTTAATTATCGGTTTATAGACGTTTAATCTAACATTTATCTTACTTAAATAAACGTAAGCTGAAACATGAGATGGGAAAATACTCTAACTAGCTAATTCATTCATTTCCAAATCACTATAAGTAAGATCATTACTTCACAGTTTGTCTAAGAGTTTATCGGGTGTACAAACTGGCATAAATTAAAGTGAGAATGGATCAAATAAATCCTGCAAGCAATCGGTTTTATCTGAGCAGAAAATTAATAGGGGTTGTAACACTTTTCCTTATTGCAGCAAGCGGTCTTGTCGTATTGACTAATTTTTCAGTAAATACCATTGCCGCCACCGGCGATTACATGAGACTTCTTTCTACGTGGAGCCAATATCAACATCAGTCAATGATATTGCTTGAACGTTATGCCCGGGATGGTGAACAGGTAAGCTATAGAGAGTATGAGAAAACAACGAAGCAGATGAAGGCACAAGCACGTGTAATTGATGAACTCTTTAAGGCTGATCCGAATGTGAAAATTATTTTTGATTCATTCAGCTCAAAAAATATTTATCCCAATGAGATTTCCAGTCTTGTTTTTGCTTTTCAGCAATTCAGAGAGTCTGATCGAATGCAAAACCTTTTCCGGCAGTGGCATCAATTGAATCAGATAGAAGCGAGAAAACAAGGTATAGCCCAACATTTACATCGGTTATGGAATTCAGAACAGCCGGATAAGAGTCAATCCATTTATTATTTGGAGGTTTTGAATGATTTGAATAATGACTGGAATATTTACAACCGGCAGTTGATGGCTGAGGTAGGCAGTACTTCTGGTGTAATAAAACGGGCCGGGCTGTGGATAAGTGTTATTCTGGGAATTCTGCTGGTACTTATTGGAGTAGTAGTGACTGTCCGGGCAAATAAAAGTATAGGCCGCTGGGAGCAAACACTAAACGAAAAGGAAGTGCTGCTTTCAGAAATACACCACAGAGTGAAAAACAATATGGCGGTAATATCGGGACTCCTGGAACTGGAAAGTATGCAAAACAGTAACTCTGAGCAGGCCTTGCAGAACAGCCGTGACCGGATACATTCAATGGCTATGATACATGAAGTCCTCTATCAATCCGATTCGTTTTCTGAAATCAATCTTAGTCAATATTTGCAAAAGCTGATAAATTTTATATCCGATACGTATATCAATAATCAAACAGAGATTAATCTGCAGAATTATTTTGAGGATGTCGTTTTAAATATCAATCAAGCCATCCCGGTGGGATTAATAGTGAGTGAGATAATGACAAATACTATTGTTCATGGATTTGATGAAATGGATAATGCAGAAATGAATGTATTCCTAACCGAAAGTAATGGACAGATTTCAATTACAATAAAAAATAATGGGAAAGAGCTTAGTGAAGACTTTAATTATGAATCGGCCGAATCATCAGGGTTAATGATAATCAAGACATTGGTACGACAGCTCCAGGGGGAGGTAATTCTTAACAACAGGAAAGGAGTAGTATTTAATCTGAAATTTGAAAAGTCTAATGCTGCCGGTTCAAGTAATGCAAACTTGTAGATATAACTGATTAAAATTAAGGTACAATGTTTAGAAATAAGCTTAAAAAAAGCTTCAATATTGCTCTGGCAGGATTTTTAGCTAGTCTGGTAATGTTTCTATTTATCTATGTGGGGATTTCGATTACGGGTATAGCACCTTTTAATATCCCGCCTTCAGCCGCATTCTTATTTAATTTAGGTATAGAAAATAACGGGTATGCTTTATTACTTCATTTCAGTTACGGTATTTTTTGGTCATTTGTGCTGGTATATACATTCGAAGAGGATGCCACAATCAGCAAGGCTCTTATCTTATCGTTCATTCTATGGTTTTTTATGATGATCGTATACAGCCCATTGATAGGCTGGGGAATATTTGGTTTTGGATATGCTTCCCATCTGGCATACGAACATCCCCTATACCTGGCAAATAGTTTTCCATATATGATAATTACGTTTGGGCTTCATATTATTTATGGATTTATTGTGGGTTATCTCAACAGCCGGTGGTTAAAAACCTTCTGATGGCATTTACAGGTTTTGCCCTAGCCCGCATTTTTCACAAATATATTATTGAATATATTGGTGCCCTTTGCGAGGCAATGAGTTGCAT
>CAZPWQ010000141.1:0-7613 GCA_964590495.1 uncultured Balneolaceae bacterium
AGCTTATTTGATTTTTTTAACTTTTTTTACAGCCTGGTTAAAACCGTCACATTTTTAAAAAAACATGCTCGATTCATCCGAAATAATTGACCTTCGCCCGGAGAGGAATAAGGTACAGCCTGATAAACCTTACCATTTTCTGCACGAGCAGGAAACAGGACCTGAGGGGCATCTAAAGGAATTGAACACCATTTTCCTGACGAACAGCGAATGTCCCTTCAAGTGTGTAATGTGTGACTTATGGAAAAACACGCTTGAAAATCCCGTCAAACCCGGGGATGTGCCGGGACAGATCTCCTATGCGCTCGCCCGTCTGCCGGATGCTGATGTAATCAAACTGTACAACAGCGGCAATTTCTTTGACCGTAAAGCGATTCCACCTGAAGATTACGCGGAAATTGCGCAACAGCTTTCGGGATATGAACGCGTAATAATCGAAAACCACCCCAAACTTTGCGGATCTGCCGCTGTCGAATTCAGCGACTTGATAAACGGCAACCTGGAAATTGCGATGGGCCTGGAAACCATTCATCCGAAGGTACTTCCAAAGCTCAACAAACAGATCACCAAAGAAAATTTTCGTGAAGCCGCAGAATTACTAACTGTAAACGATATAGCCTCACGTGCTTTTATACTGTTGAATCCTCCCTTTCTGACAGATCCAGAAGAAAATATCAAATGGGCGATCCGGAGTGTCGAATTTGCCTTTGAATGCGGAGTATCAGCATGCAGCATCATTCCCACCCGCGCCGGCAACGGGGCGATGGAAAAACTGCAAAAAGAGGGCCATTATATTCCACCCACAATAGAGGCCCTGGAAGAAACATTCGACTGCACTCTCAATCTTGATGGTGGAAGAGTATTCGTAGATTTATGGGATCTCCAGCGATTTTCAGGCTGCTCCCACTGTTTCGAAAAAAGAAAATCACGAATGAACGAGATGAACCTCGGGCAACGAATTTACGCGCGAGTTGAATGTGAATATTGTGAATGATACGTAATGCGTAATGGAGTAATGCGTAACTTACGCATCACGGATTACGCATTACGCACGGCTTTTCAATAATCAGACCTCTGGAAATAGTTTTATGCCACATCCCTTAAAAGCTGAGTATGATGTTGCCGTTATCGGAGCCGGATTTTCAGGTTCGATTACAGCCCTTGGTCTTCACCAACTCGGCTATAATGTCGTACTTGTGGAAAAAGATGTACATCCACGTTTTGCTATCGGCGAATCCTCAACGCCCGTTGCCGATATGATTTTGCGTGATATATCCGACCGCTATAACCTGCCATGGCTGCGAGATTTCTCCCGCTACGGAAGCTGGCAGGATTCACATCCGGAAATCAGCTGTGGACTCAAGCGCGGATTCAGTTATTACAGACATCATAATGAGCAGATTTTCCATACCGATGATAACCACAGTCACGAACTGCTGGTAGCGGCCAGCGTAAATGACCGGCAATCCGATACCAACTGGTACCGGCGGGATTTTGATGCCTTCCTGGCAAAAAAAGTAATAGAAGCGGGTATCCCTTATTACGATCATACGACAATAAAAGTGCTAAATCGCACAAACGCACAATGGCATATCGAAGCCAGTCAGAACGGTCAATCTTTAAAATTTAAAACCGGCTGGATAATCGACGCCACCGGGTCAAAGAACATCCTTGATAAGCTGGGAATTGATGATTCACCGGAAAGCTTACGCACACATTCTTCGGCTCTTTTTACGCACTTCAGAGGTGTTAGACATTGGCAGGAGTGGTTGCTTAAAACCGGAATTCCCAATGATGACTACCCCTATAATCCCGATCACTCGGCTTTGCATCACCTGCTGGATGAGGGCTGGCTATGGATGCTTCGGTTTAACAACGGTATCACGAGTGCAGGATTTGTTTTCAACGGACAGTTACCCGCAAAAGCTGAAGATCCGGCAGCCTTATGGCACCAGACATTGAACAAGTATCCCGGCCTTGCAGAAATTTTTGAAGAAGCTTCTCCGGCTGATGAGCCCGGTAAATTTATTCAGACCGGCAGACTGCAGAGGAAAGCTGAAAAAGCTATTGGTGAGGGATACGTCGCCCTTCCCCATACAGTAGGTTTTGTTGATCCCCTCCACAGTACCGGCATTGCACATTCCTTATCAGGTGTCGAACGTATTCTTTATGCTTTTGAGGCAGGAAGAAATAACCCCCACAGAATTAAAAAAATGCTTCAGAAATATGAAGCAGCGGTTTTAAACGAACTGGATTTTATCGACCTGTTGGTCAGCGGCTGTTATAAGGCAATGCCTCATTTTGAGCTGTTCAAAATATATACGATGCTCTACTTCATAGCTGCCATCGACTACGAGCAGACGCGCCTGCGGGGAATGTTTGATATAGAGCAACACCACTTCCTTTCAGCGAATCATAAAAATATCCCTGTTTTCACTCGCAGCCTTTACGAAGA
Organism: uncultured Balneolaceae bacterium; assembly: GCA_964590495.1. Lineage (GTDB taxonomy): Bacteria > Bacteroidota > Rhodothermia > Balneolales > Balneolaceae > CAZPWQ01. Next base: position 2,456 of record CAZPWQ010000141.1, read on the forward strand.
CCTGCTGCATATTGTTGAAAATGGTGCAATTACGGATGCTGAAACTCAGGCATTCCTCAGATCCGTCCAGGAAGCCATTGAACCGTATAACCTCGCCGGGCTGCTGCGACCACCGATTCCCAACATGTACAAGCATACGGCAGCGGAGATGTAAGGGATTACCACTAAGACACTAAAATCACTTAGTGTTCTTAATGTCATAGTGGTAAATAGGACCTTCAACTTCGGAAAAAGCGGACGATAACGGTTAGCAGCAGACTGAGAACAATACTGAGGATAATCATCGTCGTAATGGGGAAATAAAAGCTGAAATTCTCTTTCTCGATGCGTATATCCCCCGGCAGGTTTCCCATCCAGCCCAGTTTATCCCCGAAAAAGTAGATGATTATACCACCCAGTACGATAAGTAATCCGGCGCCGATCACCCATTTTCCAATTTCGGTATTCATTAGTGCTCTACCTCAAACTATTTTATGAAAATAAGTAAACTGCGGAGCAGAGCACCGCATGTTAATCCCGAAGCTAAATTAAAGATACGCCGTTGCGCGGCAGAGCAGCGCAACGAGAATTGAATAGTGTCTGTGCCTCAAAATGTTGCGTGATTATAGAGCAGAGCGCATGGAGCAAAGCGCAAGAAAATGCTGTTTTTTTCCGCCAGCTGGCGGACCATGCCCTTTGCCCTTTGCCCTTTGCGCTACTTCTTAGCTACATTGGCTCCGAGCGGCAACTTTTCTATGGCATCCATTGCAGGAGACGGATCTCCCATAATGTAAAAGTGTATGCCGGGCACGCCGCCTTCAAGCAGTTCAATACACTGGTTCGCAGCCCATTCCACTCCTATATCCCGCGCATTTTTCGGATCCGCCTGTACTTCATCCGATAATAATTCAGGAATGTTCAGGTGAAAATATTTCGGCAAAAAGTTTAAATGCCGCTCAGTAGTCAGAACCTTTAACCCCGGTACTATGGGGACATTAATGCCGGCGTTACGACATTTTTTTTCAAACCGGAAAAAAGCATCATTGTCAAAAAACATCTGCGTAACGATATAATCACCGCCGGCATCCACCTTTTCTTTCAGTCTGTCGATATCCCAGTCGATATTGGGGGCTTCAAAATGTTTTTCGGGATATCCGCCGACTCCAACACAGAAATCAGTTTTATAAGCATTGGTAATTTGCTCGAGATAAATCCCCCTGTTCATATCCTTGATCTGTTTCACAAGGTCAATGGCATAGTCATTGAATGTGCCGTTCTTATATCTCGGCAGGGAATCCTCGGAAGCATCACCGCGAATAGCCAGCACATTGTCAATACCGAGATAGTTTAGCTCGATAAGAGCGTCCTCGGTCTCCTCTTTTGTAAAGCCCTCACATATCAGGTGCGGAACCGGGTCAACATCATACTTGTGCTTTATTGCCGCACATAACCCGATGGTACCGGGCCTTTTTCTTTTAATATGACGTTTAATGGTGCCGTCCGAGAGTTCCTCATAATGTGATTCCGCCGCATGATAGGTAACATCGATGAAAGGCGGATTATACTGCATCACCTGATCCAGTGCATCAAATACCTGCTGAACGGATCCTCCTCGTTTGGGCGGTATAATCTCGAATGAAATTAACGGTTGTCTGGCTTGATTGTAATGCTCTATAACTTTCATTTAAACTGCTTTTCTTTGTACCTTTACATTCCGAAAACTTTTCATCGGGTCATAAGGTTTTCATAATCATAATGAAAATCTAATTGTGCTAAAGGTAATCACTTCGTGACTTAGTTGAAAAGTTTTTGTGCAACCACAAGTACCTTATAACCTTATTACCTGATTTTACATACATGAAATTTGATCAAATCAAAGATCTGTTGCAAGATCGCATCCTGATCCTGGACGGTGCCATGGGCACTATGATCCAGTCTTACGGCCTTTCTGAAGAAGATTATCGCGGAGACCGGTTTAGCGACTATAAAACAGACCTCCAGGGAAATAATGACCTCCTCAGCCTTACGCAGCCCGAAATAATTAAAGAAATTCACAGCGAATTTCTCTCTGCAGGGTCTGATATCATTGAAACTAACACTTTTAACAGCACTTCCATTTCACAGGCCGATTATCATATGGAGGATCTGGCTTATGAACTGAATGTGGCAGCTTCCAAAAATGCACGGGAGGTTGCCGACCTGTTTTCAGAAAAGAATCCGGACAAGCCGCGCTTTGTGGCCGGCGCCATCGGTCCGACGAATAAAACGCTTTCACTGTCGCCGGACGTGGAAGATCCGGGTTACCGCGCTATAACCTTCGATCAGCTGAAAGAATCCTATACCGAACAGATCAGAGGACTTGTCGAGGGTGGAGTTGATATCCTGCTTGTAGAAACGATTTTTGATACGCTGAATGCCAAAGCGGCCATTTACGCAATTCATAAACATGCCGAAGAAACGGGTCACCATCTGCCGGTCATGATATCCGGTACTATTGTAGACCAGAGCGGACGCACACTATCGGGACAAACAACCGAGGCATTCTGGATTTCAGTTTCCCATACGAAAAACCTGCTCAGCGTCGGATTGAACTGCTCGCTGGGATCCAGGCAGATGCGTCCTTATATCGAAGAACTGGCCAATATATCCGGCTGCTATACCAGTTTGTATCCCAACGCCGGATTGCCCGATGAGATGGGTGAATACAACGAGACGCCGGAATTTATGGCCGACCAGTTCCGGGATTACGCCGACTCCAATTTTGTCAACCTGGTAGGGGGATGCTGCGGAACGACACCGGAGCATATTCAAGCGATTGCCGAAGCAGCGAAGGAATGCAGCCCGCGGCAGATACCCGATCAGAAACCATACCTGCGGCTCAGCGGACTTGAACCCCTGGTTGTGCGTCCGGATACCAATTTTGTAAACATCGGTGAGCGCACGAATGTTACCGGATCCCGAAAATTCAAACGCCTGATCAAGGACGAAGAATATGAAGAAGCGCTTTCGGTAGCCCGCCACCAGGTTGAAAATGGTGCCCAGATTATCGACATCAACATGGATGAGGGTATGCTGGAATCGGAGGAAGTGATGGTGAACTTCCTGCAGCTCCTGGCCGGAGAACCGGATATCTCACGCGTGCCGATCATGATCGATTCCTCCAAATGGTCGGTGCTCAAAGAGGGATTGAAAGCGGCACAGGGAAAGTGTGTGGTCAATTCTATCAGCATGAAAGAGGGAGAAGAAGCGTTTAAAAAACAGGCCAATGAAATCCTGAATTTCGGGGCGGCCGTAGTCGTAATGGCTTTTGATGAAAAAGGTCAGGCCGACAACTACGAACGGCGCATCGAAATATGTCAGCGCGCTTACGATATCCTGACCAAAGAAGTCGGATTTGCTCCGCAGGATATTATCCTCGATCCGAATATTCTGACCGTTGCCACAGGTATCGAGGAGCACAACAACTATGCCGTCGACTTTATTAAAGCCACCAAATGGATCAAGGAAAACCTGCCGCTGGCAAAGGTTAGCGGCGGACTCAGCAATATTTCGTTTTCCTTCCGTGGAAACAATAAGGTGCGTGAGGCAATGCACTCCGCCTTCCTCTATCACGCCATCCAGGCCGGACTTGATATGGCGATCGTCAATGCGGGTCAGCTGGAAGTATATGAAGAGATACCGGAAAAACTGCGCGAACTGGTTGAAGATGTATTATTAAACCGCCGTAACGACGCTACCGAACGGCTGGTGGATTATGCCGAAGAGATTAAAGAGGATAACGCGGAAGTCAAAGAAAAAACTGCGGAATGGCGTGAGAAATCTGTTGAAGAACGTATTAAACATGCCCTTATAAAAGGCATTGTAGATCATATTGTGGATGATGCCGAAGAAGCACGTCAGAAATATGATCATCCCATCGATGTAATCGAGGGACCCATGATGGCCGGTATGGATGTCGTGGGCGATCTTTTCGGATCCGGCAAGATGTTCCTGCCGCAGGTGGTGAAGAGCGCCCGTGTAATGAAAAAGGGCGTGGCCCACCTGATCCCCTATATCGAGGAGGAAAAGGAGAAGAACAAAAACAGTGAGCCGAAAGCGAAGGTATTACTGGCTACCGTGAAAGGCGATGTTCACGATATCGGGAAAAATATCGTCGCGGTAGTGCTGCGCTGTAATAACTTTGATGTAATCGACCTCGGAGTGATGGTACCCGCGGATAAGATTCTCACAGAAGCGCGTCAGAATAATGTGGATATCATCGGGCTAAGCGGACTCATAACACCCTCACTCGATGAGATGGTGCACGTAGCCAAAGAACTGAAGCGCGAACATTTTGCTCAGCCGCTGATGATCGGCGGTGCTACCACATCCCGTATGCATACCGCTGTGAAGATTGAGCCGATGTATGATCAGCCGGTCGTGCACGTGCTGGATGCTTCGCGCAGTGTTTCGGTAACCGGCAACCTGATTTCAAAAACACTCCGGGAAGAGTTCGTCAATAAAAAGAAAAATGAATATCTGAAACTCCGGAGACAGCACGAAAACCGGTCGAGCCGGAAAACCTATCTCCCGATCGAAGAAGCACGTGCCAATGCTACTGAAATTGACTGGAAATCCACTCATATAAAGAAACCAAATGAACTGGGTGAGCAGGTATTCGATAATTACCCGCTAGAAGAGATCCGCAAGTATATTGACTGGGGACCATTCTTCATAGCCTGGCAGATGAAAGGTCAATTTCCGGAAGTATTGGAGGATGAAAAGTATGGCGAAGAAGCCAGAAAACTTTATGACGAAGCCAATGAACTGCTGGACCGGATTATCGATCAAAAGCTGTTAAAAGCAAGAGCTGTATTGGGATTATATCCAGCCAATACGGTAGGTGATGATGTAGAGCTTTACACGGATGAAAATCGGGAACAGGTACTTACGACTTTCCATATGCTGCGCCAGCAGGCCAAAAAGCGGAGGGGGCAGCCGAATAAAGCGCTGAGCGATTTTGTTGCGCCGAAAGATAACGGTATCGCTGACTACATGGGCGGATTTGCCGTTACCTGTGGTATCGGTGCGCCTGAACTCGTAAAACAGTTCGAAGACGATCATGATGATTATAACGCCATCCTCACGAAAGCGCTGGCCGACCGTCTTGCAGAGGCTTTTACGGAACTCCTTCATGAAA